>JBGVOQ010000029.1:0-58428 GCA_045126575.1 Candidatus Onthoplasma sp. | reverse complement strand
CAAAATTCACCACAAATTACCCTTCCGATTTTTAGCTCCTTTACAATTTGAGGATGATCTTCTATTAACATTTTTAAATTCATTCCCAAACACTCAGCATCTACAACAATATAATTTGAATTAGTTAAAATATTTTTTTCTATTTTAAAGTCTTTAATTATGGCGCTAATAAACCCTCTATCCAAACTTTCCATATTAGCAATATAACACTGGTCAGCAAACATTCCATATTGTTCGATATCAAGCTTTGAAACATTCTGTTCCTTAATTATGGCATTATCTGCAAAACAGGCAATTTTTATTTTATTTATTAAATTATTTTTTCCAATAATGTCTATATTAGGGCAACTAAACCAAAAGGGTATTCCATTTTTTTCAACTTTAATTAAATCAAAATCTTCAGTTTCGTTTAGCATTGGTATGTTGGAAATAGTGTCAACTTCTGTAATAATTTTATTATTATAACCCAAGCTATGTTTGTCTATAATATTACAATTTTTGTTTCGTCTAATAAAATATCTAATATCACCAACTAAAAACATTAAGTAATCATAATCTCCGATTTGCCAGGCTTCAAATTTATCATATTTAAATGATAAAAAATATCTAATAATTGCCTCTATCTCCTTGATTGCTTCTGCATCATTAGCCGAAAGTTTAAATCCTACATCAGAATAATGACTCATAATCCCCCCTCTACATCAAAATTTTATCTACAAATTCTTCTACATTGAATTTTGATAGGTCGTTGATGGTTTCGCCAAATCCGGTGAATACAATAGGCACTTCCAATTCCTTAACGATAGGATATGCCACACCACCCTTTGCTGTGCCGTCTAGCTTGGTAAGTATTATACCATCAATATTAACGCTTTGCTTAAATGCCTCTACTTGTGCTAGCGAGTTTTGACCAATACTAGCGTCAAGCACTATAAAATTAAGGTGTTTTGCTTCTGGATATTCACGCCTAGCCACATTGTTGATTTTTTCCAATTCCTTCATAAGGTTTACCTTTGTATGAAGTCGGCCGGCAGTATCTACGATTAGCACATCTGCCTTTTTTGCCTTCATTGATGATATGCCATCAAACACAACGCTTGCACTATCTGCGCCCTCACCTTGCTTAACAATCTTTAATTTTAAACGTGTTGCCCATTCATCAAGTTGTTCAGTTGCTGCAGCACGGAAGGTGTCACCCGCCACAAGCATTACATTTTTCTTTTGTTTGGTAAAATAATTAGCCATTTTAGCAATGCTGGTGGTTTTTCCAACGCCGTTAACACCCACAACTGTGATAATCATTGGATACTCAAATTTCACCTCGTCAAACTGCAACTTGTTGACCAAAATTTCACGCAATACTTTTTGCGCATTTTCCACGTCCTTAATCATGCGAGCCTTGACGGTATCTTTAAATTCGTCAATAATTTCTTCACTGGTCATTACGCCCATATCGGAACTAATTAATGTCTGCTCCAATTCGTCATAAAAATCATCATTTAGTTCGTTTTTAGTAAAAACATATTTAATTCGTTTAAAAAAATTTCCAAATATTCCCATAAGCCTTCCCTATATATGATTATTTTTTATTTTTCTTTTCAAGCACACTATCCAAATTATCATAGTTATCGGCATTTTCAGCCATCTTAGCCTTCATTTTATCACGCCAACTAACCTTCTTTTCAGGTTCTTCCAAGGTTTGCGTAGGTTGCTTAACTTCCACATCTTTAGCCTTGCGTGAAGCCCTTTTGGCACTTGGCTTGCTTTCGGTTTGTGTAACATCTTCGGCAGCACCCTCCGCAGATTGTTCAACAACCGAGATTGAAGGAATTTCTTGCTCATCAGTTACGGTTGCTGTTTCATCACTAGTTGAAGCATCCTCTGCATCCTCCTCAGGGATGGTAAACTCACGATACAAACTATCGCCTTCGCTGTGGATAACACGGATACGATCCAACAATTCCTTATGATTAGGCAACGCATCCAAACTTTCTAGTTCAAATCGCTTTAAAAAGGTTTCGGTTGTGCCAAATAGCAAAGGCTTACCCACCGCATCTTTACGCCCAACCACTTCAATAAGGTTATTATTTTGAAGTAGTTGCACAGCATAGTCACAGTTAACACCTCTAATTTCCTCAATTTCGGTACGTGTAATAGGTTGCTTATATGCAATAATTGCCACAGTTTCAAGTGCTGCTTTAGTTAGGCTACGTTCACGGATTGGATTTAATATTTCCGCCACATTTTCCACCAACTCAGGATTAGAACAAAATTGAATTTTGTTTTTGTATTGAATAATGTGAATACCGCTATCTCCGCTATATTTTTGCTTTAAAATATCTAGGCACTTGTTAAGTTCCTTATCGGATAAATCATATAAACGTTTAAATTCGTCCTTATCCACTCCATCACCGGATACAAACACCACTGCTTCGATAATGCGTGCAATATCTGCTATTTTCATAATTTTATCTCCTTGTACTATTCTTCATCAATCTTGTCTTTTGCCTTAATTATTATATCCTCATATTTATCGTTTTGCACCACTTCAGCATATTGGAATTTTAGTAATTCCAATACCGCTAAGAACACTGTGATAATTTCAAGTTTAGAATAATTTTCATCAAATAGGCTAAAGAAATTAATTTCCTTATTTTCCTTTAATACACCCTTTAAGAACTGCAACTTCTCGGCAACTGTCCATCTATCTTTGTTGATTTTCTTGGCTTCCTGTGGGTGCTCCTTTTCATCTACACGCATCAACACTTTTGCAAATGCGTCCAACATTTTGTCAAGGTTAAATTGGTTAAACACTATCCTGCTATCACCAACTGATTTGTCTGGAGCCTTATAAAACCTATTTACATTTTCAATGTTGTGTAATGTTTCACCCGCTTCCTTAAACAACTCGTACTCCTTCAAATGCAACTTAAATGCAAGTTCTGGGTCCATCATTTCCTCGTCGTCACATTCAACTGGTTCAACTGGTAACATCTGAAATGATTTGATTGCCATAAGTTTGGTAGCCACCACTAAAAATTCGGTAGCAATTTCCATATCCTGCTCTTTCATTTCGTTGATATAATTAAGATATTGGTCGGTTATCTCGGATAACTGAATTTCCATAATATCTTTTTTCTTTTCCTTAATTAAATGTAACAACAAGTCCAACGGACCTTCAAAGTCATTTAACTTATACTTGATTACATTTTCCTCTGCATTTTCAAATGTAACCGGAGTGTCTTGTACTTCGATAGGTTCGGTTTGCTGCACAACCTCTTTTTCTTCTGCCATATTTTACCTCTAAAACATTAATTGCCATAGCCAGCAAAGCGGATTGTAAATCCAACTTGCAAGCACCGACAGTAAATACCCTATAATTGAATAACCTGTAAATAGTTCAAGGAACAAATCTACAAACAATATTATCATAAATATTTTGCCCGAATTGCGGATATTGGCTTGCACAAACTTGTTGTCGCCACGCATAAACGAGCTAATAAAATTAAAGCCATCTAGTGGATAAATCGGTAACAAATTAAACACCATTAGGCAAGCGTTAGTAAACATTAACCACTCGCAAATTATAACTATTAAATCCTGCGAATCGCCTATCAAATTGAGTGATAGTACAAATAGAAAACTTCCAATTACACATAGTATAAAGTTCATTGCCACACCAGCAAGTGAAACCTTAGCAATGCCGGAGCGAAACTTTTTAAAATTATTAGGATTAACCGGTACAGGCTTTGCCCAACCAATTCCTAGGCACAAGAACATTACAAATCCCATTGTGTCAATGTGTGCTAGTGGATTAAGTGTTAACCTGCCAGCAATTTTAGGTGTTGCGTCACCTTGCTTGTATGCCACAAACCCATGCGCCCACTCATGCAAAGAAAGCGATACTAAAAAAATTGCCGTTATCGCTAGCAGTAATATTATCATCTCTCCCATAGGGAGATTGTAGTTAAAAATTGAAAAAATCATAATTTTACCTATTTTTCACCCATTCTACACCTAAATTATAGCATAATGGCACAGATTTAGCAAATAAATAGTCAAATTTTATTGATTATGTTTGTCATATTGTGCTTTTTTATAGCAAAAAATAGTTATTTAAGTGTGCGATAGTAGTAAAAAAAGTATTGTTGAGCATATCCTGATAGCTCACCATATCTATCGGTTAAAATTTTAGCGATTAATTTACGATTGGTGCATGTGGTATTGGTTAAATCATTATACACCTTGTTTATCCAAGTATCTACCGGAAAAACTGAAGTTTGATGCACAGCAAACAGCATTATGCAATGCGCCACCTTTTCGCCAATACCTTTTAGCGAAAGCAAAAAATCAATTTGACTGCCCACATCCAGTTTATCAAAATTATCTAAATCATCTTCGGTAAGTTTTTGGATTGTATTATACATATACTCTGCCCTGTATCCAAGTCCTGCATTTACAAAATCATCAACTGTTGCTCTTTTTAATTGATTAAGGGTTGGAAAAGCATAAAAAGCATTACTATTTTCATCTACCAATGGGCTATTTTTAATACACTCAATATTTAAATTAATTTTAGTTCCAAACTGCTTACTTAAATGATTTAATGAATTTTTAATACGCTTGATATTGTTGTTTGCCGATATAATAAAACTAACAATCATTTCAAACAACTGCTGATTTAAAATTCTAATGCCGTAACCAAACTTGATGCATGGTGCTAAAAACTGGTCATCGCTCAATTTTTGCTTGATTAAATTGTAATCTCTATCAAGGTCAAAAAAATGCTCAAAATATTCAATGTCACTTGTTATTATTTCAACTCTATTATCATATGTAATAATTTGCGCATATCTATTACCGCTAACAACCTCGGCAACATTGTCGCAAGTAAAATATCTAAATATTTGTCCACAATCTAGTATTTGCTTTATATCAAACTGCGACATGTCATCAATAACTATTTTTTGTTTAAATTTATGATATTGCATAGTTCTCCTTATGCCCTAGTTATTTTTACCACACCAACTGTGCCATACTTCTTTTGTTTAACAACGTATCCATCAAAATTTATATCAAAATCAGGCTCGTATAGCTTTTCGTACATAATAATTCCATCATCAGTTAATAAGTTATTGTTTATAATAAATTCAATTGCCTTAACCCCAAAACCAGCATCAAACGGTGGGTCAAGCAGCACAATATCATACTTTTTGCCTTGCCTTAAAGCGTTATTAAGGTATGAAACATAATCACTTTTAGTAACTATAAACTTGCCATCTATACCCTTTAAATTATCATTAATTATCTTTATAGCCTCGGCTGAAGTATCTACAAACTCCACATTTCCTGCGCCACGTGACAAACATTCAATTCCCAATGCACCCGTGCCAGCAAACAAGTCCAAAACATTAGCCCCAATTAAATCAAATTGAATAGACGAAAAAAGACCTTCCTTTACCCTGTCAAGCGTAGGTTTTGTTGACGATAACGAAAATTCTTTTAACTTTTTACCTCTATATTTTCCTGCAATAACTCTCATAGCTTTATGATAACACAAACATATTTATTTTGCAACTGCTTTTAATTATAATACACCATTTGCAAATAAAAAACGCTCCAAATATTATTGGAGCGAATTGTAAATTACTTCTTAGTTGTCTTTTTAGCAGCAGTTTTAGCTGTGGTAGACTTTTTAGTTGTAGTTGCTTTTTTAGTAGATGCCTTAGCAGCAGTTGCCTTTTTAGCGGTTGGCTCTTCTGCTTTTGCTGGAGCTTTTTTAGCAGCAGTTTTAGCAGGAGCTTTCTTAGCTGCTGGCTTAACTGGTTCAGCTTTTACTTCTTCCTTAACTTCTACTGGAGCTTCTACCTTTGCTTCTACTTTTTTAGCAGGAGCCTTAGCTGTTGTAGACTTTTTAGCTGTAGTTGCTTTTTTAGTAGATGCCTTTGCAGCAGTTGCTTTCTTAGCGGCAGTTTTAGCAGGAGCTTTTTTAGCCGCTGGCTTAACTGGTTCAGCCTTTACTTCTTCTTTAACTTCCACCTTTTCAGCCACTACTGGTTTAGCTGCTTTTTGGTCTTCTTCCTTATCAGCATTTAAGCTTGCCTTGTAATCAGCAATAAGTTTTTTGTCCTTACGGTCCATAACTATTAATGCGATAACAAGACCTAATAGAATTACACCCAAAACAGCAAGAATGATAATCCAATTATCAGTAATAAATTTTGTCATATTTTTCCCCTTTTATATTGATAAAAATATATTATCACAATACAATTAAAAAAGCAAAACATTTTTCGACATTTTTTTAATTTTTAATTAAAATCTTTTTTTTCACATCTCTTTATAAATCTTTATCACGCAAATATTGCTAATATATCAAAATTACAAGCAAATATGTACTAACCAATGAAAAAATCGCCTGAGTAATTTTAGGTACAATCATCTCCCTAGTTTTTAATCCAACCCTATCTAAAAACGAAACGCTTTGCATCATAATACAAATACCCGAAAAGGCAATTATAAATGATGCAACAATAATTTTTAATGTGATACTTACATCCAAACTACCTATTATTACTAGCCCATTTGTTATCTCTATTATACCGCTGAGTACGCCAATTACCAACTCCTGACTAAGTGGCAAAATCTTGCAAATAAACATAGCAAAAGTTGGTAAAATATTAGTTATTTGTAGCATTTGAATAACAATGGAGGCTAGCACTATATACCCACCTACCATAAGTATCGAATTTATACTATCAAACATAATTTCATTGATACTGGTTTTGGTTATTTTAGGCTGATTTGCAATAATGTTTATATCTTTCCCACGATATAACAACCCATTTAAAAAACTGCCTATTATATGCCCTAATAGCAACACGTACCCAACCTTTGCGCTACCAAAAATTCCAATACCAACTGCTCCTATAATAAACATTGGACCAGAAGTTGAGCAAAAACAAAACATCTTTTTGGCACTGGCCTTATCTATTAGTCCGTTTTCGTAATAACTGCTTATTAATTTGGCTCCAATTGGATATCCCGAAAGTAAACTTAAAAAGTACACAAGCCCTGCGTTGTTAGTGCGAAAACATTTATATGTAAACCTGTCCAAAACGGGAATAGATGTTTGATTAAGCGCAATTATAATACGTGTTAGTATAAAAAATGGAAATAATGCCGGCACAACATTAACCAGCCATATATGTAAGCCCTTAGTAGTTGCCTGCATACACAATTTAGGGCTTATAATAAATATTGTAATTGCCAATAAAATAACAAGGGTTACAACTTTGTTTGTACGTAACTTTAACATACAATACTATATTCAATAATCACCCTTGTTTATTCATTTGATACTAAACTAATTTCGTGTAAAACAATCTTTTAATTGTAGATATATATTTCTTGCACGTTTATTGCTTTTTACATAGTAATCCATGCCCACCATAAGTGCGTAAATTAACTTGCGGTCATTTTTGTTGCTGGCATCCTTAATCGCTAGTAGCAATAGTTGAAGTTCTTCCTTTTCAATATCCTTTAATTTAATACTATCAATAGTATTTAAATTAACTTCCGCAACACGTGCTAATTTGTGGAATAAATTATTTTGATAATCCTCGCTTGAGGTCATTTCATACATTTGCTGATATTGATTGTTTACAGCGGTTTTAAATGGTTGAATAATTGTATCTGCAAATAATGCAAACTCCTCACCGCCGGTAGTTTTAGCAGATGTAAAATATTTGTTTAAAAAATCCAAAAACGTTATTGTGCCTTGGTCCAAGTTAAATAGCACGTTAAAGCAATATGCCACCACGTTTTTATCACCATGCGGCAACACAATCCCCTTAGGCGTAACACTTTCACGCATTGCCAAAGCAAAGTCAAAACCATCTAAACAGTTTGAAACCAAATCGGTTAGCTTTTCGCTTTGATTAATTGAATTGATTAATGCCTTTACTTTAATGTTGGCTAAAATATATTTACCTGCAATAAAATCATCACAAGCTAGATTAAATTGTTTGATGTCTAAATTGTTCATATTATCCCCTTTTAATAATTATAGCAAAACCCATATCTATTTTGCAACAAATTTAAAATATAAATTATAGAAAGTAAATTTGAAACAATTAATAATAAATAAATTTATAAAACCCATATAAAATCCTTGTCAAAACAAAATATTTTTGCTATGATATGTTTTGAGGAAATTATGGATTTTGTTGCAGATAATACAGTTAATAAATTAATTTTACTATACGTGCTTGAAAATATGGATATCCCGCTTACTGAAACCTCCATTTTGGAAATATGTTCTAGTCAAAACAGTTGGGTTAACTATATGGATTGTAAGGATTTGTTATATCAACTACTTACAGCCAAATTTATTTACAAGCCTAACACTACTAATAACGAAAGTCGTTACAATATTACAGTGGCAGGACGTGAATGCTTGTCACAATTTTATACAAAAATACCTGCAAGTTTGCGTAACTCCATTGCAAAATTTGCCAAGGAAAACAAATTGCATTTTAAACGTAATCAGGAATATGTTGGGAAATACTATAAAAATATTGATGGCTCCTACACTGTTCAACTTAGAATACTAGAACCTCTTACTACCGACTCGGTGTTTGACATTTCAATCAAAACAGATACAAGGCACAATGCTATTGTTGCGGTCAAAAAATGGCGTGAACTAGCCCCTAGCATATTTGAGCACGTGTATGCAAAAATCATTGAAACATAAAAAATTAAAACATAAAAAACGGATATCAAACGATATCCATTTTTTTATACAACCTTTTCAAGCATTGCTTGGTAACTAATTTCAGCGGATAAATTTAAGAATTCGATAGCACATAATACCACCAGCGGAGTTTTTAATATTACCTTGCCCCAATTTACAAAGTCTGTTATAAAGTTAAATATCATAGCACCTAGCACAAATACAAATATAACTGCTAAAATTTTACAAAATACTGCAATTGCCCCGCCAATTGTTGACTTATCCGAAAATCTCAGTTTTACACGTCTAGTAGTATATGAGCCATCTTTTGCAACTATTGCCATAATTCGTCTGCTATGTACTATGAAAAATATTTGTGATGCCACAAAGTATAAGGAATATACTAGTGTTATTCCAACAAACCACATATCACTTATTTTTACCGGCACATCTCGTAGCCATACAACCAGCCATGTAATTGATTGGAGCGCCAACACAAAGCACCCAAGTGCTAAAAACAACACTCGCATTGTTTTATATTTTTTTATAGCATCAATATGATTTTTAGTGTATACAAATTGTTCCATAATTTCCCCTATACTAAAATGTTACAATAATCGCTTACTAAAGTCAAATATTTTATCAAAATATATAAATTATTTAATAAACATACAATCACCAAACGAGAAAAACCTGTATTTATTTTCCACTGCAGTGTTATACACGTTCATAGTATTATCCAAGCCCATAAACGCAGATACTAGCATTATAAGCGTAGATTTTGGCAAATGGAAGTTGGTAATTAAAGCATCTACCACCTTGAATTTGTATGGTGGATAAATAAATATTGACGTATCCTCGCTAATAGGCTTTAATGGCATACCGTAGCGAGCCGCACTTTCTAGTGTTCTAACACTAGTAGTGCCAACTGCAATTACACGTCGTCCCTCTGCTTTTGCCTTGTTAATAATTTCACAAGCCTCAGCGTTAATATTATAATGTTCGGTATGCATTTCGTGCTTGGTTATATCCTCCTCCTTGCAAGGGCGGAATGTTCCAAGCCCAACATCTAGTGTAACTTCGGCAAATATTACACCTTTTGCCTTTAGTTTTTCCATTAACTCCGTGGTAAAATGCAAGCCCGCTGTTGGTGCCGCTGAGGACGAAACCTGCTTACTATAAACAGTTTGATAGCGCTCTTGGTCTTTAAGTTTTTCCCTAATGTATGGTGGCAGTGGCATTGTGCCAACACGTGACAATATGTCCTCCAACACTCCATCATATATAAACTCAATTTTACGATTTCCATCTGGCATAATTTCAAGCAGTTTACACTTTAATTCTTCATTAAACACCAACTCGTCGCCAATATGTAAACGTTTGGCTGGTTTCATCAAACATTCCCAAACATTAATCGAATGCCTTTTTAATAACAATACTTCCAGCTTAGCACCAGTTGCCTTATAACCATAAAGGCGTGCAGGAAGCACACGTGTGTTATTGATAACCAGTACATCACCCGCCACCAAATAATCTGCAATGTCATAAAAGTGCTTGTGCTCTATCCCTCTAGTAGATTTGTCAAACACAATCAAACGTGAACTATCCCTAGGTTCTACCGGAGTTTGAGCTATAAGTTCATCAGGTAAAAAATAATCATAAGTATTTACATTAGTGTAGTCTTTCATAGGTTCCTTTTATTTAAAATACGAAAGTATCTATCTTAATTCTATATTATTTAAAACTTCCATATTTCTTCATTTTTTATTCTTAATTCTTCATTCTAGATACAATAACTTCCACAATTCTTCATTTTTCATTCTTCATTATTCTTTGTTTTCTTCTTCTGATATTAAGTGTTTAGGTACAGGTATTCCAAAATGCTCATAGGCAGGTCTTAACACCACTCTGCCACGTGGAGTACGTGCAATAAATCCTAGTTGTAGTAGGTATGGCTCGATAACATCTTCAATAGTTGTGCTTTCCTCACCCGTTGAAGCGGCAAGCGTGTCAAGCCCAACCGGTCCGCCACCAAACTTTTGAATCATTGCCTCTAACACCTTTTTGTCGGTATAGTCAAGACCAAGATTGTCAATATCCATCAAATCCAATGCTCGTTTTGCATCTTCTACCTCAAGTAGATTTTTACCATCCACCTGAATAAAGTCGCGTACACGGCGAAGTATCCTGTTAGCAATACGAGGTGTACCACGGCTTCTACGTGCCAGTTCGGTTGACGCCTCATCGGTAATTTCTACATTCAATATCTTGCTGCTACGCTTGATAATCGTTTTAATTTCATCAACTGTATACATTTCAAGGCGTGCTAGTACTCCAAATCTATCCCTAAGTGGGCTGGAAAGGTTACCAGCCTTAGTAGTTGCGCCAATAAGTGTAAATGGTTGAATTTTAAGCCTCATACTACGTGCAGAAGGACCTTTGCCCACAATAAAGTCAAGTGCAAAGTCCTCCATTGCAGGATACAATATTTCCTCAACGCTACGATTTAAGCGATGAATTTCGTCAATAAATAGTACATCATTTTTGTTAAGGTTTGTTAGCACCGCCGCAAGGTCGGCTGCGTGTTCAATAGCCGGTCCGCTAGTTACCTTAATTTGACTACCCATTTCGCTGGCAATAATATGGCTAAGTGTGGTTTTACCTAGTCCTGGAGGTCCATACAAAAGCACGTGGTCAAGCGCTTCCTTACGTTTTTTAGCTGCATCAATAAAAACCTTAAGGTTGCCCTTAATCTTTTCCTGACCAACATATTCATCAAAACTAACCGGACGAAGTTTGTTTTCTACTTCACTATCACTTAAATTTTTAGTGCTTGATATAAATCTATTATCTTGTTGTTCCATATCTATTTCCCTTTTTGATTTTTACTTAAGCAACAATGTTGCTCAAAACAAATAAAGTGCTATCGCAAATTTTTATTGTTTCATATAACCCGACAGACGCATCTGTCACCCTTCTACTTAGAAGGGACGTGTCTTACGACATAACGCAACAGTTAATAAATTATTACACTTAACAACACAAAGCTATATATTAACTGATTTGCCTGTGTCCACGACACCTACTGTCAGCATAGGACAAAATTTTAATTTTGTGTGACACAAGCCACATAAATTACGATAAATTTCGTAGCGCTTTTGCTACAATTTGCTCGGCATTGTCTGTAGCGTCTGCCACCTTACGTGCAAGTTGGGTTGCCTGATGCTTGTTAATACCAAGGCTTGTAAGCACCATAACGGCATCTTCAATCGCAGTAGGGTCGCTTTCTTGCCTTGTTTCAAACAATGGTAATACATATTCGTAAGGGTTAAGTTTGTCCTTTAACTCCAACACAATACGTTCAGCAGTCTTTTTGCCAATACCCTTAACTGTGGAAATTAGATGACTATCGCCACTAACAATTGAATTAACCAAATCACTTTGTTTGACACCAGACAAAATTTGAATAGCAGTTTTGGCACCAACTCCACTAACCGTGATAAGTTGCAAGAACAAACTCTTTTCTTCAACACTACTAAATCCAAAAATCAACCACTCATCTTCACGTATAAGTAGATAGGTTGGCAACTTTACCTGCTCGTCCTCGCTTGGAAGATTGCAAAAAGCCGAATTGGTAAGTATTACTTCATACCCAAGTCCATTACATTCAATAACCGCAATCCCTTCATATTTTTCACGTAAAATACCATTAATAAACGCTAACATAAACTTCCCTTTTAAGCATTAAAGTCTTTTAATATGTTTATAAAAATATCCGCAATGCAACGTATGTTGCTGTTCATGTGCGTAAACACTTTTTATATTTTCATAAGCGTAGTGACTTCATTTTTAATATTATATCAACTTTACCAAATAAAATCAAGCAATAAAAAACCTTTAGCTAAAATCAACATAAATTAGTTAAAGGTCGAATATTTGCATAATTTATTGTTTTGTTATCATAACACTATTATCATGTTGGCTCATACCATCAATACGGCTTTTGTTATAGGCATTTACATACTCATTTAATTCCCTAACATATTTAAATGACTGATTAGATAGATTTGGAGTTTCTGCGCACCCATGCCACATATAGTCAAAATTATCCCAAAAAGAAACTTGCCTTTTGCCATAAAAGTCTTCACCAACACTTAGTGTTATATCCCTGCCAAAATCGGCGCCAGTAATCACAACTCCAGCAATCTCTTTTTGAAACCAAATTTCATCTCTTGGTACTTTGCATATAACATATTTTTCTATATAACACACATCTTCGTTCTCATCTGCATACTCGCATTCCAACTTAACCACATAATCCCAAGGAATTTCGGAATTTGCAATCCCTTGAACACGTGCTTTTTCATGCTCAATTTGAGCGATTTGTTCCAATCTTTTTTCTTCTATTCTTTGTTCTATCAAACTTATTGCACTATCGTATTTGTGCTTAATTGTATCAAATATTCTCATAATATTAATCCGCCAATTGCTGATTATAGTTAAAATAAGTATTTTGTCAAGCAAAATAAAAACATACTTGCAAAATTTACAAATATGTTTTGATATTAATATTCTTACTACTGCAATCCTATCGTCACAACTTAACACTACACTTAATAAACCGATACCCTTAGCGACATAAATCGGCATATTAACTTACTTGCTGGTGTCCACAACACCTACACCCTATTGTCGGTTAAAACGCTATTAGTTTGTATATGACAAAGTGCTACTGCAAGTGCATCCGCTGCGTCATCTGGACGTGGAATACTTTCTAGTCCAAGTATTGATTTCACCATATATTGCACTTGTTTTTTTTCTGCACGGCCAACACCCGTTAGTGCTTGCTTGATTTGAAGTGGTGTATATTCGTATAAATTATCCATCTTTAACTTACACGCAAGTAGCAACACACCACGTGCCTGCGCCACTGGAACGGCGGTTTTTTGGTTGTTGTTAAAAAACAATTCTTCAAAAGCAACTTCATCTGGATGAAAGTTATCAATCAACTCATTTGTAGCGTCAAATATCACCCTAAGTCGCTCGCTCATTGGCATATTTTTAGGTGTGGTAATTACACCATAATCAATCACCTTATTGCCATTACTTTCCACAACTCCAAAGCCTACAATATTGTACCCTGGGTCAATGCCTAAAACTCTCATACACCTTTTCCTTTTATAATATAAAATAATGAAAATATGAAGACGTGACTATCGTCACTTATGAAAATATTGATGATGCTTTCGCATTATAATCTATCCTCAATAAGTGGTATAACCACGCCTTCATATGCAACTTTTGTTTAGCCTTCATATGCATAAGCACTCTTATAAGTGCAACTACTTTATTTTAGCACAAGTTCGCCTTCATAAACCTTATTAAACAATTCTAGGAACATCTTTGCCTGCTCTTTAATTTCTTCCTTAACTGACTTAAATCCAACTTTAATCGTATCAATCTTTTCCAAAATACGTTTAATTAATTTAACTTGTTGTCTATATCCCTTTTCAACAGACGCATCTTCACCTAACTTGGTTTTTAATTGCTTGTAGGTGTCGCAGCACATAACCACTTCCTGCTTGTATGACTTACGGCAAGCATTGGCATCATCCATAATGCCGTCCACGCTATTAACTTGCTCATCATGCTCACTCTTAAGTGCAGCAGCACTATTACGTATCTTCCCAATACGCATTTTTGCTGGCTTGTCAGATGCAATAAGTTGCATATATTCACTACGCAAGTCTAGTAATTGCTCATACTTTACAGCAAGTTCAGTTTTAACCTGTTTAGATTGCTCCAAGTTAGCAACAAAAAGATTATATGTAGCAAACATCTTTTCCCTACAACCATTTAGTAATTCCAATATTTTTAAGTATTTTTCTTGTGCTTTTGCTTTGTCCATTGTTTGTCCCCTTATGTAATTAATTAAATATAATGCGAAAGCGTCCGCAATTATTCATTTTTCATTTTTTACTTTTCGCTACACAAACCTGTTTGTGTTAATCTTCTTCTAAGTTATGTATAACTTCTTGCACGTCATCACTTTCGTCAAGTTTTGCAAGCATCTTTTCAAAAGTTTCACGTTGATGCTCATTAAGTGTTACATAATTTTGAGGTATCATCTCAACTTCTGATGACAACACTGTATATCCCGCATCAGTAAATGCGCCACCTACACGGTTAACCTCACTGGCAGTAGGCTCAGTGTACACTGTAAACACTTCATCATCTTCACAGTCCAATGCCTCTACCTCAAGTGCTAATTCCATTGCCTTGTCAGCATCAAAATCTGCAGTTTTTTCAAGCACCACTACACCCTTGTTTTCAAACATATATGTAACGCTACCAGTAGCACCAAGACTTCCACCAAACTTATCAAAAGCATGACGAACATCTGAAATTGTACGATTTTTGTTGTCGGTTAAACACTTAACAACCACAGCAACACCGCCTACACCATATCCTTCGTATACACTTTCGGTGTAATTTGATGTGTCCTTATTATTTTTTTCAAGCAATGCCTTAATTTTATCATTAGGCATATTGTTTTGTTTAGCCTTTTGGATAGCGTTTTTTAGGCTTGGGTTGCTATCTGGGTCACAACCGCTTGCCATAGCCACCATAATTTGACGACCTAGCATTGTAAAGATTTTTGCACGTTGTGCATCTGACTTTTCCTTACGACCTTTAATATTGTTCCATTTACTATGTCCTGACATTATAATTCTCCTTTAAATATTTCATACATCATTATACTTCCAGCAACTCCAGCATTTAAACTTTCCACCTGGTCAGTCATAGGTAATTTAACTGACATATCGCTGGCTTGGATTAACTCGGCACTAACGCCGTTTCCTTCATTACCTATTATAACACCAATGCGCTTTTTTGGCAAACATTTTTGACCTAAAAGTTCACCTTGTAGGCTTGTAGATAGCAAAATATCGCAAATTTCGGCCTTGTTGCCAAGTAAATAATCCCTGCTAACAACGTGGGCATTAATTTTAAACACACCGCCCATAGAGCCTCGCACCACCTTTTCGCTATAGATATCTGGGCAATCTATAAAATAAATATCCTTAAATCCAAAAGCCATAGCACTACGTATAAGTGTGCCAATATTACCCGGGTCCTGCAACCCATCAAGTATCAAACTGTTACCTTTAGGATTATCCAACTCTAGGTGTGGTATATACACTACACACACAATATCCTGTGGTGTTGTGGTTGTGCAAATAGATTTAAGCACATCATAATCGACTACTCTAATATTAGGAAAATCGTTGTATTTAAACTCATTAGAAGTTAGTGTATACCTTATTTGATAAGTTGAATTTAGCAACTCCTCGCAAAGTTTTGTCCCCTCTACCAAGAACAAACCCTCACTCTTGCGATACTTCTTATTATTTAACTTTTTCAAATCCTTAATGTCGGCATTTGTTAATCTAACCACAACTACTCCTATGTTCTTGTAATATTTATATTATGAGTATAATAATATACTTAATTTTAGTCAAGTGTATAACACTAAAAAGTTGTGTATGGTGCTAAAAAAATCGAGCATAACCTCGATTTTTAATTTTATACGTTTAAATTATAGTTTGCTACTTAATGATTGTCATTTGAACATCATCGCCATATTCTTTGTTATCAGATTGTGGCACACGTAACCAATATGTATTTTTCATTTGGTCCATATGCTCATATTTGCCCACCAAACTAGAAATTAGTCTAAATGAAATAGCATCTTCTGCAGACATTGCAATCATTTTTTGTATAAAACTATTTTTAGTGTTAATATTTGCATAATCACTATTAAATATGCGAATAATATCGGTATTTTGATTTAACATAACTCCCTCCTTGTTATAAAATTTACTAGCCAAATTAAAAGGCTAAAATCCATAGTATTTTTTAGCGTTTAAATTATACAATTCAATATATGATTTTAGTGCAAAAAAATACCACGAATTTTAAAACTGGTGGTATTTTTATGTCGAACTTTATCTAAAAAGCTTATTTAGATTTAACTAAGTCGCAAAGTTGGTTAAAGCTTGCAACATCATTAACTGCCATATCAGCCAATACCTTACGGTTAAGGTCGATATTCTTGTTCTTTAAGCCATTGATAAATACGCTGTAGCTTAAGCCATTAGCACGGCAACCAGCGTTGATACGTACAATCCATAGACGACGCATATCTCTTTTCTTTAGTTTGCGTCCAACATAAGCATATTGTCCAGACTTCATAACTGCTTGACGAGCAACACGATATAACTTGCTCTTAGCACCACGATATCCCTTAGCTTGCTTTAAAATTGCTCTTCTTTTCTTTAAAGCGTTAACACTTCTCTTAATTCTCATAACTTACCTCCTACTTTTGTCCCAACATTGCTTTTACGTTTTTGCTATCTGCAGCATGAACATAACCTGTTCCACGTAAAAATCTCTTTCTTTTTCTAGTTTTCTTAGCTAGAATGTGGTTTTTGTTGCAGTGAGCGTGCTTAATAGTTCCGTTAGAATTAACAGTAAAACGCTTAGCAGCTGCTTTTCTTGTTTTAATTTTTGGCATAATAATATTTCTCCTTTTTATTGTTTTGTAAATAAATTACTTTTTAATAGGTATCAAGTACATAAAGATATTTCTTCCAGTAACTTCTGGCTTCTTATCCATAGAGCCGAACTCCTTAAGAATATCAGCAAATTTTTCCATAATCTCAACACCTTGTTGTGGGCGTGCCATCTGGCGACCAGACATACGGATATTAACCTTAACCTTGCTACCATCTTGCAAGAACTTGCTAACCTGATTTGCCTTAGTTTGCAAATCATGATCACCAATGGTCATAGATAGTGACATTTCCTTTAACTTAGCAGTTTTTTGGGCCTTTTTTTGGTCCTTTAACTTTTTAAGTTGGTCAAACTTGTGCTTGCCATAATCCATAATCTTGCATACAGGTGGCTTAGCATCTGGCGCAATCATCACTAGGTCTAAACCATATTCACGTGCCTTAGCATTAGCTTCAGCACCACTAACCATGCCTAATTGTTCACCCTCAGGTCCAATTAGACGAACTTGAATGTCTGCGATTTGCTCGTTTCTTAATGACTCTTTTATAATAAACCTCCGTACCATAAAAAAATGGTTTCTTTACGTAAAAGAACCCACTACTCAATAAAAATTATAATTAATTTTTAAAACCTCAGTCGCTTACCAAATTGCTCCTGGGTGAGAAGTGGCACTCCTACTTAAACAACCGTATTCTACCACACCTCAACCCAAATGTCAACACTTTTTGCAAAATTTTCAAAATTTATTTGGAATTGTCATCACATACTCTGTTTTGGTGGGCTAAAAAACAAAAACCGCCAATTATTTGACAGTTTATGTTTACCGTATAAAATATTTCTATAATTTATTTGTATTATCTTCTTGTTGTTCTTTGTTTTCACGTTTTACTTTTGCAATTACTTTTTGCACGAATTTAGATATTTTTTGCTGAAGTGTCAATTTTTGTCCAACTTCTTGACTTTGTTCTGTGTTTTGTTCTTGCGCTTGATTTCTTACAAACAATTTTACAAATTCAGATGATGCACCAGCGCCAAAAATTTCACCCGAATGCTCAATGGACTTTTCTAACTCTTTAGCAACATAATCACTTGAAGCTTTTTCCAAATCACCAACTTTATTCCACATAGCAGTTAACCCCTTGCCATAAGTCTCAAATGGAATAGGTTTACTATGACTTTCCTTTTCAATCTTATTAATAAGGCTCTTTATATTCCTCTTAAATTTATCAGAATATGTTGTAGGATCGCTAGAACCTGTAATTAAATTATTAAGTCTAGAATCTCCCAATTCTTGCTTATAATCTCTCTTGATAAAATGATGTACATCACCTATAGGATATAAACAATGTGCAAATCCTCCACTAACCTCTTCTTCTTGACCTTTGGATTTGCGTTTACTATCCCAAGTAGAATCTTCACTATAATATCCTGCAATAGAATACTTTTTATCCTTTATTTTAATTATGTTGTGGCAGTGTCCTGCAGAATCTGAAACGTTGTAATTAGTATCATTATTAGACTTGACTTTCTCTATAAATTCCTTTTTAAGTGGAAGCTTACATCCTACCAGTTCACACTCCAATCCTTTATATTCTTTAAGCTCAAGTTTGTCAATGATTGATTTAACTATTGATGCATATCCGCTACAAACAATTTTATTATTTTTATAGAAACCTACTATAACTCGGCTTTCTTCCATTGAATAGCCCTTAATACGTTCACTATCAACATATTTAAATTGTGTAGCATAATTATGAATATATAGCATAGCTTCAAATGGAGTTAATTGGCTGCTTAGAATCGTGTTAACCACTTTATCAATTTCACTATTTGCCTTTAATACATCTTCAAAATCCCACGCTTTCTCTCTTGAAACTTTTTCTTTAAGAGATGCTTCATCAATTCCTATTGACTTTTTCATTCCTAACTTAACCAAATTATCGTTAAGTTCGTTAAGTATTTCCAATTCCTCATCTGTATAAATATAATTTGCTCTATCTTTGTTAGATGCAGATTCCATTGTCTTACTAATAACAATATCTACATCCTTGCCCTCTTTTAAAAGCTTAGAAGCAATCTCTTTTAATGTCTTAAGGGCTTTAGAATTACGTTTAATATCCTTAGCATTTATAACAAAGTGATATTCGTTTTCAATATTTTTATATTCCTCCTTTAGTTCATTTAGCTCCTTCACAATATATTCATATTTCAAATTTTCAAACCCTTTAGGAATAAAGGGGGTTATCATTGTAAGTAAAAAGTCATCATCTAATTCATCTAATTCACCTAATTCACCTAAATTTATTTTTTCATTTTCATAAACCGCTTGATTTAAATATTCAATTATCTGCTTTCTATCATCATTTGTTAGCGCAACAACTTCCCCTCGTGATATGCGTCTAGCCTTGTCAATAAAAGGATATCGCTCAATTAAAGTTTTATATGCTTTATCATATTCTTCTTTTTCTAGATTATATCTCTCTTTGGCTTTTAATAATTCCTTTTCTTCCGATTCTATTTGATACTCATATAAAAACTTATTGTCTTTCATAACCTTTTCAAATCCAAATTTTAAAACATCTTCAATATAAATATTCATTCCCCCATTCTCCTTTTCCGTATGTTCTAAGTTAAATATTTTTTACAAATTTTTCTTAAAATTTTAAAAATTTAAAAATCTACCCTATCGGATAGATTTTATTGTTAAAATTTAAAATCTTCATCTTGTTTCTGTTGTGCTAATAAAATTTTATCTAATTCTTGATATTTATTAAATATTGATTTTAATTGTTCTGAATATTTTTGTTTTACTTGTTGTGAACATCTATTATAACAAGCCTGTAAACTTTTAAAACTCATTATTAAGTTCTCTCCAGCTTCTTTAGCACTAAAAACCTTACTCTTGTATGCGATTTGAATTGATATATATTGCTCTGTTGCACGATTAAATTGTTGTTCAATCGCCAAAATTTCATTGCTCTCAATATATTTATCCATCTTATTATTATTGTCTTCAATTGATTTCCATAATCTGTTTGAATTATGATTCATTTCATCTAACTGTTCAACCATATTTCCAGAATTTAATCTCGCTGACAAATCTTCCATCGCCCCTGCTAATCTTCTTGCTGTACTATCTTCCATAAATACCCCATTTCTCCCTTTTGCTATGCTTTAGCTGATTATATTATATCACATATACAGTATAATGTCAATATTTAAAATAAAAAATCCGTAGGTTAATACGGACTTTTAAACTATTATTGTTTATTTTCATTATTTAATAGTAATTGTGACTTTATATACTTTATCCAAGTTGGAATATTTTGTTCTTGCTCTACCTTTGTTGTATGGCGCATATGTCCTGTATATGCAACTGCAAAGTCCAACTTCAGTATATGATTTAAGCTAACAATTAGGCGCTTTGGATTGCCTGTAGTTAGGTCGGTACGCCCTACCGCCTTAGCAAAACAAGTATCTCCTGTAAATAATACGTTATGTTGTTCCACCTTACTAATATCTTGCTTGTTTGCTATCATTTCAAGGATTTGATTGCTATTATCCTCTATCGCTTTGTCAACACACAAAAAGCACATACTATCTTCGCTGTGACCTGGTGTGTAAATTGCCTTAACATCGATGCCTGCTATATGCAAAGTTTCCTTACCTTTGATGTAATGTATATTTTCGGCATCAAAAATAATTTCGTGTACAAAAAACTTGCTTACATTAAGTACTGGGTCGTGTAAGAATTTTTTGCTATGCTCGTTCATATATATTGGGCAACCAAAGGCAATTTCGTATGCATCAATGTTTGATATATGGTCAAAGTGTGCGTGAGTTATAAGTATAGCCTCAACACTTTTATCACCTACCACGCTTATTACATCCTCAAGGCTTGCACCAGCGTCCACGATAATACATTTATCTCCTACTGTAATAATGTGAGTATTTTGTTGCAATTCGCTATCTGCCCAATTGGTACGTATTGTAGTAACTTTCATATTTTTCTCCGTTTTTTAGTATAATATGCCCGCCGATAAAATGTCAAACAAAAAAAATCACTAATTGCTATCTTAGTGATTTTTTATCTATTAAACTGTTAAACTTTTGCTAGAAATGTTATTTAAAATTTCAGCCTTAAATTCATTTAAACTCATAGCAGCAGTTTCTTGGCTACCACGTTTACGTACTGCCACACTACCATCTGCCATTTCCTTATCGCCTAATACTAGGATATATGGAACTTTTTCAAGCACTGCATTACGTATCTTTTTACCAACGCTTTCGTTGTCAGTATCAGCCTCTACACGAATGCCACAGTTGCTTAGTTCTTCAGCCACCTTAAGTGCATATTCGTTATTCTTTTCGCTAACAGTAATCACCTTTACTTGAGTTGGAGATAACCAAGTTGGGAACGCACCAGCATATTTTTCAATTAGGTATGCCAAAGTACGTTCGTAGCAACCGATACTTGTACGGTGAATAATATAAGGGTTTTTCTTAACACCATCGCTATCAGTATATTCCATACCAAATTTTTCAGCCAGTAATTGGTCAATTTGGATAGTGATAAGTGTATCTTCCTTGCCCCAAACATTGCGGATTTGAATATCTAGTTTTGGACCATAGAATGCAGCCTCGCCAATGCCTATTTCGTAAGGAACTCCAAGATTATCAAGGATATTTTTCATAATGTCTTGAGCCTCGTTCCATTGTTCATCGGTACCTATATACTTAGCACGATTATTTGGATCCCATTGTGAGAAGCGGTAAGACGCATCTTCGTACAGACCTAAAGTTTTAAGCATGTAGATAGCAAGTTCCAAACAGCTTCTAAATTCGCTTTCAAGTTGGTCAGGAGTACACATTAAGTGACCTTCACTGATAGTAAATTGACGTACACGGATCAATCCATGCATTTCGCCACTTTCTTCGTTTCTAAACAAAGTAGAAGTTTCGTTATAACGAAGTGGTAAATCTTTATATGACCTTGGTTGATTTAAGTATGCTTGATATTGGAACGGACAAGTCATAGGACGTAGTGCAAATACTTCCTTATCCTTATTTTCGTCACCTAGCACAAACATACCGTCCTTATAGTGGTCCCAGTGACCTGAAATCTTGTATAGATCGCTCTTTGCCATAAATGGAGTTTTGGTTAATAGCCAACCACGTTTTTGTTCCTCATCCTCAACAAAACGTTGCAATAATTGCACAATACGTGCACCCTTTGGAAGTAAGATTGGTAAACCTTGACCAATATAATCAACAGTTGTAAATATACCTAATTCTCTACCCAACTTGTTATGGTCACGTTTTAAGGCTTCTTCCATTTGATGAATATACGCCTTAAGGTCATTTTTGTCTAGGAAACCATAAACGTACACACGTTGTAACATCTTATTCTTTTCGCTACCACGCCAGTAAGCACCACTTACACGATTAATTTTGTAAGCAAAGCCACGTAAGAACTTAGTATTTTCTACGTGTGGTCCACGGCATAGATCATAGAAATCATCACCTGTGCGATACATAGTAATTAGTTCGCCCTCTGGTAATTCGTTAATCAATTCAACCTTATAAGGATTGTCCTTAAATTTTTCAAGGGCCTCTTCCTTACTTAATTCAAAACGCACAAAATCCTCATTATTGCAAATAATCTCTCGCATTTTATCTTCAATCTTGCCAAAATCTTCTGGTTTAATTGATTGTTCCACATCAATATCATAGTAAAAACCATTATCAATAGCAGGTCCAATAGCTAACTTAGCCTCTGGCCAAATACTTTTGATTGCCTTAGCCAAAATGTGGCTCATACTATGACGATACATTTCTTGTTTTTGTTGTTTTTCTAAATCTTTTTCTTCCATTTTTATTCTCCCTTATTGTTTTTATTTTGTTTTGCTAACTGTTTTTGTTTTTTCTTGTTTTCTGCTTTTAATTTTTTAAATTCTTGAAACTCATCTTTTATCTGCCTTGAAAAGTCATTAACTTCAACAGCAATTCTTGCACCTATCTTCCCTTGTTTGATTTCTATTAAACCTAGCTTCTTAAATAATCTTATATCCAATATGTCATTAATAGAAAATTCTATTTTTTTATCTATTGATAAATTTTCGTACACATATTTATCGCTATCTTTTTGTATTGTAAAAGTTGATTCATTACTACCCTTAGCAAACTCTTTTTTTGCCCAATAAAGTGTGGAAACAAAATCAACAACCAGCACCATTGCTAATAATATTATTGTAATGTATTCAAATATCATTGAAACACCTTTAGGCTTTGTTGTAAATAATGATGTTATATTTAAAATTAGCACCAACGCAAATAACGATGAAATCAATGCCGAATTTTTGAGCAACAAATTTCTGTAATCTTTTTTTGTTATTTTATACTCCATTCTACTCTCCTATAACTTTTCACTCTTCATTCTTCACTTTTTACTTAATTCTGCCCGCCCAAGGCGGTTGTTAGTGCAGTAGCTAATTGGTCAGGACAAGAGGTCGATTTAAAGCCGCATTTAATATCCTTACACTTAGCAATCACATCTTGCGGTGTCATACCTTCAACCAAGGCCGAAATACCCTTTAAATTGCCATTACAGCCACCCAAAAACTTAACATTACTAACTTTTCCGTCAATAATATCAAAATCAATTTGAACGCTACACGTTCCTTTAGTTTTGTACGAATAATGCATATACCCTCCTTTTTGTGCACCTTGATAAAAACAAAAAATATCGTCCCCAATATAAGGACGATATCATCGCGGTTCCACCTTATTTAACTAACCGCCACCTTGGTAGCGGACTAATTCACTCTGTCTTAGGTCTATTCCCTAGGGTCAAATCTCATATAGTGGTTTCAATTACTAATACTATGCCCCAATCTCAGCCGGCAGGGAACTCTCTGTAACAGTTGATTAATAACCTACTTGTCTATAATCTTTGATTTATTTAGATACTTATATTATACATTACAAAAATTTTAATGTCAACAAGTTTTGTAAAATTTTAAATTTTATTTTTTTTCAATTTGCCGCTTGTGATTAAACTTATTACATTAACGGCTTAATTTATGCCTATATGTATTAATTAATTCATGCTTTTTAGCCAAAACATCTTCAACATAATCACTATAAACATAATCCTTAAGTGGCACAATATTGCCTTTATTGTTAGCACGTTTGTCAATAGATGCCTCAATATTTCCTATACCAAATAAGTGAGTTGATATAATTAACCTTTCCTGCAAATCTTCGCTATACTCTAATTTATCCCAAACAGATTCCTTGCCTCTGCTTTCATCAAACGATTTATACCAATGTGCCAAATAGTAACCTATTTCATAGTATGTATACTCGATATTAGTTGTTGGGTTAAGCATATCCACCTTGTCAGCGTCCAAACTAACATAATCTACGCCATCACCCCAAATATCATGCGTAAACCACTGCTCAAGCGAATTTAACAAGGCCTTTTCCTTAATGCAGGTAATGCCTTGACATCCTTTGCTGTTTGAAATATTAGTTCGATAACTACTTTCCCTGTAGGCGATAGCAGCCACTGTATATCCTATATCATTAGGCCAAAATTGTTTTTTATCATCACTTGTCCAATGTTTTGCACCAATAGATTTAAAGTAGTCTTCAATAGCATCAGCCATATCCACGCTTAAACCTACAACATCTTCCTCATATGCGAATGTATATTTTCGTTTTGTGCCATCTTCATCTTTAAATGTATCTACATATGTAGGTAACTTGGTTTTACGCAAATCCTGTAACCTTTGATATGGGTACTGCATAATATCTTTTCCCGCAATAGCTATTTCCTGGTCATTAACAACATTATCCGCCTCCATACTACACGCTGCTGATGTTGCAGTCATTAACGTTGCTAAACCTATCAATGTGCCTCTACGCAATTTATCCTTAATTGATTTTTTCATTTTAACCTCTCTATTTATACATTATACCATATAAACAGCGATTTGTAAATACTATGTAATAAATTTGCATCCTTAGGTATATTAAATGTCGTTGTAACTCCAACGTGATGTATCTATTACTTAATAATTTCCACCTTGTCATCATACAGCGATTTTAGTAGGCTAATTATTGAAAAACTTTCACTACTATTACCATAAATTTGGATATGCTTTGGATTGGACAACAATGTGTAATTTACAATATCAATTGCGGGTGCTTTGTCCTTAAGTTTGATTGGTTTACTGTTATTATCAATTTTATACAGCACAAAACTATCCTGTTCAATAATTATTTTAAGCGTTACGTATGAAGTATCAAAGGTGGCAATAAAATTTTTCATCACATCTAGCATCATATCAGTGTTAAGATAATTGATATTGCTTGTAATCAAATCACACAATTCCTGCCACATTCTAACCAAATCACCCAGCTTAAATTTAACAAAACTATCAATATACAACTGCTTTTCTATATCAAAACTCGTATTTAGTAGCGCCATATCCGTATCCACATCATACAATGTAAGCGCCTTAATATATGCAAGGTTAATAAGCGCACTACGCCCACGCAAAATCCGTTTGGTGAAATATTCGTATTTATATACATCAATAATGTAAGTATTAATGCACTTTTTTATCTTAGATTTACAAATGGCACTAATACTTTCGTCACTAGCGAACAATAAATATGTAAAATGCTTATCACTAAATTTAGTAAGCATACAATCCGGCAAATCCGCACAAAAACAACTATCTATATAATCAAGTATCGATTTGCTATCATTACTACAGGCCAAAGAAAATTCCCACATTTTAAGTCCCCTTCACTTGAGTTTTATAAAACTCCATACTATATCGTATGCAAGCAACTTAAAAATACTCATAAAATTTTTGACTTATTTTGCAACTTAAACCAACACCAAATAAAAACCCCTATCATACTATGTGATAGGAGTTTACTTATGATAACCAGATTTGTATATCGCACCAGATGTTGTAACTGCGTTAAAATTTCGCGCCTTGACACACCGATAGATGTAATTACCTACCCCAATATTGACGTGTTTCAAGTATTTATAAATTAGAAAACAGCGCCCTATGGGTGCTATTTTTCATAATAGATTAATTAAAAACCACAAATTTATCAAGTTTACTAATTGTGATACAATATATTTCAAATATTTGTGTAATAGATTAAACAAAAATATTATAACATTTACAATTTCAAAGGGGTTATACTAAAGGAGAAAGTAGTTGTCCCTTTAGAGTTTGCACGAGGTCGCATGCAAATGAAGTTTGTGGAATTTATTACACAAACGATTACTCAGTGCGTACCGGCTTAAAACATTACACCATTTGGTAAAGCAATATATATCACTAAATCACTTTTATTTATAAACAAGCCTTATCCCACAGCGCAAAATACAACATTTACAATTTCAAAGGGGTTATACTAAAGGGGAAAGTAGTTGCACCTTTAGAGTTTGCACGAGGTCGCATGCAAATGAAGTTTGTGGAAAGCCTTACACAAACGATTACTCAGTGCGTACCGAGTGCAATATATAATAGCCTTTATTACGTTTTAATATTTCGCAATTACCAAACAGTTCAGTTAATTTCTTTTTAAGGCTTTCCTCACCATGATCCTTACGTATAACAAGGGTCAATGTACCACCTACTTTTAGGTGATTGTAACTACCGTCCATAAGTTCAAATAACAACTTTTTACCTGTTTTGATTGGTGGATTGGTTACTATAAAGTCATAAGTATCAGTTACAGCCTCAAATCCATTTGATTTAAACACCCTTGCACCGCTACGCAAACCATTTAACATTAGGTTGTGATTGGCAAGTTCTACTGCCGTGCCATTAACGTCAATCATATCGCAATTAACGCCAAGCACTTTGATTAACGATATACCTATTACGCCGTAACCACATCCTAGGTCAAGGCCGTTTCCACTTAACTCAAGTTTATCAAAAATTGTATTAAGCAAAGTTAATGTGCCTGCATCAACCTCATTTTTACTAAAAATGCTATCGCATGAGCGAAACTTTAGCTTAATATCCCTAATTGTAGCATCAAACTCGAAGTAATCACTTGCTTTATGTTCTTTTTCAATAAAATAATGTTGCATATTTGTATCCTCTTAGAATAATTTTAACACTTTGACTAAATAAAATCAATGTTTTAGTTTAAATATTTGCTTTTGCATTAAAAAAATAAGCAAAACGCTTATTTTAATACACTTTAATTATAATGGAATGGCAATTAGCACCATGCCAATCAACAATGCCACTAATCCTATAACCCTACAAGTTACTAGCACTGTATCGTTTTGCTTAATGCTATTAGTTTTGCGCACAGCCCTTGTAATATTTACTGCTAACAACCATGTAGCAACCCCCAATATAGCTAGTATAATACCAACAATCACGTTACCCTTCTGGATAAACTCATTAAAAGTAATACCTAACAATCTCATATTAATCTCTCCTTGACCTTATTGTATCACAAGTTGGCATTTTTGTCAATACCGATTTTTAAATATATTAAAAATAAAGGCTTCAAGCCTTTATTTATCCTCGCCTTCGGCAAGTAATTTTTCATATTCGGTCATAACTTGGTCAATAATTTGCTCGTTATCGCAAACACGAACCACATTTTCACGCTCGTTAACTTCAAACACAAGCGCTTCATCTTCCTCAATGCCAGCAAGTGGAGTTACAGGAAGTAAAATTGCATACAAATCTTGCTTATCATCACGAGTAAGCGGAATTAATGCGATTTGTTCAAACTCATAAGGTTCGTCCTTTTCGTTATACAATATAATATTTTCAATGTTATTTTCATCCAAAATTTGCTCGATTGGATTTAGTTCTTTTTGTTCTTTCATATAATACTCCTTTAATTTAAAATAACACTACAATGTATCAAGATAATCCTGCAATATAACCATTGCCGCCACCTCATCAAGGTGTTGCTTGCGCTCACGCCAATCACGATATTTTTGCCTTAAAATATCCTCTGCCACCACCGAAGTCATACGCTCATCCAACAACACAAGTTTACAGCCACTAAGGTTTGCCAAATTTTGACCAAACTCACGTGCCTTGTGAGCAATAACCTGCTCCTCGCCCTGCATATTATAGGGCAACCCAACCACCAGTGTGTCCACCTTTTCTGCCTTTATTAGATCCAAAAAAAATTGAACATCTTGCTCGGTACCCTTGATGTGATACGTAGTGTATGGTGAAGCCAACATTTTAAGCAAATCGGAAAGTGCTACGCCTATGCGTGCCTCTCCATAGTCAATGCCCATTGCTTTCATAATTACCTCATATAAAGTTTAACACAAAAACTGTTAAATGTAAAGTAAATATTTAAAAAACCTATGCATATTGCTAAAATCCGACTTAATATTGATTATGTGATTACCAATTTTATAATTTGCAAGTATATTATATCCAACATTACAAAAACTAATACGGGAGGTATTATGAAAGACTTTTTAATTGGTTTAGGCCTTGGTTTTGCTGTGGGTGCTGTAATGGTCAAAAGCAATAAGGACGTTGCTAAAATGGCAGAAAAAACCAAACTTATGGTTGAGGATACCGTTTCAAAAGGCAAGGAAATGATTGAAGATAAAATCACCAAACCTGCAAAATCTGCTAAATCTCAAAAATAATCCCATTAAAAAACATTATCCGCAATGGATAATGTTTTTTGTTATTAATCATCTAGTAAAGCCTTTAATAAGTCGCTAAGTCCACCTGCAGGAGCCTCATCTTTAATTTTTGATGTGTCCTCGTTAACATTATCTGCTTCCATATCATCAAAATCATCTTCAAAGTTAGCAAACTTAGTACTTACTTCAACTGGTTCAATCTCAATTTCCTCATCTTTGATTGGTTCTTGTTTAGGGATTGAAACTTCCACTTCCTTTTTAACTTCAGAAATGCTATATCTTACCACTTGACTTTCCGTAGTTGTTGATTTGGCTGTATTAATATTGGTAGTTGTTACATTTTTTGATGCAAACAATATATCTTGAGTATTGTGTGAAGGCATACCGTTTGGCGATAAGCTTCTAGTTATAGAACTTGCACTTGCAGGAGTGTTGATACGGCCTGTGTTGCTAGCAAATTCCTTTTTAGGTCTGCCACGGCCACGTTTTTCCTGAACAAACTCATTACTATTAACGGTTGTACTTTTCACCTCTTGCGTTACTGTCACCTCGTTAGCAGCCTTTTCAGGCGCAGATTTAACTTCCTTTCCGGATAAAATATTGCGGATATTTGATTTAAACAAATCATAATCGTCAAAATCATCATCCAAAATACTTCCTGAAGCTTTAGGTTGAGTATCTGTAGAATCCACATCAACATCCTTAGCAAGATTTGCAACTATATCGTTATCGCTTTGCACTGATTCATATTTGTTTGCAGAACCATTGATTAACTCTTGCATATCCTCGTCATATTCAACTTCATCTAAGTCAGTTGGGAAATTATACTTAACTTCCTTACGTGGTCTACCTCTGCCACGCTTTTCGCCCATTACAATCTTAAACACTTCCTCGGTTTGTTTACGAGGGCGGCCTCTGCCACGTTTAACAGTTTCTACCACTTCGGTTTGTGAAATGTGTTGTGCATCTGCAATGTTTTGTGTTTGTTCAATGTCATCTGCTATAACATTTTCTTCAGCCTTAACATTGCTATTAAACGATTCTTCATCATTTAGATTTTGAGTTAATACAACTTGTTGCAAACTTATTGTTTTAACAGTTTCTTCCACAACTTTACGTGGGCGACCTCTACCGCGTTTTGGCCCAACTTCCACTACCGCATTAGGGTCTACCTCTTTACGAGGTCTGCCTCTGCCACGCTTTGGTCCCACTTCAACGATTGCATTAGGGTCAATTTCTTTTCTTGGACGGCCACGTCCACGTTTAACAGTTTCTACAACCTCAACATTAGGGTCTATCTCTTTGCGTGGTCTACCTCTTCCACGCTTTTCACCTACAACCACTATTGCATCAGGGTCAATCTCTTTACGAGGTCTACCTCTACCACGTTTTGGTCCAACTTCAACGATTGCATTAGGGTCAACTTCTTTTCTTGGACGGCCACGGCCTCGTTTAACAGTTTCAACTACTTCAGCATTAGGGTCAATCTCTTTGCGTGGTCTACCTCTACCACGTTTTGGTCCAACCTCCACTACAGCATTTGGGTCTATCTCTTTACGAGGTCTGCCTCTGCCACGAGATGCCGTGGTTTTGGTGGTTACACGGATTTCACGTTGAACTTGTTTTGCAATATAGTCTTGGACATCTTGTTCATCTAAGTCTTCGTCCTGTTGCTCTGGGATGTAGTCATCAATTATCACTTCCTCAGCATATTCTTTACGTTCTTGGCGTTTGATGTAATTATTATATGCGTCACTAATACATTCACGCATTACATCATATACTTCCAAATACTCTGGACGGAATTCGTCCAAGGCATCAATAATAACCTGCTCATCAATTGCAAGCGCATCTTCGATAGACTTACCTATGATACTTCCTGTCATAAGAGAGGCTATTGCAATGGCATTAGGGTTACCAAAAGCCCTAAATTTAGCGTCAGCAATAACGCCGCCAATAACACGCCAAGTAAGTTCGATTACCAAACCCTCATCATTTTCGCCAAAACGGCCAATGGCGTCAGGTTTCATAATACGACCGCTATGCTTAGCGTTATAAAATAATTCCAAAATTTTTCTATTACACGATTTCATTTTTCTTCTTTCTACCTCTCTTTTGCTTTACAGTAGATTTTGATGAATATGTTGGTGAGAAACTACGCAACTTTTCAACCGATTCCTTGATAATTGCCACAGCCTTATCCACTTCCTCATATTCGTTATTCTTTGAAAAACTAAATCTAATTGTGCCTTTAGCAAGGTCATCTGTCATACCCATAGCCTTTAACACGTGAGACACTTCGATACTATTTGACATACAAGCGCTACCAGTGCTTACATATACACCTTTAAGGTCTAGCATCATAAGCAAAGCGCTTCCATCAATACCAACAAATGTTGCACTAACAATCTTTTGAACCTTTTGCTTGCTATAACCATTGATAATAACGTCTGGAACTTCTTTGGTTAATTGGCTAACAAAGTATTCACTCAAAGTTTTAAGTTTGTATTGATTTTGAGCAAGGTCACGATATGCAATTTCAGCCGCCTTAGCAAAACCTGTAATACCAGCCACGTTTAGTGTGCCACCTCTACGGCCACGCTCCTGACTGCCACCAAAATGCAAGTTGTCAATATCAATCTTGTTGCTGATATATAATGCTCCCACACCTTTAGGTCCGTAAATCTTGTGTGAAGATATACTTAGCGCATCAATACCCATATCTTGGCAATCAAAACTCATAGCGCCATACAATTGCACTGCATCAGTATGGAATATAATGCCATATTCCTTAGCAGTTTGAGCAATAGCCTTAACATTTTGTATTGTACCTACTTCATTGTTAGCTGCCATAATTGAAATAAGGATTGTATCTTGCCTAATCGCACCAATAAGGTCTGCAAAGTTAACAAACCCGTTATGGTCAACATCCAAATAAGTTACTTCAAAACCATTCTTTTCCAAATACTCGCAAGCATCTAGTACAGAATGATGTTCAAACTTAGATGTAATGATGTGGTTACCCTTACTCTTGTTTGCCATAGCAATACCAATGATTGCCCAGTTATTAGCCTCAGTTCCGCCTGAAGTAAAATAAATCTCGCTAGGGCTAACATTAAGTGTTTTAGCAATGGTATCACGTGCGCTATCAATGTACTTGTTAGCATCTCTACCCACGCCGTGCACTGAGTTGCTGTTGCCATAGCACTCGGTCATAACAGGCATCATTGCCTGTAACACTTCCGCACTCATCTTAGTAGTGGAAGCGTTGTCAAAATAGATTTCAGCTTTCATAATTTTCATTCTCCGTCCGTATTCTACACCACAAATGCAACCTTGTCAATACCCTTTTTAAATATTTTTATTATTTTTTTACTATTTTTTATTTATTTTTTATGATTTTAATTTGATTTTTGCTCAATTTAAAAATTTAAACCTCATCAAACCCTAAATTCATCATTCATCACCCTTCATTGTTTATTAAAAAAAGCACTACCAAGAGTGCTTTTTACTTTACTTGTTTTTTGATTTAGCCTTTTTGGCTTGTTCCTTTTGGAATTTGCTTTTACGGCTGATGATATAATATCTCATAAATCTATACAATTTGTATACAATTACAATTGCCATTGTAAGTATAAGCGCTATAAACGATACCTTTGCCACAACATCTAATGCCATTACAAAACTTAAGCTGATAATTGTAGTAAACACAAATGCTAGGAAGCAAAAGTCCAACGCTTCAATAATATCATTCATAGGCTTTGCATAAAAGTACACACTAGCAAGTTCGTACAAAGGTAGTAAAATACACGCAACAATGGCCATCCAGTTAGGAATAAATCCAATTACAGCAAAGTATATTGCCAAAAATCCTAAAACGATTGTATCCCCTACGCATTCAATAATATGGTCGCCAATCTTTGCCTTGTTTTTAACAAACACCATAACAGCACGGCATGCCGCAATCATGATTAGTGGAATACATACTGCCCATGTGCCAATAATCAACTTAAATGCAATCATAAGTGGAAGCAATGCAAGTTCAACCGCAAACAACCCACGATAACGCATATAACTATTCATAACTCTCTCCTTAAATAAGTCCAATAATTTAATTTACAAGTGTATGATATACCAAAATTAAAATTTTAGCAAGCAAATTAAAGCCTTTGACAAAAATTTCCTATATTTTCATGTTATTACAAGCCAATATTAACCTTTTACCGATATTTTCATACAATGTATTGTATAGGAGGTTAAATGAAAAAAATTACAATTTTAATGGTGGTTATAATGTCACTATTTTCGGTTTGTTTGGGCCTTACTGCTTGTGGTAAGGACAAAAAGGACAATGTTGTCCGTGTAAGTGAAGTTACTCACAGCCTGTTTTATGCTCCGCTATATATTGCTATAAATAACGGATATTTTGCAGATGAAGGCTTAGAGATTGAACTTACTAATGCTGGCGGAAGTGATGCCGTTACCACCGCCCTAACTAGCAAAAGTGCCGATATTGGTCTACTTGGCCCTGAGGGTATGATTTATGTGCGTAAACAAGGAATGCGTAATGCACCTATTATATTTGCACAACTCACTGCTTGTGATGGCTCATTCCTAGTAGGTCGACCTGATGAAAACCAAGGCGATTTTGACTATAACAACCTTATAGGAAAGCACATTATTGCCGGCCGTAAAGGCGGTATGCCTGCAATGACCTTGCAATATATCTTGGAAGAGTTGTATGGTTTAACTACTGGTAGCGCTCTTGGTAATGGCGTTGACGTTGTGCTTGACACAAGTATTGCCTACAACCTAAACGTACCTAGTTTCCTCGCAAATACTGGCGATTATTGTACAATGTTTGAGCCAACAGCAAGCCAATGCGAACTTGACGGCACAGGCAAAATTGTTTCGGCCCTTGGCGAGGAAATTAGCGATATCCCTTACACTGTGTTTACATCAACAAGTTCGTTCCTAAACAAAAATCCTGAAAAGATTGAAAAGTTTATGCGTGCATTACAAAAGGGTTATGACTACTTAATGATTGCCACTGACACTCAACTAGTGACTGCATTAAAACCATCATTTACCACAACTAGTGATGAATTGATTGTGTCCGCAGTACGTAACTATATACGTATTGGCGCATATGCTGATGACTTTGTATTAAGTGAAAGTTCTTGGAATATGCTTCAAACCATTATGACACATGCTGGCGAACTAGAAGGCACAGTAGCATATACCGATGCTGTAAATACCGACTTTGCAAGCGCTTTAAAAGAAGGCTAGCCCACCCTTATTAAAGGAGTAATCACACTATGACAAAAGTAATTGAAGTACAAAATCTAAGCCTAACATATCACAGTAAGCAAGGCGAAACCCTTGCGCTTGACAAAATTAGTTTTGATATCAAACAAGGTGAATTTGTGTCTATTGTAGGCCCTTCCGGTTGTGGCAAAACTACAATATTGTCGGTACTGTCGGGCTTACTTACACCAAGTAGTGGTTCTGTTCTAGTAAATGGAGAAGTGCCTAAAACCAAGAATTCACAATGCGGATATATGTTCCAGCGTGATAATCTACTACCCTGGCGCACTATTGAAAAAAATGTATTGTTAGGACTTGAAATTCAGCATAAACTTAACAGCGAAAGCAAGTCACGTGCATTAAACTTATTAGATAAATACGGTCTAGGCGATTTTAAACGTAAGCGCCCTGATGAATTAAGCGGTGGTATGCGCCAAAGGGTTGCACTAATCCGAACCCTTGCATTAAATCCTAGTATCTTGCTATTAGATGAGCCCTTTTCTGCCCTTGACTATCAAACACGGCTTAACGTGTGTGATGATGTAGCAAGCATAATTAAGGAGGAAAAAAAGACCGCCATCTTAGTAACTCATGACCTACAAGAAGCAATCAGTATGTCTGACCGAATATTTGTACTAACCAAACGCCCTGCCAACATAAAATCAATTCATACAACCAAGTTTGATAAATCACTTACTCCATTTGAAAAGCGACAAACATTGGAGGCTGAAAAGTTATTTAATACACTATGGGAGGAAATTCAAGATGAGCAAAAATAATTACTCTAAAGCGCATAAGTCTTATCTTGCCAAAACACGATTTAAATCCATAACTATTGCCCTATTTCAAATACTTATCCTTGTTGTGCTTTTCATTGGCTGGGAAATTGGTGCTCGCACTGGTGCTGTTGATGTATTCTTCTTTTCATCTCCATTTAGAATATGGGAAACCTTGCAGGAATTACACTCTACTGGCGAATTGTTTACTCACGCATGGGTAACTTTAAAGGAAACTTTAATTGCTTTTGGTGTAGCAACCAGCCTTGGAATACTGCTTGCAATAATCCTTTGGTGGAGCGAATACTTACGCAAAATACTTGAACCTTACATTGTAACACTTAATAGTCTACCCAAAATCGCACTTGGACCAATGATTATCATTTGGATGGGTGTAGGAAGCCGTGCAATTATTACAATGGCGGTACTAATTGTGGTAATAGTAACCACACTTAATGTAATGAACGCCTTTTTAAATACCGACAAGAACCTAATTGCCACCCTCAAATCATTTGGCGCAAACAAATTTCAAATATTCTTAAAAGTCGTACTACCTGCAAGCGTTCCTGATATAATTTCCACCCTAAAAGTCAACGTTGGCTTAAGTTGGATTGGCTCAATTATGGGCGAATACCTTGCCTGCAAGGCCGGTATCGGTTATCTACTAATCTATGGCGGTCAAGTGTTTAACCTAAACCTTGTTATGACCAGTGTAATAGTATTATGCGTAATGGCAGCCCTCATGTACTTTGCCGTTGCCCTACTTGAAAAATTTATCCGCAAGTCCCGCGGTCAATAAAAAAAACAAACCTTTTATGGTTTATAATATATAAAAAGAGAGTTTAAAAACACAACTCTCTTTTTTAATTCGTTTCATTTTGTTCATTTTTTACTTCATTATTGCTGTCACCACTGTTTGCAACCACCTTTTGCCTTGTAATATGCTCTTTACGTTTGCGTTCAAGGGCGTCATGTAAGCCTTTAAGGGCGTCAAATGGTGCAAATTGTGCTGCACGCTTAATTCGTGGCATCTTGGTTCGTTCCATCTCTGTGACCTCCTATTGTTCCGTTTCGCTCTCGCTGAGTTGCATTTGGCATAAAGTCAACACCTTTAAGTATTGCATTTTTGCCATATTTGTCCTTGATATTTAACACGCTATTTACTAGTTTCTTCTCCTTTTCGATAGCGTTATAATCTGTAAATAAGTCAATTTGAGTTACATCATCTGGACATAGTTCGCAAAAATCATAACCGATCTGCCTAATTAGCTTATTTTTATCTACAATACTATCAAACAACTCCTCAACCTCATCAATCATCTTGGTATATAAGTTTGTTGTTAGATGTAGTCGTTTAGTGCCCTTTACACGCTCGGTTCTATCATCTTGATATCCTACAAATATATGCACTAAATTGGTTGCCAAGTTCTCCCTTGCCAGCCTATAGCATCCTTCCTGAATCATCTCATTAAGCACCATTTTAGCATCACTATATTTATATCCGCAAGGAAGTATTTGAGAATTGGATATAGACCTTGATTGAGTTTTGTAATTTTTGATATCTTCCATTAGGCAAGTTTCCCTCCCCCATGCGTGATCAATCAAAAGCTCGGCATTAACACCAAACTCCTTGTACAAAATATCTTCCTTACAATTAGCAATTCCTTTCATATCATGGATATTGTATTTACCGAGCCTTGCAATAGTTCCAGTTGAAATACCCCAAAAGTCACTTAGCGGCTTATGAGTCCAAAGTTCTTTGATAAACTTTTCCTCAGTTAACCAGCCAATGCGGTCAGCACTGTGTTTAGCCGTGATATCCAGCGCAATCTTTGCAAGATACATATTGGTTCCAATGCCTACAGTTGCAGGTATACCCAGAGTTTCATAAATCTCGCCTGTTAATTTTTTAGCAAAATCCTTTGCCCTAATGTTATACAAATTCAAATAATCAGTAGCATCAATAAAACTTTCATCAATCGAGTATGTGTGAATATCGCGTGGGTCAATATACTTTAAGTATATCCCATAAATTTCTGCAGCATAGTCGATATACTTTTGCATTCGTGGTGGTGCAATAATGTAATCAATGTTTTTAGGTATTTCAAACAGTCTACATCTATTTTTTACACCTAATGCTTTCATTGATGGCGATACCGCTAGGCAAATGGTTTTGTCCGTCCTGCTCTCGTCCGCAACCACAAGATTGGTGGTCATTGCATCAAGCCCACGCTCCACACATTCCACAGAAGCAAAAAACGACTTCATATCAATAACCAAATAACATCTTGGCTTTGACATACTCTATTCTCCCTTTTGCTCAGTTATTGCTTTTTCAATAGCCTCAGCGATCTGTTCAGCACCTTGCTTCTTGTCAGCGCTAGTGGATATAAACATATTTTTGTTATGCCTAATATGATTGGATATATCATTAATATTTTTCACCAATTGATTTTTGGATAACTTGTCAGCCTTGGTGAGTACGATTTGATATGGAATATTTAGTTCCACCAAATAATTTAACATCATTACATCAAGTTCGCTTGGCAAGTGCCTACAATCAATTAGCAGCAAAACCAACTTCAAATTGTGTGTATTATTAAAGTAGTCATCAAGCACCCTATCCCATTCCTTTTTAATACTCTTGCTAGCCTGAGCAAAACCATATCCTGGCAAGTCAACTAAATACACTTTGCCGTCAATGTCAAAATAATTAACCAATCGTGTACGTCCTGGTGTGCTAGAAGTTTTTGCCATCTTTTTGTTGTTAGCCAACATATTAATCAAACTACTTTTGCCAACGTTACTGCGTCCAACAATTGCAACTTGTGGAAGTTCGTCCACAATAAACTCTGCAGGCTTACTAGCGCTCTTTACAAATTTAAAATTTATCAATCTCATATCTTACCTCATTTTTTTCATTATACCATAATCCCGCATATTTTGCAAGACATATTTGGTTTTGCGCAAACAATTTGTAAAAACAAAAATATTTATCACACTTTTAACGTAAACTATATTATGCAAAAATTTTTCGCAATCTTTTTTGTGCTAATTTATACAACATTTATGGGTGCAATAATCACTTGCTGCGCAGCCACTTTTTTGTATCCACTAAAGTATGAAAATGACATACGAAAAGTGTGTGTCGAATTTGAAATTTCAACCCACTTATTTTGCGCACTAATCAATACCGAAAGCGGATTTAATTCTAACGCAAAATCCTCCGCCGGAGCAATTGGATTAACCCAAATTTTACCATCAACCGCACAATATATTTGCGTAAAAAATAACATCAATTTTTCAAACTACGACCTATATAATCCCAGCGATAATTTGTATTTAGGGGCAATGTATTTACACTACTTATTAAACAAATTTGATAACACATATACCGCACTTGCAGCCTACAACGCAGGCGAAACAACTGTTAGAAGTTGGTTAAGTGATAAGCGTTATTCGCTAGACAAAACATCATTATACAATATCCCATATAAAGAAACAAAAAATTATATAAAAATTATAAAAAATAACGAAAAAATATATTCCTTATTTTATTGTGTTAAATTATAAATATTTTATTTATTGCTTAAAATAAGCATTTTGTGACATTTTTATGATTTAATTCACATAAAAGTCAATTTAATGCTATTTTATTTTTTAATTTTTATTTTATTTATTTTTTATTATTAAATTTATAATTAAAATCAATAAATATATTACGCCCAATATACCCATTGCTGCATATAAATACTGAACAATAAAACTAAATCCTAAATATGCAATTATTTGGCAAATAAGCAGCATTAATGCGAGTGTAAAAATTTTTTGACTTTGATTTTTAGTTATAATTTGTAAGCATTGATGACTACTTATTTGTAGGGTTGTAAATAACGCAAAAATCACACCAAGTAAATACACCGAAAAACAAATATTTCCTAAATTTTTACTAAGCAGCAACATTGGCATATCGCTATCAATATTGCCTATTGCAAAGGCTGAAATTAATATTACAATTGACACCAAAAATCCTGATAAAAAACTTAATATTTTAGGGTTGGATTTTGTGTTTAAAATAACCGTTATTAATAGTATAAAATTGTGCGCACAAAATAGTATTGGATATACAAAATCTAGTGCAAGATTTCCATTTAAATTTTGTGTTTTAATGTTTGCACAACTGATAAATATTATTAACAAAATTATCACCGGAGCAACAATTTTTGAAATATGTTTTATTCTGTCAATACCTCCAAGTACAACAAAAAAAGTTACACAACTTAAAAATAATGAACCTACCGGAATGTTAAATCCAAGATATGTTCTTACAATATTATCACACCCTGCCAACATTGCCGAATTGGTAATAATAAAAAATATTACCAGCATAATATTACATATTTCATAATGCCGCCCAAATGCAAATTTATTTAGGCCTGTTAGATTGTTAATCCTGTGTTTATTTTTAATGCTCAGAAAATATAAACTTAAACCGATATAAAAAATGCAAAAAACTATTACTGCCAAAACAATACATTTTCCACTGTTAAAATAATGAGATATTTCTTTACCCGTTGCAAATCCTACACCAATTATAGAACTTACAACAAAAAACAAGTCAAGCATAATTAATTTTAATTTATTCATCATACACCTTTTAATATTAGTATGAGATAGAACTTAAAATAATTACTTTTTGACTTGTTATGTAAATATTACTTTAATCTTCTGAAATAATAATTCTGTTGCAATTTTCACATGGCAACATTCCATTTTGTTTTAACTTTTCAACAAATTGCAATGACTGTTCCATCAAGCAACCGCCGCAGCAGTTGTTGCGTAGCGGCACAAACACTGGGAATATATTATCACCACGCATTGACTTATATTTTGCATACAATGCCTTGTCAGCCTTTGGCTCCAACTTTGCAATTTCGGCTTCAATTTCCGCCTTTTGAGGAAGCATTTTTTCTTCTTTTGCCTTAATCTCCTCCTTAAGAGCATTTTGTTGGGTGGTCATAGTTTTAAGTTCTGCGTATGACCTATTGTAAGCCACCAACAACTCGTTTACGTTTTTATTTAAGTCACGCATTTTTTGTTCCAACTTAGCAAGTTCGCTAGTTAAATAATTAGCATCTTCAACGATTGATGAAATATTATCAACATTAGCCATTGCAGGCTTATGCTTAGCAGTTATTTCCGACTTAGCATTTAGTTGCTCGTATCTTTTGTTGATTTGATCAAACTGCTTAGCCAACACACCGGCGTTATGCTCGATATTGTTTAGATTATCACGCACAGCCTTACGATTTTCCTTAATTTTGTCATACATAGCGTTTTCACGGCTATTGTTAACGCTTGCGCTTAACTTTTTAATTTGACGCTCCAATTCCTGAATTTTTAAAATTGTTTTCATTATATCATTTCCTTTTATCTAATAAAGTTTAAAGTCTATATTCTTCTACCCCACAAGCTTCCGCCCTTGTTATCCTTGTCATCATCTTCATCTACTAGCAATTTCTTTAGTTTTGATGGTTGACGAAGTTTACGCAAAGCCTTTGCTTCGATTTGACGGATACGTTCACGTGTAACGCTAAATTCACGGCCGACTTCCTCCAAAGTTCTTGGATGAGAGTCATCTAAACCGTATCTCAAACGAATAACCTTTTGTTCACGTGGGGTTAATGTTTCAAGCACGCTCATAAGCTGTTGCTTTAACATATTTTGCATAGCAACATCATGTGGTGATAACGCTGTTTCGTCAACAACGAGGTCACTTACCTTACTATCCTCTTCATGACCAATCTTGCTTTCAAGTGAAATTGGGTCCTGTGAAATACGTTGAATTTCGGCCACCTTTTGAACAGTAGTTTCAAGCCTTTCAGCAATTTCCTCCAACGTTGGCTCACGACCTAACTCTTGTGTAAGTTCACGCTCTGCACGGCGTTGACGTGAAATTGTTTCCACCATATGCACAGGTATACGAATTGTGTGTGCTTGGTCAGAAATTGCACGTGTTATGCTTTGGCGAATCCACCATGTACCATAAGTCGAAAATTTGTAACCCTTGGTGTAGTCAAATTTTTCTACCGCACGGCTAAGACCTAAGTTACCTTCCTGGATTAAGTCTAGAAATTGCATATTGTATTTGTTTTGATAACGCTTAGCAATACTTACAACCAAGCGCAAGTTACTTTCGATTAAGCGGTTACGTGCGTACGAAGCCTGCTCGCCACCCTCCTTTAGAATTTTACTTAATTCACGTTCTTCCTCTGCGGTTAGTAGTGGAAGTTTACCAATATCCTTTAAGTACATTTTAACAGGGTCATTAACGTTAACTTGGCTTACAATGTCATCAAATTCCTTATCGTCAATAATCATTCCATCAGGTATTTCATCAGTAATTTTGATACCTTGTTTAACAAGTTCCTTCTTAACTTCTTCCACTTGTTCTACTGCCAAATTGTAACTATCCAACTTCATGCATAGCACATCTTCTTTGATTGTGTCTTGACCTTTTTTGCGCAATGTTTCAACTAACCCTGCCACAATCTCTTTCAAACTTTTATCCATTTTTTTCTCCTTTTGTAAACTCATTATTTATCGCTTCCAATACCCAATAATTTAGGTATGTTTCAAATTGCATTCTTGCATTAATGTCAAACTTGTCAACAGCGGTCATAAGTCCCATATTGCATGTTTGTACCAAATCGCCTAGATTAATATCTGCATGTCTAAGTTTGTATGCACATGCCGTTAACAGCACGTCCTTAAGTTGTGCGTTGATAACCGCTTGGCGCAAACTTTCATCTGGCGACGTTTTATACTGCTTTAACATACCTAACACCTTACTTTTGGCAGGCGCTTTGTTAAGTTTGAGGTCAGAATAGTAATCTACCACTTCCTCAAAATCTTGGTCATCAAATTCACCAAGATAGTCCAACCCTAGGCGTGATTGTAAAGCATTATTAAATTCACGTATATTGCTTACACCTTCGTTTGCAAATGATAGATATCTATCCTCCATATCCTGCTGCTGAACGCCAAGTTTTAACAGCGTCCTGTATAAAAAGTCTGTTTTATCTACTTTTATCATTTTAATTCCTTTTCTAATTTTGCAATATTTTCATCAATCTGTTTCATTTTTGCCAAATATTCATACTTTTCATCAAATGATGCCGCATTTGATATTCTATTTTTTGCTATCAACTTTTCGGCACGTAATTTGCTTACACGTAACCTTAAAACGCTGTCGTGTAAATAACTTTCAAACACGCCCTCATCTGGGAACTGGTAATTGATAACCTTGTCCCAAACGCTATCCTTTTCAATATCAAAACATGAATATATAGTTGAAATATTTATATCTTGATTATTGCTAACTTTGTCCAAAATATAATCATAAACCTGTTTATAATCGTCTTCAGCATCAAATAAATCCGCATAATCCTTAATATTTGATATTTTAGAGTATAGCAAACTTGCCAATACGCACTCTTTTGCAATAGGCTCAAAAGCATTAGCCTTTAACTCTATTTCGGCAATCTCTTCCACCTTACGTGTTTCCTGCCTTGAACCGTTAAGCTCATTTCGTAATGCGTCAATAGGCACCTTTACAATTTCCTTTAGCACCGATAGATATATTTCCTGCTCATGCCTTGTAGATAGTTTGGATAAATACTCCAATGCCTCGGTAATATATTTGTTTTTATCTGCACGTACGCTCAAATTATATTTTTTTGCTAAGTCTATCAAAATAAATTCAATACAGTCACTGGCTTTAAATAGCTCCTCCAAAAAAGCATCTTGTCCAAACTTTTTAACATATTCGTCTGGGTCCTTAGCCTTGGTTAATCTTACCACTTTTACATCCATATTGGCTTCCTTAAGCGTGTTAATGGCCCTATATGTGGCTGTTGCACCTGCGCCATCACCATCAAGGCATAGAATAATATTCTTGCATAAATATGCTAAATCTCGTGCATGGTTTGACGTAAATGCAGTACCCATAACGCCAATAGCGCTAGTAACACCTGCTTGATGACAAGCAATTACATCCATTTGCCCTTCTACAAGCACAATAGTATCCAACATCTTGGCTTTTTTAAGTTCCCTTAGGAAATGATAACCATAAATTAATTGACTTTTGTTAAACACCAATGTTTGAGGAGTGTTTTTGTACTTTGCACGCTGTGGGTCGTTGGATAAATCACGCCCACTAAAGCCGACAACCTCGCCAAGGCCATTAATTATAGGAAATATCAACCTTGTACCATAAAAATCGTATAATGTACCGTTTTGTTCATTTTTACCAGCCACACCACTATCAATCATCTCTTTTTCGGTAAATCCAAGTTTGCGCAGATGTTTAATAAGACCATAAAAATCAATTGAAGCGCCTATTTTAAACTTGGTAACCATCTCATCACTAAGACCACGCTTACGAATATAGTCAATATGATTGTTGGCCTCAACCGTTTTCAAATTGTCAATATAATAATCACTAGCAGCCTTTAGCACCGACAACATGCGGTCACGTTCATACTTCTTTTTTCTAATATCCTCGTTATCATCTTCAGGCATTTTCATACCTGCGTTTTTTGCCAAAATCTCCACCGCCTTGACAAAATCAACATCTTCAATCTTACGCACAAATGATATTACATTTCCTGCCTCGCCACAACCAAAGCACTTAAAAAACTGCCCATCTTCCTTGATTGACATTGACGGAGTTTTTTCCATATGAAATGGACAACAAGCCCAGTAGTTGCTACCACGCCTAGTCAATGTAACGTACTTGGAAATGACGGACACAATGTCGTTCTTTTCAATTAGCTCGTCCAAGAATGCTTGGTTAAATCCTTTATTTATCATTTGCACCTTTTTAGTTGTTTTGGGGTCTTTATTAACTTAATACCACAAACACGTATATATATCCTAACTTTTTACAAATTTTTTTAAAAATTTTTATATCTTTGCCGTAGTATAACATAAACAACAAGCTTTTTCAATAGTTTGCGCTAAATAAGTTGCAATAATGCTGCCATTATTTTATTAAAAAAGCGCCTTTAATTTAGACGCTTTTGGGTTATTTTACTATATTAAAGTTGTCGGGTGTTAACGCCACTGTTGTAGCACAGCCAGCCTCGCCATTACGAATGTAATTAAACTTAACGCAATCTCCCTCTTCTGCATTCCATAGGAAATCAATTACTGTAAATAGCCTGTTTGCCTCTACATCAATAGTTTCGGTTGGCTTAATTATTTCAACACTTATGATTTTATCACCTTTCTTAAGTCCAATTTCCTGAGCCAGGCTATCTCCCTCAGTTTTTGCAACCTCAATTGTCTCCCTGATTTTCATCAATCCGGTATCCGCATCATAATAGCCCTGTGAATTTACCACTTGCAGCGTAACGCCTACAAATATTCTCTTAGTTTTGCGTGCCACTCCGTCACAATTTGTAATTATGCTATCAGCAATACCTTTTGCCACATTACTCGGAATAGCATAACCTATATTTTCCTCAGTAGCGTCTGGGGTTCGTGCATTAACAATGCCAATTAAACGTCCAAAACTGTCAAACAATCCGCCACCGCTATTACCAATATTTACAGGCGTATCTATTCTAAATTCACGCATTGCTATTGAAGTGTCGCTAATTTTTATATTAATATATTCACTATCCAAACTAATAACCCCATTAGTTACAGATATACCCTCTGCATTAGGGTTACCTATCGCAATAGCACTAGAGCCTGCCGTAACTTCATCAGAATTATAAATTTCGGTCTCCTTGCAGTCACTATTTTTAAGCACTTCACTACCAGTAACTTTTAGCACCGCAATATCATAGTTTTCTGAGCCACCAACATACTCTGCCTCTATAGCGCCAAATCCATAATCAATTACAGGCTTACCCTCAGCATCATATTGTTCATATAAATATGCGTAGTCCTTACAATTATTGTTATAATACTGTAAGTACATTAAATCATTTAGGTCAATACTTTCACCACCATAAGTATATATGGTAAATCGTGTAGCAATTCCGTCAATCGCCTTTACATTTGTACCAAAACACACATGATAATTGGTAATAATATATGCGTCACCTGTATTTTTGTCTAATGAATATATCACACCAGCACCAGCACCCCAGGTAATTGATTTTTTTACCCCATAGTTAGGCTCAGGACCATATGGTGTTGGAGTATAACTTATAACAGTGTTATAATCTACAATATCTACCTCATGCTCTACAAATATACTAACGGCAGACCTTAATGCCTTAGAACTTGCAATAGCAGTCGTATCTACCTGTATATCCAAGTACTCATCAATAAAATCAATCAAACTATAGCCGCTAGGCTTAGTAACCTTTACCTGCTCATACAAATCATTAATTGTTATATTGTTAAACAAATTTGCGCCATCTTCACCATTAACAATGGTAAAGTTGCTGGTTGTATCGTCTGTGTATGTTATTGTATACGTATCTACAAGTCCCACACTGTTGGTTTTTTCAATACTTTTAATTGATACAGGCTCATCTTGTGAACAAGCACAACACACCCAAGCAATAGGCAATATCAACACTAACATTAATATCTTGGCAAATTTTTTCATATATTCCCCTTTAATTAAACACGTATTTATTATACAACTAATTATACCCCACAGTCAAATAATTTATTAACTTTTTAGTTTAAATTCCATACTTTAACTTAAGCTCACAGCACATTAATATACGTAAATTACATATCAAAATACTTTTTCATATGTAATTAAAACACCAATTTATGCATAAAAAAACTAAGAGTTGATTTACCCTTAGTTTTTATGTACATTATTTTGCCTTTTTAGCAAATAGGTTTACACATACTGCAGCAACAAGGTTGATACCTGCTACTACCCAAAGTGATGCGCCTACAGTTAAAGCTTCTTTAACTTTCTTAATAGTAGACTCTGATGCATTTTTATCTTTGTAGAAATCTACAAACTCGGTACGAATACCAATATTAGCAACCAAAGCTAATACAGCCACAACAGCAAGAGCGATTAATGCATATTTACCGATTGTATCGATAATTGCAGGAACCTTGATAACGTTTAGGTTAGCCAAGATTTGAAGAACTGCTACCAAAATTAATACGATAGCAAGCACCACAATAGCCCAAGCAAACACACGATACCATGTTAGAGCTGTAACTTCTTTCATGCCGCAAATTTTAGCAAAATCATCAACTCCCTTGTCTGTTAACAACTTCCAGCCTGAGTATTTTTTTACACCAATTAACTCAATGCTAAATGCAGGAATACATAGGAAAACTAATGACAATGCACCAGCCAATGCTGAACATAATGCTCCAATCCACTTTTTCATATAAAACCCTCCTTTTGATATTTTTATGATATCAAATATATTTTGTTTTTGTCAAATATATTTAATAAATTCATATATTTTTATTCATTTTTCTGAAATTTATGACAATTTTTATGGATTAGTATATAAATTTTTCCTATTTAACATAATTTGCACATAATTTTATATAATATAAAAAATCGCCTATATTTCAAGGCGATTTTTATCTTTAGTATTTAAAATGTTCTTTGGTGTATTAATATATGTAATTATCTTTTGTACATATACTAAACCAACAATGTTGTTTTAGTCAAATTAAATTTTTGGTTGAATGTTTACGCACTTTCTACCACGACCGTCACGACCAAACTTAACAACACCATCTGCTAAAGCAAATAAAGTATAATCTTTACCTAAACCAACGTTAGCACCTGGATAAATTCTTGTTCCTCTTTGGCGAACGATAATGTTACCAGCCAATACGAATTGACCATCAGCACGTTTAACACCAAGACGCTTACTATTACTATCTCTACCGTTCTTAGTGCTACCGCCACCCTTCTTGTGGGCGAACAACTGAACTAATATTTTCATTTTCGTTTCTCCTTTATATTAATATACTTTGGAAAGGTGTCCGCCAAATCATAAAGTCCGTTTACAGTAGATTTCATAATTAGGTCAGCAAACTTTAGCTTTTCGCCATCAAGTTTTGGCAACGTGATGGATATACTAGGCTTGTTTACATTAAGTGTGAAAAATGTTTTGATATCAAGAATCTCCTCAAATGTCTTTTGAGCATTTTGAATAAGAACTGATACGCTAGCACACACAATATCGCTACCCTGCTCGGCATAGCCTGAATGACCTGTACTACTGATAGACTTAATTCTATCGTCATCTTCCCTTTCAACAATGATTTTAATCATAAAATTAACCTATACTTTCAATTACAACGTTAGTGTAGGCTTGTCTGTGTCCCTTTTTCTTACGCTCGTTTTTCTTAGGTTTGTACTTGAACACAACAATTTTGTTACCCAAGGTGTGTGATTGAACTTTAGCCTTAACCACAACATCTTTAACAACTGGACTACCAGCAACAACGTTACCTTCGTTAGCAGTCATAAGAACTGGGAATTCAACAGTTTCACCAATTTCGTTAGCCAAACGGTCAACTCTTACAACGTCACCAACTTGAACCTTGTATTGCTTGCCAGCGATAAGTGCTATTGCATACATTTTAGTTACCTCCTATAATATTTTGAAGACTCACTTTTAAGGTAGCACAACTTTAAAGTTATACATTTAAAACCTGTTCAACGTGGTACTACTCGATTATTTTAACACACCCACCACCTTTTGTCAATGGTTTTACTTAAATTTATAAAATAAATTATCACAACAAAAAATACTGGCGTAGTTGCAAAACTGTTTGCCAGTATCTTTATTTTTTTATTACGGCGTTGATTGTGTCGGTTAGTGAATTTTTAGTTAAAATTAGATGAAATTCCTGTTCGGTTATGTAGATTGGGTTATTTAATTCAAGATAAAAAATTGTATAGTAGCCGTCTTTTGTTTGTTTTAACATTTCTAATAATGTGCAACTTGGTTGAACATGCAAAAAGTTGATTTTTTCAATGTTTTTATTCTTTTTAAAGAATAACTTATAGTAAACATCGAAGTTGGGTTTGCGTTTTGGCAGGAAATTACTTGCAAAAAATATGGCAAAAAGCAAAAATGTTAGGTCAAATTTGTAAAAGCAACTCACAATAAACAATGCCAAGAATAACACAATGGCTACAACATTAATTGATACGCTTACTATCTTGGCTACATTCCTATTACGTTTGCTTAAAATACTATCCAGCATCTTTGCGCCATCGAGCGGTTCAACCGGCAACATATTAAAACTAGCAATCATTAGGTTGCACCTAAAAAACTCAGCAGTAAAAGCATAACTTTCTGGCACTATCCACCACAAACTAGTACATATTACACATATTATGAAATTAATGCAAGGGCCTGCAAATGCAATGCTAAATAAGTCATCTTTTTTAATCTGTGTATCCAATTTTATGCTAGCACCAAGCATATCAAACCTTATAACGCTAGTATTATACCCCTTGGATTTTGCAACATAAATATGTGCCATTTCGTGTAAAATTAACGCCATCGCAAGGTTGATAAACAGCAAAAATTGATGGCCAATAATCATAATTATCACCATCAATATAAAACTTATGCCCACCCTAATCTTTGTTCGTTGCATAATATAAATTATGTTAAATGTATTTAGTTAAGAACTTTGTTTTATGTTATTTTATTATTAAAAAATCGCACAACATAATTTTGTACGATTTCAAAAAATTAATTTTTAATAGCCAAGAATTTCTTTTAAATCTTCTATATTTTGCTCTGCTTGACCTATTCTACTTTCCGCTTTAGCTTTATAATCCTTATTTCCTAACAAGGTTGCAAAACCTTCAGCTTTTTTAAACTTTATTATGGCAGTTTCGTAGCGATAAATCGCTTTTTGAATACAGCCTAATTGTTCTAATTTTTGTGCGTTGCCAATATCCTTATCACCATCATTCATCTTTTCAAAATGCTTAGCATTCCATCTATCGCTAATTAATTTAGGCAATACCATAAACGTTCCTCCTTATAACTAAACTATACCATCAAACAATCAACTTGTCAATACCCAAATTTACATTTGCTTTGTGTAAACGATTTAAAAGGACGTATTGCGAGGTAATATTTGCATAATCTTCATCCTATCGCCTACCGCGCTAACTTTTAGCGCATACATATTGTTATCGGTAAGATCTATTGATATATCTATATCGTCAAATTGCACCTCAAAATAGTTGTTTAGCATATAAAAAATATCGCTTTTGATTACCTCTTTCATATATTGCGGATTAATTTGTTTATCCTTTTTTATTACATTGTCTAATCTGTTAACCAGTTCCATAATCTCTCCTTACTGGATTCTTTTTTTAAAAAATTTACGCATTCCGCCAATAACGCCCTTGTATCTGTGAGTACAATCGTACAACTTTTTGCTACCGGTTTCGATATTGTCGCTTAGTATTGCAAATGCACGATGGCTTGGCAATTTAAAATCTAATCTGTTACTATTTTGCACCTGTCCAATTATAACACAATCATCTTCGGGCACCACGCCACCAAATTCCACCTTAAGCGCCTTACTTATTTCATACACATCAAGCATTAGTTTATCTATAATCAAGTCACCACGAGCACGATTAACAACAAACTTAATGCTTCCTATATTATAACTAGCAAGTATTGTAATCACCTTATCTGCATCACGAATGCTTGATAGATGTGGCGTTGTTACTACAATGGCTTCCTCGGCACATATTACAGCCCTATTAAAGCCCGCATCAATGCCTGCCGGGCAATCAATTAATATGTAATCAAACATTGTTTTAAGGTCGTTAACCACCGCTTTGATATACTCTGGCCTAATAGTAAGATTGTGTGCCACATTACCACTAGATAACATGTATAGCAAAGGGTATGTTTTGTCCTGCACAAGAGCCTGTCGCAGCCTACATTTGCCCTCTAGCACGTCTTGCATTGAGTACAAAACCCTACTTTCCATTCCTAACACAACGTCTAAGTTATTTAACCCAATATCCATATCGACAACACATACCCTATGATTCTTTTTAGCAAGATTTAGTCCTAGATAAGCGCAGACAGTAGTTTTGCCAACTCCACCTTTACCAGAGGTAACTACAATTACACGTGACATTAGTTTTCTCCCTATACAATAAAACATTATGCATTAAAATATCTAGCAAAAGCCAACACCACTATTGTAGTAATGCGCAAAAAAAATGTAAAGCACCATACTTTACATTTTTAATATTCGACAATATTAGTTAAATTACAACTTAATATAAGGATAATCACCTTTGTTTAAGGATAATAATTTACCAGCACCTAGTATAACTGCATCTTTAGGATTTTCCACCACTATAGCAGGTATATTTAGGCGCTTTGAAGCATATTCAACCAATCCTTCGATTGATGAAACTCCGCCAGTAAATATAATTCCGTTACGTTTGACCTCTGCCAATACTTGATTAGGCAGGCTTTCCATAGATTCTTCAATCAAGTCAAAGATTTTGTTGTATACACCTATTATTGCCACACGTGCTTCATTTGCACGCATTGTAACCTGTTGATATTCATCATTAAAATTAACTGCCTCAAATGTTACTGTATACATATCATTTTCATAAACTGAGGCGATTTCCTCCTTGATTGTTTGAGTTTGCTCGTTATCTACATACACGTTATAATTATCTTCAATATATGTTTGCAGCGCACAATCCATCTCAATACCACCAATTAGGTAATTCCTTCCCATCAAAAATTCATATTTGGTAGAAACGCATATGTCAGTTACATACTTACCAATATCCACCACCATAATTTTGGCATCATCAGGAATATCGGTTAAATTTGCTCTAACACATACGGCATTTTGTACAAATATTGGCTTAAACACTCCCGCATTTCGTAACAATATGTCGATTTCTAACAAATTTCTTTCAGGCAAAGCGCAAGGAACTGCCACCAATGCCCAAATCAAGCCATTATCGGTCAAACCCTTATTGATTATATGCCTAATTAGAGCAATTGCTAACTTTGGCTCTACAATATCCACCCCTCTTACAGGTTGGCAAAGGTCATACTTTGACGCTTTAATGTCATACAAATGTCTAGCCTCGTCGCCGTAAGCACAAATTTTACCATTGGACTTTAAGGTTGCAACATAGGTAGAACTACGTGCAATAATACCCCTACCCTTGCGATACACAATTATCTCGTTACTGCCAAATTTGATGGCTAATTCTATTTTCATTTGTCCCCCTTAACTAAATCAAAATAGCGACATCAACCGCCTAAACACCAGATGCCGCATATATTGATTAAAGTATTTGTAAATTTTTTCCAAAAATCTTTTTAAAGTCAGTAGCCATTGACATTGCCTGACTAATTTCCAATCTTGCATCTTTTTCAACACTTGTTTTAAGGATTACGGTGTCACCAAGTATATCACACGCAATATCCTTAACTGCATTGCTGCCGGTAATATTTAACAAGGTTGCAAGTTTTACAATTAAACCCAACTTCTTAACTGCGCTAGCGTCTTCATCATCAAGCAAATCCTTATATCTTACCCAATCGCTTAGGCTAAAGTTATCACTATTTTGGTTAGCTACAACAAAGGCTGCCATTAATATTTCACGGTGGTCTGCACCATAAATATTAGAACCAAGTATGATATTAAATCCGTTCTTTTCATAATTTTCGTATGAAATACGCTTACCACTTAGGCACATACTAGCAGAAATACGCAAAATCTTAACATAGTTACGGTTTAAACGGTGTAACACTTTTAATTGCTTATAAAGTATAATTGCAAGGTCGTAAATATTATTCATATCCTGACCGCTTGGATAAAACTCGTTAACGGCACTTAAACTGTAACCCAAGATATCCAACATTGGCTTTTCAGCTTGTGCCAAAAGTGTACGAGCAACCAGGCCATACATTTCACCACAAGTAGAAACCTTCATTTGAGATTTAACAACATCATTAAACAATGCTTTAAGCACAGCAATTCCGCCAGCCAACACATCAGCACGCAAATTTGATATACCCTTTAACTTTTTAGCCTTATCAATATCCAAAGTTTTGATTAAGCTAAAAATTGACTTAAAGTTTGCGTCAGTAATAGCATAGTTATGAGCAATATCAAGTGGGTAGTGTGTAGATTTGCGACAAAGCACGCCTGTAGCCTCTACAAACTTGCCAATACCAATAAATTCAATATCCTCATCCAATTCGTATAACCACTTTTCCTTACGAATAAATGATGTAACATAGTCCACCATTTTATCCATCTTAACCGACACATCAGCCACATCTTGGAACTTTTCAGCCAATGTTAATGCTCCAAATGGAATATTGCACTTATTTACAATAGTACGGCGATTGTATTGAATGATTTGAATACTATCATCACCTATTTGACAAGCCACACCTTTTACAAGTGAAAAAGAATGTAAACAAGCGATATGCAAAGCATCTGTCTGTTCGTCAAAACTTAGCATTCTAAAATGCAATGAAACAGTTTTGTATATTTCGTCCAAAAACGCAATTTGGTTACGTGCTGATGACAATACAGGGTCAGCATAACACAAATTGATTGTAACGCCTTCCGAGTCCATCATCTTTCTAAAAATTTTAAGTATTGAAATGGTTTCCTCAATTCGTGCAGCCTTAATATATCCATCACGCTCCAAGTCCTGAGTAAGGCGAACCGGCTCCTTAATTTGCTGTTCAACGGTAAAAAATCCGTTTGGTGTAAATTTGAGTTTACTATAAGTTATCTCACTAGCCCCTAATTCAATTACTGCTAATTTTTCCATATTATTTTTCCTTTTATACTGCTTACATAACATATTTTTGAGTTATAGTCAATAGGTTTTGTAAAAATTTATTAATATATTTTTAGATTTTTTATCCTAATTTTACAATGTCCTTATTAAATAGTTTCCATGGCAATTTTTCACAATCTGGCAACACCTTAAACACCATTGGTTTTTGTGTTGTAGGGTGATTAAACTTTAATTGATATGCCCAAAGTGCAAGGTTACCACCATGCGCCTTGTCACCATACTTAAAGTCGCCAAATATTACAGTGCCAAGTTGCTTGCTCATCTGTACACGGATTTGATGGCTACGACCTGTTAATAAGCCAACTTCCACCAAACTCATATCGCCATAGTTTGACAATACTTCGTAATCAAGTATTGCCTCCTTAGCGCCATAGTCACTGCGTGTAGCCAAACTTACAGTATTGGTTTTTGCGTCCTTAACTAGATAGCATGCAAGGCGAGCCTTTGCTTGATTTGGCTTACCTAACACAACTGCTAAATATGTCTTTTTCATTTGATGATTTTTAAGTTGTTCTGTTAAACGGGCTGCACATTTGCTGGTTTTAGCAAACACCATCACTCCGCCTGTAGGTCTATCCAATCTATGCACCAAGCCTAAAAACACATTGCCTGGCTTGTTATCCCTAACCTTAATATAATTCTTCAATAAATTTAGTAGGTCATCATCCTTACTTTCATCTTCCTGTACTGCAATATTGTGTGGTTTGATGATTACTAACAAGTGATTGTCCTCATATACTATATCTGGTGTAAATTCCATTTTATCTATCCTTTTTATCGTAATTTAATGCAAAAGCATCCTCTAGTTTTTCACTCTTCATTTTTTACTCTTATTTTCAATTAGTCACTTAGTCGAGTAATTGCTGTACAACCACATGGTAGTACAATACCTTTTTGCTCAGTTGGTAAACCTATTTCGTAGGCATCAACCTTACCGCTTGGGAACACGCAATTAAGAATGTTAGCCATAACTGTTGGTTGAAGACCTGTTGTGTAACTGTTAATAAGCACCATAAGCGCATTATCCGCCACCACACCTTTAACAAGACGTACAAAATTGAATATATCGTCCTCTATCTTCCAAGTTTCGCCCTTAGGTCCACGTCCAAAACTTGGTGGGTCCATAAGCACGATATCGTACTTTTTGCCACGTCTAATTTCACGCTCTACAAACTTTTGGCAATCTTCATTGATATAACGTATATTGTCAATGCCATTAAGGCGTGCATTTTCCTTTGACACATCTATCATACTTTTAGCCGCATCAACGTGTGTTACATTTGCACCCGCCTTAGCGCATACAATGCTTGCCGCACCTGTATAGGCAAACAAGTTAAGTACGCTTACTGGTCTACCTGCATTTTTGATTGTATTAATAAGCATGTCCCAGTTAACGGCTTGCTCTGGGAAAAGACCTGTATGTTTAAAGTTCATAGGTTGAATCCTAAACTTAAACTCTCGCCAATTAACAATCCAATATTCTGGCAAACGGGTTTTGATATCCCACTCGCCTGACTTATTTTCGGTACGGTGATAGTGAGCGTCCAACTTGCTTCTGCTTAAATCCTTGTCCACATTCCATATAATTTGTGGGTCTGGTCTAAGCAAGGTGTATTTGCCCCAACGCTCCAATTTTTCGCCCTTGCCTGTATATAAAACAAGATAATCTTGCCAATCTTTTGCTACTTTCATATTTCTCCAATCAAATATATTTTTATATTGTAAAATCCACAGATTAACCTGCAAATTTTTAATTATTCACTTTTCATTCTTCACTAAGCATTATATGCTTGCGCCTATTATACACGATTTAAAATTTTTTGCAATAGGTTTTTAAAAAATTATACAAACCAACTTGATAAACTAGTTTAAGTTAACTTTATAAATTAAACTTTTAACTTATTTGCTGGTTTGGTGTCTGTCACACAGCTTAATATACATCAAGTACCTTTTGCATCTTTATCACATCATCTTTGGTAATAATGCCTAGAGGTGGATATTCATCAGTTCCAGCACGTGTGATTAACACAATAAGCAATTTATTGTTGTTTTCAAACAAATTCATAACTTGTTCGATAGTAATTTTTTCGTCTACAACAGTGTAATATTGCACTGCGCCCAATTCAGCAATAATATCGCCTACTGTGGTTTTTTCGATAAACTTTTGAATGTTGTCGTTATTGAGTAAGTGTCTACCTAATATATCCATCAAACGTTGACCATTAAGCACGCCAATCAATTTGTTTTTGTTATAAACAGGCAAATTACTGTACTCACTGCGAGCCATAAGTTTCATAGCCGTGGACACTATATCGGTGGCATTAACACACAATACCTCGTGTGTACTAATCTTGTCATACGCTAGTGGTGGTGTAGCTATAAGTTTGGCAATACCTTCCATTCTTTCCACCACATCTTCGTGCGGCTCAGCAATTACAAAATTGCTATTACCCTTGTGCACAATAGCGTTGCGAAGCCTGCCATAATCAATTAAATCGTCCTCGTATTTACGTACAACAGAATTTAATAGTACCGTTTTGCGTATAACCTCACTAAAATTTAGACTGCGTTTTAAATTATAAATACTGCGTAACGAACTATCAATAGCATTGTATGCGGCAATAAATCTATTGGCATTTGAATCTTTTTTTCTCATATCTCACTCCCTATACTTTTACTTAATTATAGCATAAATACTTACATATAGCAAACAATTTTAACACCATTTTTTACCGCAAATATTTTAGGTTGTTTATCATCAAATTTTATTGCAATATTATTATTAAATTTTAGTCTACCTCTATCATTTGCCCTACAAACAATCTAGTTGATTTTAGATTGTTGATTTTGATTAACTTATCGGTGGTTGTATTATACTTCACGGCAATCGAATTTAAACTTTCCATAGGTTTTACAACGTGCATATTTTTAGTGTTTCTAACAATCTTTACCACCTCGCCCTCATACAGGTCAATATTTGGATTATTCCTTAAAATATTATGCGTATTGGTGTTATATATTTGCGCAATACCTTCAATTGTGTCACCCTTTTGCACTTGAACTAAAACATTGTTAAAAGTGTTACAGTTAATAATCTTCATACAAATTTATATGAAAATCGTATAAATTTTAGTGCCAAACTATATACATAGTTATAAAAAGAGTAAATGTATGAGTGAAGTAAAATCCGTATTTAAAACCGTATCAATGATAACCATATTTTCCGTAATTACACGTTTGTTCGGTTTTATTTTTCGTGTATTTTTATCCCGCAAGTTAGGTGCAGAGGGTTTAGGCGTATATCAAATATCTGCCTCAGTTATGGGTATATTTATGACTTTGGTGGCTAGCGGACTACCCTTAGTTACCGCTAAACTTTGTGCCAAATACGACCACACTAAAGAGGTGGACAAAAAGAATATAACTGTTACATCCGCCACCATAATAGCGCTTATAATTAGCCTTGTATCTACCGCTATTATAGTGCTATTTCAAAGTGTCTTTGTTAAGTTTTTAGGCAATTCGCTAGTAGTAGAATTAATGTTACTAATGTGCCCTGCTATTATTTTTAGTGCGGTATATGCCGTATTTAGAGGCGCTTTGTGGGGTAAAAACTCATTCTTTTGGGTAAGTTTTACCGAATTACTGGAGCAAATTGTACGATTAGTGCTTACCTTTATAATGCTATACTCTGTTAAGGATATGTTTACCGCCACACGTATTACTGCAAAGGCGTTTTCTATCACCTGCTTAGTTTCGGCATTGCTAGTAGCCATTGTGTACTTTATTGATGGTGGTAGATTAAAGTTTAAACGTGGATACTATAAGCCACTAATCAAAAGCAGTGCACCAATTACAGGCGTGCGTATTGCATCTAGCCTTATCCAACCACTAACCGCCACACTAATTCCAATGTTATTGGTAAGCATTGGATATACTTCCAGTCAGGCAATTAGCGAATATGGTATCCTTATGGGCATGACCTTCCCACTACTGTTTGTGCCTTTGTCGGTGGTTGGCTCGCTAAGTATGGTGTTAGTTCCTAAAATATCCACCCTAAAGGTAAGCAACAAGTATGATGAGATTGCGCACAATATCGAAAACTCAATCAATACTTCCCTATTTTTGTCCATGCTACTGATACCACTATTTATATCTGTAGGCGACCTGATTGGAGTTGTGCTGTTTAATAACTTACAGGCAGGAATTTACTTGCAACTATCCGCAGTTAGCATATTACCTATTGTAATATCCAATATTACCAGCAGCGTTATGAATGCCCTAAGCCTTGAAACAAAATCCTTTGTTAACTACATAATAGGCTCGGTTGTAATGTTTGCCTGCCTATTCGTATTTACTCCGCTTGTAGGCATAAATTCAGTTATTGTAGCATTCTTCTTATCAATGAGCGTAACCGCAATACTAAACTTCCGCACCATCAAAAAAGAAGTGCCAAGCCTTAGTTATAAACTCCTGTTTAACCTATTTAGATATGCCATAATACTAGTTCCAACCTCACTAATTGGCCACTTTGTGTCAAATATATTATACCACTACTTACCCGCCTTTGTTGCAGGGGTAATAGGTGGCGGACTAAGTATGATTCTTACCCTTGCCCTAATCCAAATGTTTAATATCTACACCGCCCCGCTCAATACCCTAAAAAATATGTTTAAACGGAAAAGAAATGTATCATCCAGCCAATCATAAACGATTGGCTTTTTTATGCAAAGTTTTTGGCACACCCTAGTACAATTCACAATTTTGTGTGTTACAATGTGTTGACAAATTTGTAAAAGGAGTTTAATATTATGGGTGTATTAGATTTTATTAAAAGTGGCATTAAAAAAATATTGGGCGTAGAATCAAGCTGAAGCGATGCACCATTTGTGCAATGGCATCATAGAAATCAGACCAGAACTCATTGTCCGTTATGCGTATTTAACGATAGAAGGATTTTTGAAAATAATAACGAAAAACCTTTAATTGGGCCAGATAATCATATGTTTTGTGAGTGTAAATATGTAGATGTACAACAAAAAAGTATTGGCTCAATTTCCGGAAAAGGTATTCTTTCCCCCGACGTTTATTTATCTGCTTATAACAAACTACCAAACTACTACATCACGAAAGAAGAAGCAATGGCTTTAGGATGGCGGCAAGGAAAAAATTTGGAACATTTCGCACCAGGGAAAATGATTGGAGGAGATATATATAAAAACAAACCTCCCATATTGCCTGAAAAAGAAGGGAGGATCTGGCGCGAATGCGATGTTGACTATGAAGGTCTAAAAAGAAATAGCAAGAGACTATATTACTCAAATGATGGCTTAATGTTTTATTCCCCAGACCATGGAAAAACTTTTTATTATGTTAATTAGAGGAGAGAATCAATGAAAGAATTTGTATTTGATAAGAAAGAATACCTATCATATAAAGATTTTTACAAAGATATTGCAATTAAAATGGATAGCGTCAA
>JBGVOQ010000028.1:0-10577 GCA_045126575.1 Candidatus Onthoplasma sp. | reverse complement strand
TGTAAAATTTTATGCCAGAAATTATGCCAGATTTATTTTATATCTATATTTAGTTAAAAATCAACCATTTTAGCACAATATATAGAGTATAATTGATAGTTATTGCTGGGATATGACCTCAGGGGCGACACCTTACCAAGGTGACGCTCTACCGACTGAGCCATATCAGCACAAATTTTTCTATTTAATTATAGTATAACCAAAACCCTTTGTCAAGTATTATATTTAAATATTTGCTAATTTTTGTATAAAATAAAAAATACAATAAATAATCGTTCTAGATATTTAAAAATATTTATAAAAGAAATCTAAATCTTTGTTAATTTTTGCAATTTATGTTACAATGCTTTCAAAGGAGAAATTTATGAAAATTATTAAAAAAGAGTGTATTAATATTCAAACAACCGATTCCCATGGCGGAAGTGGCACACGTAAACTTTATCTTGAACCAAACGAAATTGACAATATCGAAGGTATGACCTACGGCAAACTTCCTGTTGGAAATACTTTTGAGTGGCACAACCATCAAGGTGTAAGTGAAATAATGTTTGTAATTAGTGGCGAGGGCACCATTAAGGACGAAGATGGCAAATACACCTACACACGTGGAGATGTATTTGTTTTTCCTAACAATGTGTATCACGAAATTTCGGCACTTGGTACAAGCATAAGTAAATTTGTATTTATTCGTGTATTTGTAGATTAATTAAATATAAATCACACAACGAAACTGCCTAGTTAAGACTAGATATTAAAAAACATATCACGTAAATGATATGTTTTGTTTTTATTTTAGATAACCCTTAATGATAACCTCCTCGGCTTCTTCCTTACTTAAGCCTAGTGTCATTAATTTTAATAGTTGCTCTCCTGCAATTTTGCCAACTGTGGCTTCGTGATTCAATGTTGCATCAACGCACTGAGCATCAATCTCTGGTATAGATTTAACTTTAGCATTGTCTAGTAAAATCGCATCACATTCCACCCTGCCAAAGCAGTTTGCTTTACCGATAAGTTTAGATTTAAATTCTTGCACCGAATCATTTTTAGCCACACTACGGCTAACCACGTTACACTTACAGTTTTCGCCAAGCATTTCAACCACAAAACTAGTTATTGCTACATTATCGTCGGCAGTTAAAACCGATTCCTTAACATTTAATTCGCTTCCAGCATGTAATTTTGCACAAGTTTTACGATTGGAATATGTAACACCTCCAAGTTGTAATGTTTGGATTTCAAAATATGAATTTGTATCCATTTCAATCTTGGTTGTTGGATTTAACACTTTACCCGCTTGCTTAGCACCTAACCCTAAATGTTTTTCAATATATACAACTCGTGCATTTTTCCCTATATGAAATCTATGTATGCCGTTGTGGGTACTATCTGTTTTACCTATATTATGTATGCCACAGCCAGCCACAATAGTCACATTGGCGTTATCACCTATGTAAAAATCGTTGTATACCAAATCTGTAACGCCTGCCTCGGTAATAATAACCGGTATATGAACACTTTTGTTATCCACATTACTTGCTATTTTTACATCTATGCCCTGCTTATTTTTTTTAGGCATTATTTGTATTTCATCACTTGAATTTGCGCTTAATCTTTGACCATTTTTGCGAATATTATAACTACCCTGAGGAATTGAATGTAGGTCGGCAACACTTCTTAATAATTCTTTATCAATCTTAGTTAACTTGCTCACCTTAACCTCCCAATCTTCCACATTGCAATTTTTCAATCTGCTCTATTGCCTGTTTGCTATCAAACTGTTTAACGCCATCATTATCTAGCAATACTACGTTGTCAGCGCATTCGATAATCTTTTTTTGGTGGCTTACAATAATAACAACCTTGTCCTTTAAATTGTTAAATACTTTTATCAAATTTTCAAAACTCCATAGGTCTATACCAGCCTCCGGCTCGTCAAACAAAAACACCTTACCACCTTTAGCCAAAGCCATTGCAAGTTCTATACGCTTTAGTTCGCCACCACTTAGTGTATCATCAACTTCACGTGAAATATAGTCCTTGGCACATAATCCAACCTTGGACAAATACTCGCAAGCATCTGCCAGTTTATTATTTTGAGATGTTGCAATATCTAACAAATCTTTAACTTTAACACCCTTAAATTTTACAGGTTGCTGAAATGCAAGTGTAAACCCAAGTTTTGCACGTTCATTAATCGCCATATTTGATATATCTTTACGATTGTACACTATTTTACCACCAGAAATATCATTAATACCCATAATTAGTTTAATTAAACTAGATTTTCCGCTACCATTTTGACCTGTAATTACAGTTATTCCTTTATCAAACTTTAAATTCACGTCCTTTAAAATATCAACTGCATTGCCGTTACTGTCGGTTACAGAATATTTAATATTTTTTAATTCTAACATAATTCTCCTTTCAATTATTATACAACATAAACATTAATTTGTAAATAAATTAAAAATATTTATTTATTATTAATATAAATAGTGTTTAAATTGTATTAAAGATTGATAATTATTATACACAAATAAATACACTTCATCTAAAAATTTATTCACGTCCATATTCTTATACATTTCTCTAAACTGTTTCATCATATTTACATTTTGATAATTTAGATTGTAAAAATATTTGTATGATGGATTGTCGCACACCTGATTTAATTCGGTATTATGAAATATTGCATCTACAGCAATATCTGCAAACATAAAAATCTTATTGCTTATATCAAAATCTGTGTTAAATTTCCAATTATTATAATTATTCCAACTATGTAATAATATTAACTTAGTAAGCATTATTATAAATTTTATAAATATTTGCTCGTTTGATTGATTGCAGTTTAGATATATTGCTCCATCATTTATAGATATTTCGTTTATTGGCAAAAACTGTAATTCGCAGTACAAATTATTTACAATTTCGTTATTAAATTGTATATCAAACACTTGCTTTACTATTTCATAGTACTTATGCTTAAAATCCTGCCATCTTTGATTAAGATAATTAATTGTTTGGTTAAGTTCTGTATTGTGGTTATTGTTTAAATCATTTACTATTTGCTCAAAGTATTTAATGTAGTTTGGTTTAAGTGTATCCTGCTTGCTAGTTTTAAATATATCATTAAGTTTAGTTTTATCAAACTGAGCGTACGCAACTTCGTTATATATTGCCGCCAAATTAACCGCCACTTCATTGCTATTGCGCATCCTAAAGTTGTAATCAAATTTTTCCATTTCCATAATAAGTATAATATATCACAAAAACTTACAAAAAGCAAACTTAAAACATATTACTTATTTCCAATATTGATATTTGCCAATTACAATAAAATTGTATAATTTATAGATTTTTACCTAAAATAACAATATCATAAAGGAGGTTATATGAGTATAAAGGGCAAAAAAGTATTATCCATAATCACTTACTACACTTTGTTTGGCATTGCAATATTAATGGCATCATTAGCAATATTATTTGTACTAAATCGTGCCGAAATGCCTATGTGGGCAACAGTGCTATACACCCTTTGGTCGTGTGCTGTGATTGGAACACTAATATTTGATGTTGTGTGCACTACTACCAAACGTATGAAATTTATTTCTGGTATAATTGTATACGTATTAAGTATTGTAAGCATTGTGGTTACTGCTATATTGTATTTAACAAATGCTAGCCTTACAGCAGGTTTAACTGCAGTGTTTATGCCTGTATTTACTGGTGCAGCTGCAATAATACTATCAACAACAATATATATGATTGCTACATTTATTGTTGGTGAAGCAGTGGTTGAACACAAGTCAGCAATTAAAAGCATTAAAGACAAACAAAACGTTTAAAAATATTGGAGTGTAAACTCCAATTTTTTTTGTATCCATTTTTAACAAAAAAAGACAACTTTAATTTAATCTCTATTTGATAAATTTTAAAAGTTGTCTTTTTATTTAAATTATTTTGTTGTGTCTTTTAACACTACGTAAATAGTCCCACTATTAGGTATCTTATCCCAATCCACAGTAAATTTGTCGCCGTTAAATGTTAGGAATATGTGTTCAAAATTTTGATCTGCAGCCAAACAATCTAACACATACTTTTCCAACCATAAATCATTTTTCAATATGCCGTTAATATATTCTTCAAACCCCTTGGCTGAATATTTATTATTGTCACATTCAAATACCTCTGGACAATCTGCCGAATTATATGTTGCCTCACCCGAACCTTCAACAAATGTAAAGGTTAATTTATTTGGCATATAACTTTCAAAATCGCCATTTTCTTTAATAACATCTTTCGAATATATTAAACTAAAGTTGAATGTGGAAGGCTGTGGATTTACCGCAAAAATTCCTTCAACATATATGTGTACATTGCTTGTAATATTATTAATTTCGTACACTCCGTCAGCAAAATATATTGTTGTATCATCACTATAAACTTTTAAGGTGTTTGCTTTATATCCCTCATGAATTTCTATTTTAAATTTAAAATCGTGTCCATGGTCGATAGTAAAGTCATATCCATCTTCTAGAATTATATCAAAGTTACCTTTTGAGTATGTAATGATATATTCTGCTTTAGCAACGCCCTCAACAACAATTTCAACATCATCTTGAATATCTTCAATTGTGTAAACATTATTGCTATCTGGATAGATTAGTGTATTTACGTTATCAGTTTTAGCATATACTTGCATTTCAACAGAAGAATATCCCTCATCAAGTTTAATCGTAAACTTAAAGTCAGAACCATGCGAAACATTAAAACTATATTCATCTTCTGGTATCACATCAAAGTTTTGAGAGTTATCATACAATATATCGTATGTATATTTTGTAACTTTCAACGACAATTCTATATCATTAGTAATGTTACTAATTGTATAAACTCCATCCTCAGCCGATAAAGGCAAACTGTTAGCATACACAGTTAAATTAGAAGTGTTATACCCATCATCTCTAATATCGATTATAAACTTAAAATCATCACCATGTTCAACATAAAAAGTATAATCTTGCAATGGATTTATTGATATATGTGCAGGCAACGTATCATCAACCGAAATTTTGTATTCCTTTTTAACCACTCCACCAACGGTTATTGTGATATTCTCAAAAATATCGGTTACTGTGTAAACACCGTTTGAATCTGGCTGTAGTTTTGTGCCGTTTGCTTTAATATCCGCTCCCGATAAATCGTAACCTTCAACAGCATTAACTTTAAATTTAAAATCTTCACGCAAGCCAACCTCTGTGCTATAACCATTTAGCGGAACAATTTCAAAGCCCGTGCCAGTTTCCCAACCTATTGAGCATTTAACCGTTCCATCTAAAATAAACTTTGCCCTAATAACTACTTCGGTATCATTAATGCTAAATTCAAGTTGTTGACTACTTAGTTGTACCGATTCATCAAGCTTATCAGTACATTCCCACTTTACAAAAACATATCCTGACTCCGCCACCGCTTTTAGTTTTACAGTAGAACCTTGGTTATATGTAAAAGTTTTGCTACCCTCATCACCAAATTCTACAGGTGTTTTGTCATCATCTACTAGAACATATCCACCCTGAGTAGAAAATACATACAACTTGCAAGTCTTTTCGTCCTTGTCGCAACCAGTAAAAATTACCGCTGACAAAATGCAGACAAATACACTTACAAATATTGCTGACAATCTTTTTAATGCTTTCATAAATGTTACCTCTATATATATTTTATCACAAAATCAGTATTTAATCAATATCCTTGGAAAGTTTAACACCTGTACTTAATCTATTAATTACTATAACCCACTTAAGAAACTATCCACCTCATTGTTTTTAACGGCAGTTTTATCGCCAACTAATCCTGCAAGGAAATCTCCCATTTGGTTATTTAAATTTGATTTTGCACTTTCTTTTGTCCCAGCTTTAGGTGTTTGTTTAGAAGTGTTATCCTTAGAGTTGGTTGCACCTCCATTTCTGCCATTATTGCTAGGTGTATAATCATAATCACTTGAGCTATCGTAGCCGCCTGAATAACTAGATGTTTCAGCTCTAGGCTTAGCCTTTACATCTTTGTTTTTATCGCCAGTAACTTTAGGTGTGCTACCTGCATTGTTTTCCCTACGCTCTGTTTTTTCAACTTTAGTGGTAGATTCTCGCTCTTGTTTCTTCTCAGTTTTTGTTTCCGCCTTAACTTCAGGCTTTTGAGTCTTCTTTTGCTCTTCAACCTTATGTTGACTTTCAATTTTTTCCTCAATCAAGGTTTTATCGGTTAACACTTCAACCTTGTTTTCTTTTTCCAACTCCCTATACAACTTAGTTGTTTGAGGTCTATCCCTTAAAATATCTTTAGCTCTAGCATTATCACGTTTTGCAATCTCCTCGTTTTGTTGAACCATATCCCTAATTTTAGATACAGGCAATTGCAACTCACCCTCATTAATAACAATCTTTCTAACATCCGAACTAGTAAATCCCTTAGTTTGAATTTCCTGCACAAGCGAGCCTATAACGCCTTCTTGCAAAATTTGATTAGCATCAAATCTCACACCAGATTTTTGCGAAATTTCAATAGGTACTAATTTTTTAAATTTTTCGTAATATTCACCCTTAACCTGCCTATACTTAGCCTCAAACTCGGCACGTTGCTCTGGCGATAAACCTTGGATAAACATATCAATGTAGCTATCCATAACCTCGTTTACGGTGTGCTGGAAAAATGGCTTTGACGCTATCACAAAAGTATGCTTTTCAACCAAATCTTTTTTAATGCCATCTGTAACTTGCTTGCCAAAATCCTTATATTCACCCAATGCGGTTAGTACGCCTTCAAAGTAATTGGCTTCAACTTGCTCCAATTGTTTTTCCTTTAACATTAAAGCATTTTGAACCAAATAGTTTATTTTCAACTTTTCGGTTATGTTATAATACAAAGCTATACTAAGTTCATCCATATCAAAAATCGACAAAACATCACCAGTATTTTCGGTTGAAATATTATACTTTTGATACAAAGCGTTACGGTCAAAATCTCGGTCTGTAACAATAACTTCATCCAAAACATATTCGTTTATATTGCTATACAATCCCGAATTAAAGTCACGGTTGGATTGATAATGAATTTTTTCCAACAACTTAAATTGAGCCTTATTATCTTCAACTGTTAATATAAAGTGGAAAAATGAATCCGCTTTAACCGTGCTACGTATTAGGTCTGCCCCTTCAATAATTTCCACAATCACTTTAGGCATTCTAATCAACTCATCAACAACTTTTGAATTAATCACATATAGGCCGTTTTCATCAAAGTCACCCAACATTTTACCAAATGCAACTTTACGCATTTGATTGGTGGAAAAATAATTGATATCATCTTTATTTTCAAGATAGCCCTTTTCGCTATCGAATTTAATATACTTTTTAACCGCCATAATCCTCTCCCTTAAATTGATTATAACACCGAATTTTAAAAAAATCAACAAAATATTGAATTATATTAAAAACTAATACATTGTATTAGAATGTATTACAGTACAAAAAAAGAACCCGCAAACTAACGAGTTCCATTTTTCAAATTTAAGCAGCTAACAAAGGTATGATAATTCCTAGGATTACTAAGCCCAAAAATACAAAATACAATACCTTCCATGCAGTTGTTTTATGACGTGCATACTTCCAACCCAATACTGCTACAATGCAAACCATAATAGCGGTTGCAAAACCTTGTAACACACCTACAGCTGTGGCAAGTTTGGTTGCATTGATTAATGATAAGATTGCTGCAATCAAATACAAAACTGCTGCTGTTGCCATTGTGTAAAATGATAATTTGTTTAATCCCCAACCTGAACGCTTAGTGGTTGTGGTTGTTGTAGTAGTTTTTTGTGACATAAATTCCCCTCCTCAACTATATTATACACATTGTTTTAGTTTTTGTAAATCGATTTGAAATATTTTTAAATTTTTACGTTTTGTTCTATATATGATATTGTTAGTAAGTTTGTTAATATTTATTCTTCGCTTGAGGCCAATTTCTTTTGTTGGTCAGCAATTGCAAGTGCTTTAAACATTTCGTCCAAATCTCCATCCATAAAGTTAAGAATGTTGTACAAACTTAAACCTATACGGTGGTCAGTTACACGTCCTTGTGGGAAATTGTATGTTCTAATACGTTCACTTCTATCCCCTGTACCGATTTGAGATTTACGATTATCTTTATATTCAGCGTCCTTTTGTTGTTGATAGTAATCATATAATTTTGCACGTAGCATCATAAACGCCTTTTCCTTGTTTTGAGTTTGGCTACGCTCGTCCTGACATGCCACCACAATACCTGTAGGTGCGTGAGTTAAACGAATTGCACTCTCGGTTTTGTTAACGTGTTGACCACCAGCACCAGATGCACGATATAGGTCAATACGAATGTCTTTCATATCAAGTTCCACGTCCACCTCTTCTGCTTCAGGCAATACCGCTACAGTTGCTGTTGATGTATGCACACGTCCCTGACTTTCGGTTTCAGGCACACGTTGCACACGGTGTACGCCACTTTCGTACTTAAATGTAGCGTATGCATTTTTACCCTTAATCATAACCATAGCATACTTTACACCGCCAAGTTCGGTTTCTTCAATATCAAGCACTTCAAATTTAAACTTATGGCTATCGCAGTACATCTTGTACATACGCATTAATGAGTGTGCAAAAAGCGATGACTCCTCGCCACCTGCGCCACCACGAAATTCCATAATAACGTTTTTGGTATCGTTTTCATCTTTAGGAAGCAACAAAATCTTTAATTGCTCCTCACTTTCCTTTAGAGCAGTTTTTAAATTTTGAATTTCTTCCCTTAGCATTTCACGCATTTCGGCATCTGTTTCCATTTCAAGCATTTGCTCGTTTTCCGTAATATCGTTTTCGTACTTAATGTACTTATCATACTCCTCAACCAATGGTTGCAAACTGCTATGCTCCTTAACACGTTTTTGCCATTCCTTATTATCCGCAATAATTTCAGGATTGATAATATCCTGACTTAATGCTTCATATCTAGTTTTAATATCTTTTAATTTAGATAACATAATTTTCTCCTACTCCAACTCTTCCATAAATTCAACTTTTTTGTTTGTTGATATGGCATATTCAATTTCGTTACGAGTGCTCTCACCAATGTAACCATCTTTATTGATTACAAATATTTCATCACTCATATCAATTCTTCGCTTATGCATATCATCAAGCATTTCTTTAGTTTTGGTTAAAGTGCCTTCATCCATATTTTCCCACACCTCGTTATCTCCGCTATGTCCAAATAATCCAACGCTAAGCACAATATTGCCTTCTAGTGTAAGGCGCTTTTGCTCTCGCATAAAATCATCTTTAAATCTAGTACTTCCACAAAGTGTTATAACCTTATATTTACCTATCATATTTTAACCCCTTATATCTTAATAACAATAACTCTATCATTATCGCCATAATCCTTAATTATTTCAACATCTTGCGCAATATCTTTAAACAATTCGCTTACACTTTGGCCTTGATTATAACCAATTTCTAGTAGCAACACACCATCATCAACCAAATAGTTTTTGATATTCCTTGCAATTTGTCTATAAAAGTCAAGCCCATCATTTCCACCGTCAAGTGCCAACATTGGGTCGTGTTCGGTTACTTCTTTATCCAAATTTTTAGCCACGTTAGTTTCGATATATGGCGGATTGGATACAATCACATTGTATTTACCTTGGATATTGCTAAACATATTAGATTGATACATATCAACCTTTACTTTATGTTTTTTTACATTTTGCTTTGCAACTTTTAAAGCCCTTTTACTAATATCACAACCTTCCACATATGCATCAACCTGATTTGCAATACTTACAGCAATACAACCGCTACCAGTGCATAAGTCAAGCACTCTATCGTTTGGCTTAATATATTTTAACGCCTCTTCAACCAAAACTTCGGTATCAAAGCGTGGTGATAACACGTGCTTATTTACTATAAATTCAAGTCCACAAAAATATGCTTTGCCAAAAATTTTGGTTATAGGCTTATGTTTACACCTAAGTTTAATTTTTTTTATAATACTTTTATATTGCTTTTTGCTTAAATCTTGTATGCTAAAAGGGATTTCGGTAACCGGCATATTAAGTTCATACGCCATAATATAATCCGCATCTTTTTCATCAATACCTGCAAGTTTAAGCCTATTCTTAGCAACCTTTCTTACAATATTTAATCTACACATAATATTCTCTTTTGTTGTTATTTTAGCGGGCGCAAATTGCAAACTGCAAGTTTGCCACTTGCACTGCAAGGCAAAATTTTGCGGATGCAAAATTTAATTTGCGCCATATATACAAAAAAAGTACCTAAGCCCTTCCAAACCTAAAATAAGATGTGAAAAAACTAGGTACTTAACTTTGCTATTTATTTTCTAAATTATGCTTCTTTCTAAACTTATCAGCACGACCCTTAACGTCTACAACCTTATCGCCCTTACCAGTAAAGAATGGGTGACAAGCGCTACAAATTTCTAACTTAACTTCGTTACCAGCCTTTGTAGATGAA
>JBGVOQ010000027.1:0-27752 GCA_045126575.1 Candidatus Onthoplasma sp. | reverse complement strand
CCCATGATGCAAACAAGATATTAAATATGTCTTGTTGTTCAGATGAACCATCTTTGTACAAAAGTTGCATATTTACGCTTTGCGCACTAGCCACTTGACCTCTAGTAATCTTGTTATCCTTGTAGGCGTCTGTATCTGATTCGTTTGCATTAAATACACCATAAGTTACAACAGCAGAATTTGCTTGTGCGTTACTCTTAGTATTTAAGCAATTTTCAACACCTGGAGCCACTTCGCCCACAACATATCTTACATTTTGTTTTGATTCAAATTCAATATTACCATTATTATCTGTTACAGGATTTCCATAGCTATCTGTAAGCTTTGTTGACGCTCTTTCAACTTCCGCTTTATCAAAGAAGTTTAAAGCCACCACGTTGTCCATACCAAACTTGTTTTGTGTAGCGAATTGAGATGCCTTACCAATTAAGCCACCAACAGTACCTGCGTATACTGTTTTACCATCTTCTACATAATTTAGTTGAATGTAATTTTGAGCATATACATTAGTAATATTTCCACCATACGCTTCACCAATAAATCCACCAATTATAGTGTTTTTATTCCAATCATAGGTTGTAAAGTTTAAATCATTTGCAGCAATATTAGTTTCGTGACTGATATTTGCTTTAGTTAAACTATCGTTAATATCTCCGCCAAAGTTTTTACCAATAAAGCCACCTATTACTCCACCACCTACAACGGCAGATAGATTTCCGTAATTCTTATCATTTCTATCAATGCTTTGATATTGGACTGTTTCAACTCCGTTTTCGTCAGTTTCAACATTGTCCACACTGTTAATATATTCACCAAAGTGCTTATCGTATCCGTATTGAGTATCAATGCTTGCGCTATTTACTTGGCTTAGTTGAATGTCCGCATAGTTTTCGGCAATCAATCCACCAGCAACAATGCTACCACAAATTTGGCTGTTACCGCCAATTTGATATGTTAAACGTTTTGCATCTATATTTTTACCAACATATCCAGCAACACCGCCAGCACGTTGAGCTTCTACATTAGCACCATTTACTGTTAATTTGCCAATATGTATCTCAGCATTATTACTATCTTTCTCGTCATCTATAGTAATCACGCCTACAATACCGCCGGCGTATGATACATATTTATCCTCAATAGTGCCCTGTTCTACAGATTCGTTGTAAGCATAATTGTAATCAAGGTATCCACTGGAAACACTTAGGTTGCTACTAATATTAAATAGTCCTGATTGCTCGCCGGTTAATTTACCAACTACACCACCAACAATGTTGTTACCACGTAACTCTACGCTGTTGTCAAGAGTTAGGTCAATCATATATGTATCATGAGCAGTTCCTGCCACACCGCCAACATAGGTTGCCGTTGTATCACCGCCATTATCAGCATATTTTAATGTTAAACCTTTAATAACGCTATATTCAATTTCACTAAACAAACCAAGTTTAGAATTTGTTTCGTTTTTTGCATAGTTAATAGCAATATTGGAAATAGTCATACCATTACCATCAACTACTGTTAATACTGGGTTGTTATTTGAATCGCTATTGCTTGAACCAAGCACATAATTATCTCTTGTACCAATGTCGATATATTGAGTATTTTCACCAATGGTCGCACCAAAGTCAATATCGTTAATAAATCTTACATTTGCTACAATGTATTTTTTGTCATCAAATCCATCAGCATCTGTATCAGTTTCCAAAGTTTTTTCGCCATTTACAAATACATCTTCATATTCTTGTGCACTACGAATAATGTATGGGTTGTTTTGACTACCCTTTTCGTAGTTAGTTACATACTTATACTCATTTATTGTCTTGTCTTCGCCGTAACCCACACCCGAAACTAATACACGCACAGAACGTGCAATTTGGTTAGCACTTGTAAGTTCTGGTAAAACGGTTGTACCTAAAGCATAGGTGCTTCTGTTTCTATCCACAGCAGTAGAAGTTGTCCACACACCATTTATTTTTTGTTCAAATGTTCCGTATTCAACAAACGAGAAATTATTTAGGTTGCTTGTATTTATAAATCCGTTTTCTGACAATCCCTTTGGTTGAACATCATTTTCATCTACCAAATAGTTGTTGTCATAATCCACATCACCCTTTAGGTAGTAACAACTTACCACATCTTTGCTAGATAGCAATTGTTGAGCATTATTTTCATCAATGCCTACACCAATAAATGGTAATTCTGTAGCAAGCGCTGAATCTTCTATCGAATCCACCTTACTTGCACTATAACATTGATATACCTCACCGCTAGATGTATCGTACACAAATCCAGCAACAGCTGATGACACTGATTTACATTCAATATTGCTATAACAATCATGGATTGTACCACCATTGTAATATACAAATCCAGCAACACTTCCTGCACCACTTGCGTAAACCATACCTTTGTTTGTACGTAAATGTGTTTCAAGAATTGTGTTTTCTACACCCTTAACGTAACTATACGCAATTGTACCATCGTTAGTTGCAGCAAAGCCGGCTGTACGTGTTCTTGATGTATCACCAATATTTGAGTGATTTTCGATTGTGGTATTAGCAACAAAGCTAGAACTTATGATAGCACCGCTACCATTTTCGCCTACTAATCCACCCATTCTTCCTGATGACCTAAAGTTAATTGGTCGACAAGTTTCTTTGCTTGACGCATATCCGCCATCTATGGCAGTAATTCGTTCAAAGTATTCAGTACCCACACGTGAGTTGGTTATGTTGCAGTTATTTACACCTACCAATCCACCAAATGTTAGGTCATACTTATCTCCCACAATTAACTCAAGTGTCTTTGTGGTTTTGGATATAATTTCACAGTTATAAATTAATCCGTTACTTTCACCAGCCAACAAACCAAAGTTGATTGATGTTTCTGGTACGTTATCATCTTTAATGTGTAAAACATGTAATTCGGAATCGCCTAATCCACTAATATTAATAGCAATATTTTTAAGGATTGTATCTTCGTCAATGCTTTCAAATAGCAAACCGACATTCATATCGTTGCCATCAGTAGCCGCCTTAACTTCCACATTTAACACATTTCCTGTAAATGATATTATTTTTCCGTTACCATCTAAACTTGCAATGCTAGAAGTTAAAGGTTTCCATGGTCCTAACGAAACGGTTTTACCTTCCGAATCAATGTCTGAATTGTCATCTAAATTAATAACAATATCATTCATTAAAATTCCGTTGGCACCATCTCCCAATGCAACCAAATCACCAACATCATATATTGGAGTTGGAGCATCTTCGGTAGTGTGTAATGTTAAGCACAAGTCAAAACTGTATGATAACATATGTGTGCTTGGTGTAGTGCTAAATTCTACATCAATCTCCTCAAGCGCACCGTTGTCCGCTGTTTTAAATATGTATTTATACCACAAATTAAAGTGTACCTTAATTGGGTCTTCATTTTTGTGTGCTTCAATAGCATACTTATTATTTTTGCCTGTGATTAAGAAACTCTTATCAGCATCTTCCTCTGTTCCAGTCTTTACAAAATCTCTAAAATATTTCTTACCATCAACTGAGTTGATATAGAACATATCTAGCATATTAACCCTAGATGGAACAAGCGCTTCATTAATCTTAGCTAAAGTCTCATCACTTAGTGTAGGGCTCATTGTATTCCATGTTAAGTTAAGTGTTTTACTAGTATTAACAGGAACAACAAAGTCATCACTAGTCATACCTTGCAAGCTAACATTTTTAGGAATAAATGGTACAGGACAGAACAGCAATGTTTCAGATGCTTCTGTTAATTCGTTACCGTTATCGATTAATCTAACATTTAATACAATCTTAAATGGTTGTGTTACATTTTTAGATAATTTTAATAGATATTTAATAACTGCAGAGCCGTCACCGGTTGTTTCGGTGCCAAATTGCTTAATAAGCGCTATACCTTCTGTAACACTTACCCAAGCCGAATTATCATTCCAGTCGCTACCATTAAACTTAAGAATATTATATGTAGGTTGAACATTGTATTCATAACCTTGCACAACCGCTTCTATCATAGATACTTGTGTACCTTGTTCTACCAAGTAAATTGATTGACTTTGAGTAGTGCCGCCAACATTGGTTGTATACACATCTTCCAACGCATTAGTTACGCTAACATGCACACCTGGACGATATTGACTTATCACAGTTTTGTCACGTGAAACATTTAATTTGTTCATATTAATATCGTATGTTTCAGCATCTACTGTGATTGTAAACGATTTTCTTTCGCCTGCAAACTTTTCAAGAATTGTACGCACAAATATTGTGCCATCATATTCATCATCAATATTATTACCATTGTCCACATAAGTAACTTTTCGCAATGTCAAACTAGAGCCATCTGCGGTTACACCAGTAAGTGAATGGTAGGTATTATTTGTACGATTGTACACCATTTGTTGGAACTTAACAAAATATGTTTTACCATTAATTACTTGAGTAGTAGAATTAATTTTGATGTTTTCAAAATATGAATAGTTGTATTCTGCGAAAATCTTAATTAATCCAGATTCACCAGGAATAATCAACGAAGATTCGGTATGGTTAAGCATAAATTCTGCTACCGTTCCTCCAGTAGAACCTGTTTTAACCGCAAGGTTAGAATAGTTTTCAATACGCAAACTATTTAATCGTTGAGGAACATAAGCAAATTCAACAGGTTTTTCCAACTCTCCACCATTGGCAGAAATCAAAACTTTAAATCTCCATTCCTTATTGGTTTGGTCTTTTAAATCTAGATATTTAAATTCATCTTTTAATCTTAGATTTAAATTGTATTTATATCCTGTAGGATTAGTAGTTTGTTCGTGAGTTATTATTATATCAAACAAATCCCAAATGCTAAATTCTGGATTTAAATCTTTTTGTTTTGCTACCAATTTATTAGCATTATCATTAATAGCAGATAATGAATATTCAATTGTATCATGATTAGGTGTATATAACACAATACGTTGAAGTTCATCACCCATTACTAGGTAATATTCATTATAATTTTCGTTTTCGTCAAATCTATAAATAACTTCAGAAGTTGCACAACCTGCAACATATCCTGTTACAAGATTTGCGCTAATATCCACTGCAACGCTTGTTTCAGCCTTAATATTACTATTGCTAGGAACTGTTAAGTCAGTAGCCTTATTATATATAGTAATAGTAATTGTGCGCGTTTCAAGCAATGCATCATACTTGTCCATATGTATACTTACTTGCTTGCCATCTTTACCTTCATACTTGCTTAAATCTAAGTAAACACTTAACTCAACTTCAACATTTATTGAAGGTATATTGTTTGGCAATTCCTCAGTATACACTTCAAATTGTCCAAGTAAATATTTATCAAGTCCGGTTAAAGTTTTGCCAATATTTGCAGTTGTTCCGTTTATTGTTAACTTATCTGAATATGTACTTTCAATAATCTTAGCAGTCATATAAAGTTTAGTGCTATCAAATGTGTTACCAGCATCACCCTTTAGTTTAATACCAAGTGTTGAAACTGTGCCAACTCTTGTTGAGTAGTCAGTACCGCCTTCGGTAGTCAACTTTAATCCAGCACTTGTTGTAATGTCAAATACCTCATTATCAAGAGGCTTTTCTACATATATCACAACCGTATCTGTTACATTACGGTCATACATTGATACAAATCTTAACACCACTCTACCAGTACCGGTAAATTTGATTGTTTTGTTGTCACCGCTAAGTGTTGCAAAACTTCCACCTTCCACAACCGATACACTGTAATCGCCGTCCGCTATGCTAGGAACAATCGTTTGTTCAATCAATCCTTTAGCACCATTGCCGTCGCTTACAAGTTTGTAGATATTGTCACCCTTATTTGCATCATAGTACACAACAGCGCTAGCAACAATATTGTCGTCAATCTCATATTGCATATACAAGCCTTGACCATCTACTGCCCTAAAGTGGGTCGCTGTGTAATAAGGGTTAGCCTCAAACTTTGGAGCATCTTCACCAGTTAACTTCACATATCTGTCAGCATCTTTCTTGTAATAATTTTTCCAGTTTGCACCCCAATCTGTTGGCTTAGTAGTTAATGGAATGAATCTATCGTCAACATCAAAATATTTGTTATCCACATTTACGATAATTTCTTGTGGAGCTTTTGTTAATGTATAAGTATAATCTGGTGCACTACCATCAATTTTATATACCAAATATGGATATCCACTGTTAATATTATCATCTTTCTTCCAGTTGATGTAGAATTTATCAATCACTTTTCCATCATTTGATATACCTGCTATATCCACTTCGTCAAAATCTTCATTTATAGCAATTTTATCAACTTCAGTTTCAGTTTGTTTGTTATCATAATACTCAACTGTATCAATAGTGTTTACTTGACCAACAAAGTATGAATATTTAGGTGTTACGCTGCTACCAAATGCATTAAATTTATCATCACCTGCAGCAACATTGGCTTGCACAAAGCATAGTGTAGCATTTGCACTTCCGCTAGCAACTAGGCCTGCAACAGTTGCACTTTCCTCACCTTCTATATTAATTCCATCTACTATAAAGTTTTCCACAAAAGCACGTGTTAGTTGTGTATCAGTTGTTGCACCAATAATTCCGCCCACATTGCCTTGACCTTTGATTATGGCAGTATCATAGTTAACCTTAACTTCACTACTATCAAAAGCTATAAACATTACACGAACGTTATCCACATTAGCTGCGGTGTTATAACCAATAATTCCACCAACATTTTGCACGCCTTCATTACCGGTAATATCTGCACCTAGGTTAACAACTTCGGTTATAATGCCAGCATTTTGTCCAGCCACTCCACCTACATTTACCTTACAATCAACATTGTCCTTATTGCCTGTAGCCACCAACGCACCCGTAACAGTAATCTTTTTGATTGTGCCGTCGTTTTGTCCAACCAATCCACCAAGGTTTAATGTTCCGCTTGTAATTTCAGCTTCAATATCAACCACAGCATTTATTAGTTCACGTACACTTACGCCCTTGCTTTCGTCATAATTTGCACTAATTTCGCTTTTGTTGATACCTGCAATACCACCAACATTAATTGTTCCACCTATAGCTGCTTCAATATTTAACTTTGCACCACTTGCGCAATCTACTATATAGGAGTAATTAGAAGTATTATTGCTTGAATTATAAATAATTTTTGCATTATTTTGACCTGCTACCAATCCTAAATTAATAGTTGTTATATCAAGGTTGGAAACGCTTACATTGCTCAAAGCAAGCATAATACTACAATTTTCAATAGTTCCATTATTAACAGCAGTAATAATACCGATATTTGCAGTTGTTGTTTTTATCGTAGTTGCATCAACACTTATCTTAGCATTTTCAAATATCACATTCTTAATTGATGCAGTTCCTAGCACGTTTGTAAATAGACCGATATTATCAGAACTATCCGTTTGATACGAGTTAGATACAGACACATTCTTTAAAGCATAGTTACGCGTAATCTTAGCATTAGTGCCTAGATTTTCAATAACCATTTGACCATTTAAATGACCATTAAACTGTCTTTCGTTTTTCCACCATCCTGTCAATGCATCTTTTTCAGCCTGGGTTGATAAATGGTTTATATCAAAATCAATATCGCTACTCAATCTATAATATGTGTTACTACTACCAATTGTAATATTCGTAAAGTCGATTATATTATTAATTAAGTATGCAGTTGCCTCGGTTTTACCATCACTTACGGTAACTTTGATTTCCTCTTTTACTTTACCTTTAGCGCCTTCGGCCGAATCTTTTGGATAAATAACAATTTTATACACACCGCCTTGTGTATCGGCAGATATTGTAAATAAGTTGCTATCCTTATTATATGCCACCTTTAGGTTGGAGCCTGTATATTCCTTATACTCGTTACCAACCAATTTTTCAACTGCATATCCAAGTTCGGTGTATGTAGCATCTCCTTCATTATTAGTTGCATATGCTACAATATTCGCAGATTTACTTTTTTCATCCAACAAACTTAAATACACATTGTTAAACAATTGAACTCCGGATTCGATAACAACTGTTTCTGCTGGTTTGTGTGAACCTGCTTTAACCACATATTTAACTTCGGTTACTTCTTTTTCCTCACCAAATTGAACAACCTTAAATTTGATTATGCCTGAATCAAAATCTCCTAATTTTTTGGTTGCTCTAACGGTCATAACTTTGCTAGCCAAACTAATATATTTGCCTTGGTCGTAGTCATAATCGTTTAATCCCTCAAACGCAAACACACCACGTCTACTTAGGTCGCTATAATCAACTTTTATTCCGTAAATCGACTTATTGTTGTTATCACCATAATCAACATTAATTGCAGTATTAACGTCAGGATCAGAGAAATTGATTTGTTGTGTTGCACCGTTTAACTTAATCTCAAGTTGCAATTGCGCAACGTCAAGATAATTTTCATTTATATATATAATACTATCCTTGCCAGACAATTCGGATACACGAATGTCACGTGCAGGTGTATATGTTGCAATTTCAAATACAAAATATTTGCTTTGTAGTTCAATTTTATCACCAGTCTTAGCGTAGAAATCCGCCTTAACAAACACAATTGATGTTCCACCACTATTGGCTTTAATATCAAACACGTTGCCACCAATTGGAGTTACACGCACTGCGCTGCTATTAAAACTAGTTATGTTACTATTTGCATAATAAGACCCTTCGACACCTTGTAAAATATTCCAATACTCTTCGCTGCTATCTGTTAAACTTTTTACCAAACTTGATTGAATATTTACACTTTTACCATCTCCGCAAACCATAAATTGTGCACTTCCACCCGACTGAATAGCAAGGTATGATAATTGCAAATCTGTGTTCTTATCTTTATATTTAAGCTCGGTAGTAACAACCTCACCATTTTTTTTATATGTCCAAATATCTGAGTCGTCATATCTTACTTCTACACCATTTTTAGATGTCACACTTACAAATTCCAACTGCACGGTAGCACTTTTACCGTTTTTAGATATTACATTAATAGCGTCTTTGCATTGAATCGTTGATCTGTATTTTAACTCCTTGTATGTTATTCCACCAACTGCCTTATCCGATAATTTGTCAGCAGTTGTTTCCTTAACCCATTGCGAATTAACATAAAATTCAATATTATTATTTTCAGAGGTTATTTTGATTTGACTTAAATCCACATTATACAATTTAGGAGTGGTCAAATTAATTAATGCAGTGTTGGTCTTGTTATATTCTACAAGATTATTTTCTTCGTCAAACTTATCGGCATTTCCTTTAAGAATACCAATATCATCAACCGCACCAACAAGTTTAATCTTAGATACAAACGTAATGTATTTAGATTGAATATTATCCATATACCCAAACGTGGTAGGTGTGCACAATACATGACAAACCATGTATAAATATTCAACCTTATCAGGTATTTGACTAACAAGTGTTGGATTAAATCTTAGGTACATTGCAGACCTTTGATAATCCTTTTTGATTTCAAATTGGCTACCAAATCCATCCACCTTTGCAATTTTAGAAATCGCAAATCCGTAGCGGTCAACCAATTCAATTCCATTAACAAAACTATCATTACTTTTGATTGGTTTTCCATTTGCATCAAACCCTTCATAGATGCCCATATAAACTGTTTCATTCATTGCACCAGTAGGAGTAGATTGAATCATCAATGGCATACCCTTGCTACCCTCGTAACTAGTAAACAATTTGGCAATTTCGTTAGAATCAAGTTCTGTTATATAAGGAATACTATCACCACCGGCATTTAATTGTCCAAAATTGTGTTGATAACTTCTTTGGTTGATATTAAATCCGCTAGCCAATGTTTCGATATTAATAACAAATTCCTTAGTTAAATAAACTTCTGGATTTTTGTCACTAGCACTAAAATCAAACGCATCAAACTCAACCTCAATTTTTGTATTATATTTAGTTACCGAAGATATTGAGTTTGGATTAACAGCAAACTTCAAACCTATAAGTTTATCGCTATCATCAGTTATAGGATTAACCTGAACACCAAATCTGTTGTCAGGCATAGCGCTATAGTTATATTTTTTACCATTAAAGTACACATTTAACTTAGTTCCAGGATTGGTTTCGAATGAGTAGATTGATGGATTCATATATGTATACAACTTAACAGAACTAAAGTCTGTATCAACTACACTTAAATCAGCGGCAGAGTTGTATAATACTATAGTATCACCAACCTCCATCCTCTTCTCCGTTTCAGCTGTAATCTTATTGCCGTTATTAGCATCATAGACTTCATCTTTGTTTTCATTATAACTAACAAGCAGTGCATCCTTAATATTTTCAACTAAGTAAACATATACCTTACACTCAATCTTATCCTCATCAGTTTTATTAAGCTTTTCATTCCAAATTGATGTTGCAGTTAACTCGATTACATTATTTTCCGTATTAAGAGTATACGCTTCATTACTCTCAGTATTTCTAGTTGTTAACACCAATCTGTTATTAATCTTCTCAAGAGCTACGCGATTATTGCCATTCTCAAATTTACTAACAACATTTTTACTTAAGTTCTCAGCAGGAGTTTCAACATATTTATCGTTCGGCTTAAATTCACGTTCTAGCAAATTATTTGGGTCAGAATCAGCTTTCAAAGTTCCCACACCAGATATAACAAAATCAACACCTGTTTGATTTGTTTTACCAAATGGTTCATATCTAATCAAATCCGTCAAACTACCAAGGTCCAAAGAACCTCCAGCAACCATTGCTGGAACACAGTTAGCATTTTGAGAGATACTTTCGATTTGCTTATATATATTAACGCTAAACGACACAGCCTTATCCGCTCCACCCTGACTTGGCGTAATAGTAAATCTAACACTACCCGTGTTTTTAACAATTACCTTAAACGCTTCATTTGGAGCAGCCGAACTGGTTTGCAAAAAGGTTGCACTATTTACAGATTGCGAAATATACAAAGAATCAACTTTCTTTGATGTTCCTTCAACCCTAACCCTCATGTTTAGACTTTTCAAATCTTCACTAATGGTGTAAGATAGCCCCTTTTCCAAATCAATACCATGCCATTCAACCTCGCCATTTTCACCTGGCAAAGCATACTCAACTACTAAGTACATTTTTTTGTAGTTGTTTGAGCATGAAACTAACATTATGCTACCGCATAACATTGTTACCATCATTGCAATAATTGCTAAGAACTTTTTCATAATCCCCTCTCTTTATCTTTTGCAAGTTTTTACAAAAAACTCACTTAAATATAAATTATATTTATATAATACCAAAAAAGTATAAAAAACGCAAACATATAACACAATTAGTTTATAAAATATAAATAATTTAAATCACTTAAAATATTGCTGAAAAAATAATTAAAAATAATTATTGAAAATATTTAAAATAAGCACAATTAAACATTTATTGTGCAAAAAAAATAAACGCAGAAAAATAATTATTTTGTTTAGTTTTTTTGCGTTTTTATTAATTATTTGATTTATTTTTTATTTATTTTATTTTTTACGTATTTTTTATTGAATTTAAATAGACTTTTTTATTTTATAAATTGTGCCACGTTGGTTTTGATTGGCAACATCTAAACGAATATTTTGACCAACAATTACGCCTTTGCTCTCTAAGTGATTTTTAACAGTTGTGTATGCCAAAAATTGCGTATTGGAGTTTTCGCTAATATGCGAAAGCACTATTTGCCTTGTTCCAGTGTATGCCAACTTTTCAGCAACACTTGCACAATCTTTATTGGACAAATGGCCATGATTGCTCATTATTCTCTTTTTTAAAAAAGGTGGGTAACTGCACGCAAACAACATTTCAGGATCGTAATTAGCTTCCAAATACACCACCGCACTTGACTTAATAAATTTAAACACAGTTTCAGGGCAATACCCCAAGTCGGTAGCAAAGCTCACACTCGCATTACCGTCCTCTATCCTATACCCAAAGCACGCAACACTATCATGCGAAAGCGGAAAAGGTATAACCTTTAAATCACCAACCTCAAACACTCCAGAATATGCAGATATCAAATGTTCACATCCTGGCAACTGCCCTATTAAGCAATCCCTTAATATTTCAGCACATAGTATTTTTGTATTATACTTTTTGGCAAAAGTTGTAATACCTTTAATATGGTCGCTATGCTCGTGCGTTACAAGTATAGCATCAATACTTTCAGGCGCAACATTTAGTTCGGCTAAGTTTTCTACCACATATTTCGAAGTAACACCAATATCCACCAGCAGCCTAGTGGTATCACTTTCAACATACGAACAATTACCTTTGCTACCGCTTGCCAAATTACACACTCGCATATCAACTCTCCTTTTACGTGCTGATTGTAACAAATATTTACAAAAATTGCAATCAAAAAAATACTAATTATTTCCAATCACAAACGTTAACTTGATTTTTAATTACAATTCATATATAATAAGGTTATGAAATTAATCGGAACTATTGAAGATATCATATTTAGAAATGAGGAAAACAATTATACAGTATTAGTAATCAACAGTAACAACAATCGCATAACCGCTGTTGGTAAATTTCCACAGGTCCACGAAGGTTTATCGGTAGAACTAGAAGGACAAACTTCAGTAAACAGCAAGTACGGCGAGCAATTTAGCGTACAGGAAGTAAAAGTGTTACAACCCAGTTCCTGCCTAGCCATCGAAAGATATTTAAGCAGCGGAATAATCCGAGGAGTTGGTCCTGTAACTGCAAAAAAAATTGTAGATAAATTTAAGTCCGACACGTTAGCAATTATTGAATTAAACCCAATGAGATTGGCCGAGATTAAGGGCATTAGTAAGGAAAAAGCCTTTGAAATAGGCAACGCCTACGCCGAATGCCGTATAATGCAGGAAGCCATAATGTTTTTGCAGTCGCACTCAATATCAACCAACCTTGCACTTAAAATTTTTGCCATATACAAGGAAAACACCGTCAATCAAGTAAAAATCAACCCTTACAAGTTAGTTGAAGATATTGATGGTATAGGTTTTGCAACCGCCGATGCAATAGCACAAAAAACAGGTGTTGACCCTATGAGCGAGGACCGAATCCGTGCCGGAATTTTACATTGCCTAAAGCAAGCCAGTGATAAGGAGGGCCACACGTATTTAACTAAGGTAAACTTATTTGACACAACCACCGAATTACTAAACTTTCTTCCTGAAGATATTAAAAAACTTGAACAAGTGCTAGAATTTATGTCAATCGAAGGCTCCGTTAAATGTTTTTCTCACCACGGCGAGGACATAGTTGTTGCAAACCGCTTCTACTACCAAGAATTATATGTTGCACGCAAACTAACACTTTTAGCCCAAAACGTTTTTGAAGGCACAATAGACTTTTCTTCGCACATAGCAGAATATCAAGCCAACAACAAAATCACACTAAATACCGACCAAATTGCAGCAATAACCAACGCTTTAAATAACGGTGTTTCGGTTATAACCGGCGGCCCTGGTACAGGTAAAACCACTATTGTAAAATGCATTTTAACCATACTGGAAGCCACCCGTAAAAAAGTACTACTCCTAGCACCTACAGGACGTGCATCTAAACGCCTAAGTGAATCATGTAATCAGGAAGCAAAAACCATACACCGCGCGCTTGAAACCAACCCTACCAAGGAAGGCGGAAGCATTTTCCACCGCAACGAAAGCAATCCTCTTGACGCAGACGTTATAATAATTGACGAGATGTCAATGGTGGATATCAGTTTATTCTGCTCACTACTAAAAGCAGTTCGACCAACCGCCAAAGTGATAATGGTTGGCGATAAGGACCAACTACAATCTGTTGGGGCTGGCAACGTTTTACGTGATATTATCGAATCTAAGCAAATTCAAATATCATTTTTAAATCAAATTTACCGTCAAGATAAGGATAGCTTAATTATTGTAAATGCACACTTAATAAACAGCGGCAAAATGCCAACTATCAACAACGCAAGTAGGGACTTCTTTTATGAGCAAAACAACAACCCGGAAGATTGCGCAAACAAAATTATAGATATGGTCGCAACAAGATTGCCCAACTACTTTAAAATAGATAGCGACCGCATACAAGTACTAGCACCAATGCGTGCTGGAGTGTGCGGAATTGATAATCTAAACAAGCGCTTACAACAAGTTTTAAACCCACACTTTTCAGGCTCACAAATCGAGCATGATTTTGTAAAATACCGTGTTGGTGATAAGGTCATGCAGATTGTAAACAACTACGAATTAGAATATTACAAAATCGGCGACCGTGGCGAACGTGTAGAAGGCACTGGCGTTTACAATGGCGACATTGGCCACATTATTGAAATCTTACCAAACACATACGACGTAACAGTTAAATTTGAGGACGGGAAAATTTGTACCTACCCAAGAAGCGAACTAAGCCAGCTAACCTTGGCGTACGCAATTACCATACACAAAAGCCAAGGAAGCGAATTTGACGCAGTGGTTATCCCTCTTGTATCAGGCGCTCCAATTATTATCACACGAAATCTACTATACACAGCAATAACACGTGCTAAAAAAGTTGTTGTACTAATCGGCAGCAAACAAAACTTAGCACGAATGATTTACAACAACTATACAGCCAAGCGATTTACCCTACTTAAAGACTACTTGTGTGACGAACATTTAAAATACAAACCTTAGGTGATTTATGAACATATTATCCAAAATTAAACAAATTGTAGTTGATACCTTTTATCCAAAACATATTAAATGTATTTATTGTGGTGATGAAATATTAAATAAAAACATATATGACATGTGTGAAAATTGTAGCAACACTTTACCAAGAATTAACAAAAATTTTTGTACTCGCTGCGGCTTGCAATTTGACAAGGACGGCTCCGGCACATGCCTTAACTGCAAAGCCAACAATTTTCATTTCACACTCGCGCGTTCTGCATTTAATTTTGAGGGAAATGTAGTATCCGCTATACACAAGTTTAAATATGCCAAATATAAATTCTTAGCCAAACCATTTAGCCACATTCTACATAGCACCCTTATGGCACAAAACTGGAATATTGACACAATATGCTATGTTCCTTTATTTGAAAAACGTGAAAAAGAACGTGGATACAATCAATCACGTGAACTCGCACGTCACCTATCAACTTTAACCAATATTCCAATGCTTGACAATATATTAAGAATTCGTGACACACCAACACAAACAAGCTTATCACGAAAGCAACGTAAGGAAAATGTAAAGAACTCTTTTAAGATAATAAATAAAACTGAAATTAAAAATAAAAACATTTTACTAATAGATGATGTATTTACAACCGGCAGTACCACTGATGAGATTAGCAAAATGCTAAAGTTGGCTGGTGCAAATAACATATATGTTTTAACAATTGCCCACGCAGGATTTAAACAGAAATTTTAATTACAAAAAAAAATAAAATATTACACAATATTTTATTTTTTATTTAGTTTATTAATTATTTTATATTTATTGGACAAATTACCAATAAATACTATCATTAAGCATAATAATTATATTTAATTGTTATATTTTATTTATTTTTATAATTATTTTTGCAATTATTATTTAAAATATATAAATAACTATTTTTTTAAATCCACCTATTAAATTCGCTATGATTTCTAACCTCTTTTTCCTGCATATATTTTTGCTTGGTTGCCCAGCCTCCACGAATATGTTTTTCGTTAAAATTGTTATCCAGCACTTTTTTAACTTTTACATACAATTCGTTATCATAATTTCTCAACCTGTTTTTTAAGTCATAATGCACAGTGCTTTTAGCCACATTAAATGCCTTTGCTGTTTGCCTAATTGTGCTACTGTTATCAACAATATATTCTCCGTACTCTATAGTTCTTAAACGAATATCATTACACATACACAAAACTCCTTTGCATATGTATATTTATCAATTCGACAAAATATTACAAATTAATCCTTATCCAACATATTGTAACTATCGGTTGAAATAATTGCACTTTCAATTCGCTTTTTGCTATCCGGAATCACATCATTAATATACTCTATCATTTTTTCCACATCTTGTCGTTTGGAGTTCTTGTCCGCAGGACACTTACTCTTTTTAACCGGAAAATCCTTGCTCACATATTTGATAGATTTTTCATGCGTTAAAAACAATGGACGTATAAGCGTCATTTGGGAGTTTGACATATATGACTTTGGCTTCATTGTGCTAAGTCTGCCCTCATAAAACAATGATAGGAAAAATGTTTCTATCACATCTTGCAAGTGATGGCCTAGCGCAATTTTATTGCAACCTAATCTGTTGGCAACCGAATTTAATGCACCACGCCTCATCTTAGCACAAAGTGAACATGGATTTTTTTCCTTACGCTCCTCAAACACTATCTGATTGATATCTGTTTTTTCTACCACAAATTCAACACCCAACTCATCACAAAACTTTTGTAAATGAGCATAATCCTCGTTACCAGAGTAGATGTCAATAGTAACAGCCACGATATCGTAGTCATACACTCCAAATCGTTGAAACATTTTTAGCGCCTTTAGCAAAACAAGGCTGTCCTTACCTCCGGACAAACCAACCGCAATCTTATCGCCATTTTCAATTAACTTATATCGCTCCACTGCTTTACGCATAGTACTTAAAATCTTTTGCATACATTGCTCCTAAACTAAATTAATAGTTGTATTTTCACACCCATACTAGCACATACCGGTTAAAAAATCAACTATATTTTATATCTTGCAGGCATTGGTAATCACTCCAAAAGCGATTGTATCGAACATTTGTTTGATAAATTAGGTCATTGACAGCATTTTTATTGACAGCTCCTATGCCCAATGTTATAATATCAAAAATTAGTTCTAAGGATAAGAGATGTACACTTGTATAAAGTTAAATTTATATTGCGAAGGCTGGTGTCCTGTAGCGCAAGAGGTTAAGTCCACCATAATCAAAACAGGTTTGCCATTTAGAGAATTACATAACACCACATTGCTATTTTCATCACTTAAAAACCCTGATAATATTGTTATTGCTACAATATCTTCACAGCAATTACTATTACAAATAGAAGAATTTGTAAAAACGTGCCACAATTATCAAAACCGGATTTATATTGTATACAAAAACATATCACTACACGATAATTTCTTTATACATACCTGCGCTTATCCAAACCTTAACAACCTATCGCAGTATCTAACGCAAGGCAATATCATCAACTTGAACCCACCTACGCAACCCTCAACCTTGCTAACAAAACTTGTTAAATACGAATTACAAAAACTACAAATTCCAACCAAGTATGTAGGGTTTAATTATTTAACTCAACTAGCAGTAAATTACCTATGTAACAACTACCCGCCCAATACATATATTGAGTTATTTGAATATGTTGCAAGTATAAATTTGGCTAGCATTGACACAATTGAGCGTGATGTGCGCCATATGATATTAACAACCTGGAAAAACAATACACAATTTCGTAATACTTTAGAGCGTAGCGAACACATCGAAAAACCAAACTCAAAGAATATTTTAAACCATATTCTAGCATACTTAAAGCAAACGATATAAGATAAGAGTGGTTAGTCCTTACTAATCACTTTTTCTATATATTTCTGTAACTTTATTAGCAAAAATGAGTCAATAATTACTAAATTAATCGCAACTATCCAATCCACTATTTCAAAACTTGCAAAATCTATCAGCCCACTACCCAAAAAGCATAACGAAGCAATCTCCACCGACCTTAATATTAGTGTAACTAGCGCAAAGTACCAAAATTTCATTTTGGCTAACCCTGACAATATACACAAACTATCGTGCGGAAATAGTGGTATTAAATACATTGCAGGCAATAATACCATACCCTTTATTTTGAAAGTTTTTTGATATTTTTCAACACTGTCGCCACCTATTATTTTAGCAATTAAACTTTTGCAAAAATACCTGCCAATCACATATTGCACACAGGAAGTTGCAAACATATTAAAAGCAGCAACAAAAAAGCCTTTAACCGGACCAAACAAAACTATCGCAGCACCTGTAAGCAATTCGTCTTCAAATGGTATTATACATATAAATGTAGAAACTGTTATTTGAAACAGAAAAAACACAATATAGCTCCAATACCCACTTGCCAACACAAAGTCACGGATTTGATTAACCGAACCTAATCCACACGCCTTTAATATTAAATACACACCTATTGAAATTACAATATAACTAAAAATTAAAATTAATATTTTAATAACTTTTCCTTTCATATTACGCCTCAAAGCATAGTATGAAATTTTTAAAATCTGTGATATAAAAAACGCTCCAACTTAATTGTTAGAGCGAAATTTTAATATTAATTATTTATCTACATTTCCATAAACCCAGTAACCTTGACCATTATTTACAGGATTGCCACCATTAGCATATTCAACGATATCAAGATTTCCAAATCCATCTGGATTTTCGTCAAACTTGCATGACACAATCTCTATAAATGAGTTTATGTTTTCATTTGCTTCGTAACCGCTTTGGGCAGTTTTGTAAACGTATATAACTCGGTTGCTATTGTTAGTTATCATTGCGCAGTTTTCGATAGTTACCTCAAACTTTGTAGTACCAGCAGCCGATGTGTAGCAATGTGCTGCTACACTTGCACCTACTGCACTAAATCCAGAGTATACAGATTGATAAGCTTGCGTAATTAATCCAGTGTTAACCAAATCACAACCCTTCAATGATACTGTGCCTTGCCTTACATGCAATCCATCACCGCCTTCAAGTGTGCATTTTTCAAACTTAAAGTTTCCTTTGTTGTTTATAAATGCGCCAACACCGTAGATGCTATATTCGGCAAAATCATTTTTTGAAATAAACTTACTGTTATAAGCATTTACCTCAACATCATAAGCGTTTTCAACATATAGTGGGGCGTTTTTACTTCCGGCTGAATAGCACTCTACATTGGAGATATTAACCTCCACCTTGTCCGTTTGACCAGCAACTTTGATAGCATTTACAAAATTAGAATCTATAGTTCCGTTACAAATGCTAAATTTAACACTTCCGTATGTAGCATTCAATTCAAACATTGAATGTATTTTTTTATTGTTTAGGTCTATATTTATTTCAATATCACTTGCAGAATTTTCATCTTGCGACATCACAGGCGCTATCCTAAACACTTCTGCCTTTGAAATATCTTCCTCCACAACAACTCTATCACCACATGAAAGATTAGCGATAACCTCGGCAAATGTTTTATCGGTTGTAAAACTTTGTGTATGCTTGTCCTTTACACATTGACGTGTATAGGTTATATGGTCATTATATATATGATACACCTTAGCATCGCCAAGTTCATGCTTGTGCCTTAACTGAAATATCAATACGCTTAACGCTACCGTTATCATCACAAAAGCCACACTTACGCATGCTATCCAAATCCATTTTTTTCTCACAGTACCCCTCCTGCTTTATTAAAATCAATAAAGCAATTTTTATTTTATTTAATTATTGTTTACTCTGCTTTTAAAAGTCGAACAAATCATCATCGTCATCATCTCCAGCACTACCTGATGAACGCTTTTTACAAATATCATTACGCTTTGTAATGTCAAAGTAAATTCTATCTTCATCAAATCCAGTCATTGGAACATATTTCTCTGGAGTCTTTTTTAAGTTATAAATATCTGTACACTCATACTTAGGTGTGAAAATATTTTTATACACACAAGGCGGTTCAAACGACTTTAATATCAAATACCTTTGTTTACGGAAAGTATTTAATTCGTGTGGATAAGCAATAGGACGTGTAATAATTTGTTTACTTTCACTCTTATTTTCCTTACCATCAGGACCTTTACTTGTGTTAACATTAACCATCTCAATAGTTTTGTTACCCAAAATTTTACTAAATTCCTCGTTAGTATTATGGTCGTCAGAACCTACGTAAACCGAAATTGGGCAGTTGTTTTTAATAATTTGCGCTTCTTGGTCGCCATACTTACTATTTAACTGTGCATAAGATTGAATAACCAATTGATAGAATATACCACGGCTTCGAGCAACGGCAAGCGTTGTTCCCAAGTTTTGGAATTTTGGCATATTACCAAACTCGTCCAGTTCAAAGTATACGTTACGCTTTAATCTTCCACCCAAAGAGTTTGCTTTTTCAACCAAACGTTTATACATTTGAGTAATAAATAGCGCACCTAGAGGGTGACGAACTTCCAATTGGTCAGGAATATGTACAAATATTGCCGTTGGTCTTTCGTCAATTTGGTTAAAGTCGATTTCGTTGGTACTTGTCATCAAACTAATACCTTCATCACTAAACGCAATTGTTTTGCTTGATACAAAGCCCATATAGTTTTTACTAGTTGTTTCAGCATTGTTTAGCGCTGAGTTAGCAAGTTCACGAACCTTTGAAAATTTGTCACGATATTCAAACAAATACTTTTTCAACGTTGCAAATGTATCTCTTCCGCCATTATCCGTAAAGTTACATATCTTGTATACGTTGTAGAAATTAAACTTATCTTCAGTTAATCCCAATTCTGGGTCCGTACTATCCTCTAGCATAGCCAATATAACAGCTTGAATAAGCTTTTGCGCAACCGTTTCCCAGTTGGCATCATTAGTATTAACAACCGGAGCAATTGCAGTAACAACGTCCTGAATTTCGGTAAATGCTGCCGATTGCAATTTATCACGCACAACGCTTAGGTCACGGTCAAGATTGTTACGGTCTGCGTATGCTGTACGGTTAAACTCGTACCAGGTGGTAGTAGTCCAATCAAATTGGCTATCCATCAACAACTTCTTGGTTCTTGGGTCATCACCAGGTTGATGTATTTTAACTTCACGATTAATATTTAAACTTCTATGATACGTGCGATACGCATAAGTTAGAGGATTCCAGTGTGATGAACCATATGGATTATCCAAGTCAAGACGCAAAATTGTATAACCTTCCGCCTTTAACTTTTCCACATTTTCCTCATACAATTCCTTTTTAGGGTCAGTAATAACAAATGAAGGTTTAGACGCAGTCATTGATAATATCTGCAACGTAGGAATAATATATTGTGTACTTTTACCCGAACTAGTAGTACCAATAATCAATGTGTGAATAGGCTTAATAAAGTTAATTTCCATATTAGAGCCTGTACGCTCTGCACGCACCAACACACCGTCCTTTGCCGAACGAATATTTCTCAATGTGCAAAAGTTAAAATCCTTTTTAGACCTCAATTCATCAACGGTAACAAAGTCGTTACTAAAATATTGTTCAACTTCCTTACCCTTTGCATCTTTACCCTTATCGCTAAGGCCTTTTTTCTTAACACCCTTGCCGTCCATAAGTTTGAACAACTTAACCATTATAAACACCCCGCACAACAACACTGTAATAAACAGTGTCATTGTGTCAGTTGCATACGAAAGGTTAAGCCCAAACTCTTGGTCGTTTAGGAATGTTGAAATTATAATAGCGCCAACAAACGCGCCAATAAATACTGCAAAGTATATTAATATTTTTGTAAAAAAATTTTTCATATTAATTGCAATTTGTGGCTGCCACCAAGCCAGCAACCACAACTTATTTCTCCTTTATATTTTTAGCATAATAATCATGTCGCAAAAAGTCAAGCAATTATCTAACTTTCATTCTGGTTCTCAACCAAATAAATGTACCAATCAATCCAACAACCAATACTGACACCACAACTATTAATATAATAGAAACTGTGTTCATTGGTTCTTTAATTGTAAAGTTAAAGGTTGTAATCACGTTTCCACTATCGCCAACCAATTGAATATAATACTCACCGATAGCATCAACGGTTATTTCAACAACTCTATTCGGCGCATTTTCATCAATTTTTGCATCGATTTTTTCGCCGTTAATTAAGATATTACAATCACCCACCAATTCATAAATATTAGCAGGGTTAAATTTAATTGTTACAGGTTTAGTTGTTTTTCCACCAGGTTCAATCGAAGCACTTAACGTAGCAGATTGATTGTTTAGTGTAAATGAAAATTCTTCGTATCGTGCAGGTAACAATTCATCATCTTGAACCCTGTATTGAACTCTAAATTTCATTTTACCCTTAATTGACGAGCCAAATACTTCAAGCGCACGTTCGTATGTTACTAACCTATTGTACACATTAACGTCACTTGCGTTAGGCGCATCATCTAATAGTGTCATAAACTTTTCGGTTACATCTTTGTAAACACCGTTACTAATACTTTCCACCTTAATAATATCATAACCATAGATAGACGTAAAGTCTAACGCACGGCGTGCCTCGTTTGGATTAAGTATTGTAAACACAATATCACTAGTAATCCCAATCGGCGTACCGTCATCATTTTTAATATTTAAAAGATTTGCAGTAACTCTTACCAAATAAGTTCCGTAATCATTAAATGTATATGTTGTACTACCTGTTGGGTGGTCAAATCCAGTATATAGCCTACTATTTAAATAAACTTGAACATTGATACTATTAATATCATAGTTGTTTTGGCGGTCTATTTGCAATGTTACAGGCTTGTCATAATAAGGATATTTGATTGGAGCCTTTCCGCCAGTTTCTGGATTTGTGGTCATTGTATATAGTATTTCGTTTGCTCGCATAACAACAAGATTAAATGTATCCGTATACGATGTAGCATTTTTAAATGTTTGCTTATTTCCTGCAATATCGGAAACTTTTAGCTTGTAACTTCCGCTGTTGTTAAACTCCTTAGAAGTTGTACCCCAAATGCCATCTCCTCCAAATACTGTATTAACTTCCTGACCAGCATACAATATGCTTATCTTTATCTTATTATGTTTTTCCAAAGGTGTTGGGTTTTCACTATTTGCATAATATGAATCAAAGGTCAATTTATAAAAACTTGCAGCTTCATCATAAATAGTTTTAGAGCTTGCGGCTTTTAATAAATCATACTCATCTCCATTAAGATAACTTGTACTAAATGTAAAGTTTTTTAACAAACTAGAACCGCCCATGCTGTTTTTACTAGCCTTCACTTCCATTATTGCTGCAAATGTTTGATAGTTTGACCTCCATACACGGTAGAATTTTACAATTGTATTACCATTGTTTAATTCTTTTACAAACTCCTTAGCATCTACGCCGTTATCCTTGTTGGAATTTAAACTTAAAGGTTCATTAGCAATATACAAAGGTATTGCCGTCCTTTCACCAAAACTTAGTAATGCCTTTTGCAAAGACTGAGTATCCCCATCTTCACCCTTTACATATCCTAAATCTTTAGCAATCTTTTTAGCAAGTTCACCAGTATAGTCAATTTTTCCATCTGTAACCAGTCCTAAGGATTCAGCAATTTCACTTAAAGTAGTAATTGCCGAATATTCACGAGGTGTACCATCAGTGTATGTAACTTCGTACAATCCTGAAATTGTTGTAGACATTGATATACCATATATTCTAGATGCAATCCATATACCATTTTCGGCAGTTACGGTTACCTTAAATATATATTTACCAGTTGTGTTATCTTTTGGCGAAATTTGATATGTTGGGTCTTGTGGATTATACAACAACTCCTCATGTTTCTCCGAGTTAACAAATTCAAACAATTGATATGTATACCTAAAGTAACTATTATCGCTTTGAGGTGTCCATCTCACATTAACTGTTTCGTTTATCAATTTATTATAATATTCAGGTTTTAGTAATTCATCAATTGAGTAATCCTCAATCCTATTGTTGTCATCACCAATACCACCGTTGTTCAATTTGGACTCAACTGTATTTAAGCATGATGTTAAATCTAGATTATTAATTTCAAAACTACCAAGCACACGTGTATCAATAACTACTTGATATCTTACCACGGCAGGGTCTTCAACGGCTGCGTTATTTAAACGAATTTCAACCACCATCTTACGATAACTACCTAGATGCGTTGCATCAACTTTGTTATCTGCCAATAATGTCAACTTTCCTGACTCTTCAGTATACCAAGTATCTTTATCAGCAGGCTCATTTCCATCTATGTCATAACATCCAACAATAGCCTTGTATACCGTTGCATCATATTTTATGGTCACATCATTAGCCGTGTATACAACATTTTCCTTAGAATAACTGTTTCCCTCAGCATCTAATTCATATGGAATGTACTCCTCTTTGGTAGAAATTGGAACAGAGGCCTTATTTACTACTGACACATCAGTAACTGTTATGATATATGAAGTATTTGGTTTAGTTAAATACAATCTATCGCCTTCGATTTGTGAAAGCTCAACACCAGAATCGTTTGGATTGTAACCATCTAGTGTTAATTTTGTTATACCATTTAATTGTGACGCACCAAACACCACTGGTTCTTCTAATCCGCTATGTGTAACCTCAACTTTAGTTACATACCACCAAGCATTTCCAACCGGAGTGTTAAGCCCACTAAACTCTACATAATATCTTCCGTCAGGAGATTTCTTACGCACAAGAGCAGAAGTATTTAAACTATGTTTATCGCTTTGATATACGTTAACCGTTGCAATAGCAGATTGACCATACACATCAACAAACTTGATATCGTAGTTGCCCTCATGTTTTAACACTTCATTAATTCTGCTTGAAATGTCATTGTCAGTGTAATTACTGCCGTCTATATCATAACCTTTATTAATTGTAGTTGTATTTAAGTAAATGGATTCAACCAGTTCAGAACCACGATACACATTAATCAATCCATAGTATGGATAATATGTATCCTGCACATCTGTTGTTGCTGCTACATTATTAACACTTAAAACATATCTATAATTAATAAATGATTTAGTTTTAGGCTTATCCTTTTTAAGTTCAACTGTAACAACCGTAACATCAGTTTGGTCTTCCTTTAGTTCTTGAGCATAGACATCAATCTCAACCGTATTTTGTGTATCTCCTAAATCAAAGTACACAACGTATTGTGTATAGTTGCCAGCAAGGTCTATTTCCACAAACTCATATAATCCGCCAGCATAAGTGCTATAATCTTTATCACCTAATAACTTTATGTATGTATCTGCGTCACCAGTTGGATACATCGTATACTCACCCACAGCCTCACTAAATACAAAGTAGTCGTTAGACATTGAGTATTCTTCAATTATAGGTAACAACCCCATTCGATTCCTAGCATCGCCACCATCTAAGTCAAGTCTGCGGTAGTACACACCTTTTAACCCTTCACTATTAAATTCAGTTTCATCATCAATTGTAATTGCATACATTGCTTGATTTGATAAATTTCCATTTTTGTCAGCATATTCGTAATACAATTTATTGGTTAATGCATAGTAATCTCTTACTGAAATTCCATCACGATAAGCAAATGTATCATTTATTTTGCTATCAAATTCAGTATCATTCTCTTCAGCAAGCCAAGTATGATAGCCTGTGAAATATTCTTCCTGACCTTTAATTATCTCCTTTAGGTTGTTATCGCTTGGAGTACGGTCAATATTTACCGTGTATACCGTGTTATAGAAGCTTTGCTCCTTGCCATCTTTGTCTACGAATGTATAATACTCTGCGCCGCTATTTTTTAATATATAACTAATACTTATGGTATATACATATTCCTCATAATCTACGATGACGCCATCTACAACTTTTAAGCCTGTGTCGAGTTTTATAACCCAACCATTACCATCGTCCTTGTAATACGCACCATTTTGGTTATCCTTAATCACACCGTTTTTGTCAAAATTTAGTTGGTTATTCTCATAAGTAAATTTTAACCATGGTTGATTACCTAGGTCATTTCTGTATACTACCACACTACCAATATCCAACTGAGCCATATATGCACCTGTATCTTCCCTAGGGATTACAAATTCAACATATTGTTGGTTGGTATATAGTTGCAAGTCTTCCGAGTATTCTTTGTCACTAGTTTCATTATCTATATTAGCATAGGCGTACACATCTGTTTTAGGAGCATGGTTTAACAACTCAATAGCAAACGCTTCTTTATTATAATCCGTAACTTCAAATACATCATTTACAACTTTTCCTACTCTATCCATTATTACAAAAACGTATGTTCCAGGAACGGTTAAAACTGCATCTGTATGTTTTCTAGCCTTATTGTATATAGCCGCTTGTGCAGTATTATCTAGTGTAAATGGAATATATCCATCTCTATCATTTCTAACTTCAGCATTTGTTATAATTTGTATATCCGTTCCATCATAGCCTTCTTGTAATATGCCATAAGTATCCTTAAAGTAAACACTTAATCTTAGTTCCATATTAACATTAGATGTATGGTAAATTTCCCTTGATTCAACATCACCCGAAACATATTTACCGGTAGGAACTTTCAAACGTGTTGGAAGTTTGTTGGTTTGCAAGTATACACTTGTTTTAACCGACTCCTCTGCTGAGACTTTAACCTCTACCGATTTAACACCTTGCTTAGTAAAGTTGTCATATTTTACACCTTCCGCATCTTCGCTGTTAGGCATTGCTACGTGTATAAATTGACCAACTAGCTTTTGCTTGATGTCATTTACATCATAGCCAATAATCATATTTCTATCTACAAAGAAAGCGTATGAGAATGACGCTGTATCGTCCTTTGATTCACCTTCTGTCATCTTGATTGTACGTGTGATAATGTATAGACCGGTTTGAGTAACACTACGTGTAACCAGGTCATTATCTTCATAAAAGGTTTCGTATCCTAGGTTTATAGAATTACTTCTGTTAACCTTTAATGATTGTCCATAGCTGGTGCGAGTTATGTCTTCGGTATAATTTTTTACCTTTTGAACACCACTATCATCAATTTCCAAAATATGCTCAGAACGTACATATTTGTATGGATAGTAATAATACTCACCTTCGTCATCTTCGGTTTCGGGCTTATCAAGCTCATTTACTGCTTTATCTTTTACAGCACTTAATGCACCTTGGTCCATTAATTGATAGTAATCATATTGGATATCAACCACCCTAAATGAGTCCTTTTCGGTAGGGTTGCTCCACTCAAATACAAATACGCCATCATCTGATGCTTGACCATCATAATATTTATCATTCGCTGTTTCATTCAAAGCAGTATTTTGACCATTAGGCTGTACGGCTGTTGCGTATGAGCCGCCATCTGCAGCTGCAGCATCTGAATATACCTGACCTAAAGTTTTGTCCGGCGTAATATACACTGCAAACTGAGTACCTTCAGTACTACCCACATTGTTAGCACCTTTTACACCTATGATATATCTACGTAAATAATCTGGATTAACAGATATTTTAAGGTCACTTTCGGTTCCTGTATATGTGAATGTATTTTTATTAAGGTCGTTGTATGTTCCGCCTTGTAGGGTTGTTGCAAACACTTTGGCATCATCACCATTCCAACCAATGCTTTCCATTCCAGCATTAACAAACGCCTTGTAGTCACTTTCTGGTTTATTAGCATCACTAGAAGGTGTTGCACTTTTTAATTTAAACCAACTATCCTTATAATCGTTTGATACAATTTGTATTTTACTATATCTATTTTCAACAACCAACAAGTTCTTACCATCAACATTAGGTTTAAACATTGAAGTTAACGCATTTAAGTTGTTTCCATTTTCCTTGTTGTAATGCTCAAATAAAGACGCAGTGCTTTGACCATATCCATTTACCCAGCCTAACAATAAT
>JBGVOQ010000026.1:0-37673 GCA_045126575.1 Candidatus Onthoplasma sp. | reverse complement strand
ATATGAGCGAATATATGGAGGCACATAGTGTATCAAAACTTATTGGCTCACCACCAGGATACGTTGGTTTTGATGATGGCGGACAACTAACCGAGCAGGTTCGCCGCAAACCATATAGTGTTGTATTGCTTGATGAGATTGAAAAGGCACACCCAGATGTGTTTAATATGTTGCTTCAAATATTGGAAGATGGAAGACTTACAGATAGCCATGGTAGAGTGGTAAGCTTTAAAAATACCATTATTGTACTAACATCAAATGTGGGAAGTGACAAACTTTCAAGCAAACGTCTAGACCTTGGATTTAGCGATAAAAATCAAGCAGAAATGGACCTAAAACAAGTGGCGTTAGATGAGCTTAAAAAATATTTCCGTCCAGAATTAATTAACCGTATCGATAATATTGTGGTGTTTAACAAACTTGGTGAAGATGTGGTGGCGGAAATTGCTAAAAATATGTTGGCAGACCTTAATAAGAATTTGCGTGATAAAAACATTACACTTAAATTTAGTGCTAGCACGTTGCGATATTTGATTAAAAATGGCACAAATGCCGATTATGGTGCAAGGCCATTGCGTAGATTGATTACCAATGCTATAGAAGATGAACTTGCCGATATGTACTTGCGTGGCGAAATTAAAGATGGCAATGTGATAATGGTGGACTGCAAAAACAACAAACTTCAATTTGTTGTGAAGTAAGGTGTTTGCTAGCCAGTAAAATTTAATATTTGTACAAAAACTATCAGTACGGGATACTGATAGTTTTTTGATATATTTTAAAACAGCGCATTAAAGGATATTGACTTATATAAATAAATTTGGTATAATAGTATTAATGTTCATGGAGCGCTAATAAATGGAAAAATTTGAAATCAGCTTGGAGTTTTTTGATTTGGCTAAAATATTGTCAGAACAAAAACAAGAAAATATTGCTATCGATTATGAAGAAGTGAAAACTAGAATTAGTGAAGAAATTTGGAATGCAAAACTTGATAGTTTAAGTGAGTTAAAGGCCAAGTTAAAATACACTCAGGACAAGTTGGAGGAAATGCAAGAGCAAATAGCTAAGATTAAAAACAAAAAGAAATTGGCTGCTATAAAAAAGAGTATTAAGGCTACAGAAGTTGCTATAAGTCAGATTAAAGCGGAAATAGACCAATTAGACATGGATATAGAAAACACAAATTCTGGTAAAAGAACAAATAAAAAAGATATTAACTACACAATTAATTTACGCATAAATAGAGATGAAGTGTTTGAGTATTACGAAATTGTAAAAAGAATATATTCATTGTTACGTGATTTGGAAGACAAAGCGGTAGTGAATATTGAAATATATGAGGCTTTAAGAGAGCAGGAAACTACAGCGCCTGTAAATTATACATATACAATTGAACAGTTTAATGATTTGGTAGAATTATATAATCATATGAACGGTTATAAGGTGGCTGAAGGGCATAAGTATGGTGATATTTTGTTTACAGATGATGTTAACGACAGGAATGAAAATAAATTAAGCCTAGGAGATGTTTATTTTATTAATAAAAGAATTGATAATATTGTTGACTTTATTAAACAAAAACAATTTACACCATATGAGGCAATGTTGTATATTCACAACTATTTAACCGCATTGGAATATAACGACACAGAAAGTTGTATCGCTCAGATGATTACAGGACCATTACTAGGGCAGGAGATAGTGTGTTCGGGTTATGCGTCATTGACTAAGGCAATCGTAGATAAGTTGAATATGCCAGGGCTAAGGTGTGAACTGCAAGGCTTTAATTATGTTAATGCAAATAAATCTGCGTATGCTGATTCAAGTCATGCTGCATGCTTAATACATATCAAAGATGAAAAGTATGATATTGACGGCTCGTATTATGACGATATTAGTTCGGATAGTGTGATATATTATGATATGTTTGATAAGGGTAGTGAGGAAAGTGAACTCCTTGGAGATTTAATCTCAATGTCGGATGATGGTAGATTTACATATTTCCTATACCCACAATGCGATAGCATGCTTTTTATTGATAATGGTAAACATAATTACATGGTTAGGGATAGGGCTTTAACTAGATATGAACAAATTATATATATTGACACGGAAGATAAAGACCTTAAAAAAGATATAGAGGAAATAGATTATTTGGAGAAAGTGATTCTTTCCGATAGAAGCTTGATTAATGATATACTCAAGGCTAAAAACAAGCCAATCCCAGTAGAAACCTTAATAAAAGGTTTGTATTACGTGATACAGTCGGGTACAGGCATAATAGAAGAGTATGGCATGGATACGGTTAACGAAACAATATACGCAATTATTATGCCGTCAATGGAACGAGCATTGGACGTGTACAGTAGACACGCTCAAAACGACCTGTTGCAATCGTGGTATGATTATGGATATTTTAAACGCAAAGATAAGAAAAGATGTATTAGTGACGCTGAAAGGAGTATGCTTTTGAAGATTACTAACATTGTTAGTGAACTTGAGCAAAAACACGCCAAGAACAATATACGTAGAGGGTAATATAAAACTTTTGTTAAGGGTAAGCTTAAGTATAATTCGAAAAATATATTTACAAATTGTTTGGAAGGGTGCTTAACCAAATATGGACCACAAGCAATAAATGGATTTATGCAAACTTGGAAGGATGCGGGATACTTTAAAATAGATGGAGTAAATAGAAATACAATGGATGAAAAGTTTGCTAAAGAAAGAAAAAAGGTCATGAAAGGTGTGCTTTTAAAAATAAATGATATGGTAGAAGAATTTAACAAGCGAAACACTGACAAAGAAGCCTTTGGAAGATAAGTAGATAAATAATTAATATAAGGATGTTATATGGAAAATAGTTTTGATATCAACAAACAGATTGACATAAAAATGGAATTAGGGGGTTTTGTTGATGACTTTAATTATTATAAAGAGGACGGAACGTTAACAGACGATCGCATTAAAATGTTGGCTGGAATTGCGTTAGATTCGGCAAAGCGCAAAGCTACAAGACAGTTAAAATCTAAAATTGAAGAAAATTCAAATAAGCTAAAAGAACTAAGTGACAAATATGCTTTATTGTCGGATGAGGCGGAAAAGCAAGAGTTATCAACTAGCATTAACACGTTAAAATCAAATATTGAGGAAACTCAAAATACTATTGACAATATCTCAAATAATGACACTAACGTTAACTATAAAATTCATTTAAAGGTGGAAAGGCGTAATATTTTTGACAACAAAGAAGAACTTATACAAACGTGTAAGGCTTTGAGTTCATTGGGTAAGAACGCTACAATTAATATAGAGGTTTATGAGAACATATATCATATAGGTGTTGATGATGCTGTAAGTTATACATACACAACTGAGCAGTTTAAACAAATATTGGAACTGGAACAACAACTAAATAGTGACGCAAAGAATATGGACGGCAATAGAGTGGGAATGTTCTTTAATGATGAAGTTACTGTAGACGAAGAAACCTTTGAAAAGCATGTAAGTTTGGAAGGTGTTTGCCAAATGAATAGCGATATTGATAAAATAGTCGATTTTATTAAGGAAAAGCAGTTTACTCCATACGAGGCTATGATTTATATACACAACTACTTAACTTCATTTACCTACAACAAGGGTGAGAGCCAATATGACCACGATATTGCACAAACAATAGTTGGGCCATTATTAACTAAGAATAAGAATATCATATGTTCGGGCTTTTCATCATTGTGTAAGGCTATTATAGATAGGTTAAATATGTCTGGGCTTGAATGTAAAATGGTCTCATTAAGATCCTTTGATGTAGGTCAGGACAATCCTGAATTTTTAGGCGCACATTCTATATGTATGATAACGATTAATGATGAAAAATATGGCATCAATGGTGAATATTATAACGATGCAAGTAATGATAACAAAAGGTTTGAAGGTGATTGGGGCAGATTCTTACACTTTTTGTATCCTACATCCGATAATAATTTGCAATTGTATGAAAGAAAAGTGTCAAATGGCGCTGAATCTCAAGATGATATGTATGAGAGTGCGCCAAAGGTATCCGTTGAAGTTGATGTATCGAGAAGGTTCACACAAACGGTAAAAGTCTTTGGTTATGACTATGAAAACTCGTTAGAAAAAGTAAAAGACAGTATGGAATTTTATGGTAATATGGATACGGACAAAGTACAAGCCTTATGGGAAAAAACTAAACCAATTCCTACAATAACGTTAGCAAAAGGATTATATAATGTACTTAAAAATAGTTCAAGAATGAGGGAAGAATATGACAATAGAGAGATTGTTACTATAATATATCATATAATTATAGAATCAATGGAAAAGGGACTAATTCTGTTTAGACCAGAAGCTATTGGTGGCATTATGCATATGTGGAGGGCTGCAGGATATTACTCTGCCGAGGATAAAGAAGCATGTAAGGAAGCAACTAAAAAATTGCTTTTGAAAGAAATCTTTAATTATGTATATGCGTGGGACCACGAAAATACTGACAAAGATGAATACGGCAGAAAATAAAAAATCTCTAAAATATAGCAAAATGTTTGACATCTTTGTGTGAAATGTTGTATATTTTAAGTATAAAGGGGAGGTTTTATTATGAAATATGTATTTACTAAAACTGATAGCGGCGTTGAAACCGACAAAAAGGTGCAGGCTGCCGTTGCTAAGTTGGAAAAATTAAAGGCTGAAGGTAGTTTGACTATCGAAGCAGGTTACAAAAATGACCATGATGCTTATTGCAAAATTACAGGATTAAAAACACCTGTTATCGCTGCAGGCAAAAAGGTTGGCGAAGCTGTAAACGAAGCAGTTAAAAAGGTGTCTCAAATCGTTCGTAACGATAAGCAAACCGTCGTTGACAAAAAGGAACATGCACGTAAAAAATGTGCTAAGAAAAACACTGAAGATTAATAAAAATGCAAGGTTAATAGCCTTGCATTTTTGTTGTTTTAAACATTCTAATCCTGTATATTACCTAAACCAAATACAAGAGGTGTGTAGTTATCAAATCCTACGCCATCGCTTGTTACAACTATCTTTGTGGTGGCGGTGATTTTATCCAGTACGGCAGGGGATATCTTATCAAATATATTTTCGCAAAGTAATAAATCTAACTTGCGAACGCTTACACGTATTATACCTAGCATTAGTTTGTCGCTAGGGGATAAATCTTTAACTTTTAGGTTTGCCTTATCACGCCAACCCCAGTTGCTAAGTGTTACAAGGGCGATATTAAGTCGTTCTTGTTTTTTTATTCCACGAGATTTTAATGGATATGCTACGTTGTCCAGTACCGTTTTACTCTCAAAAAATCTTGGCGTTGCGCTAATATATCCAACACTAAAATCCTTTTTGTAATTAACTTTTTTTAGGCTAATATCATTGATTAGGATATCGCCCTTATAATACGTATCCAACTTTGCAAGCAATCTAATCAAAGTAAGCGGACCGCTAATATTATCGCCTAATAAACAATAGTTACCAGCATCAAACTTGTAACTAAAATCAAACAAGGTGTAAAACTTGCTAAAATAAGTGTATTTTACATTTTTAAATTCAATCATAACCTTATATTAGCAGGTTTTATGAATAAACACAAGAAAAAGAGCATGTTTAATCAACTTTTATATACCCAAAACCCTCGTCATTTTTGTTATGAGTGAGTGGCGTGCACATATTTAGTAGGGTGTGCTTAATTTTGTCAGGGGAGGCGTGAGGATTTTGGCTACATAGTATAGCGCAAATGCCGGCAATCATAGGTGTTGCAACACTCGTTCCGCTCATTGTGGTGTAAAAGTTGGTTTTATAATCGTAATTTGTAGATGTAATATCCACACTTGGAGCAATTATGTCAGGTTTAAATTTGCTATCCACTGGTCCACGTGAACTAAAATCGGCAATTTTAATTTCACCATCTGTTCTGCCATCATCTAATCCACCAACGGTAATAATGCGTGAACTTGTGCCGGGCGATTTGATTGATTTGCCTTCAGGCCCGCTATTACCAGCAGCAGCCACAACGGTCAAACCGCTATTCCAAAGTGCAAGCGCACCTCTTTGCAAAGGGTCGTTAACTCCACTATAATCGGCACCAAAACTCATACATACAACCCTAATGTTGTACTTTTTTCTAATATCATATATGTATTGCATTGCGTCAAGTATGGTTTGCGAATTGGTTTCGCCCGATTTATCTAGCGCTTTAATCATAACAATATTGCTTTTAGGCACAATTCCGCTATATTTATGCTTGCTACAAATACCACTACTAGAACAAACTCCAGCGATGAAAGTTCCGTGACCATTATCATCATAAGGTAAAGTGCGATTATTGATAAAGTCCTTAAAATGAATTATTCTATTGTATGGCAGCAAAAAATCTAGATGCGGGCTAATGCCTGTATCAATAAATGCAATTGTTGGAACAGTGCCACCTAAATTAAGTTTGTTAATGCACATAAAATCTTTTGCTTTGTCAATAAGGGTAAACACTTGCGTGGTTTTGGTTATAAATTCTACACTGGAATATTTACTAACTTCGATAATTTTGGAATAGGGAATGCGTGTATAAAAACACTGCATAAAGGGGTATGCAATGTAACTAATCCCACATTTATCCAATTGTTTTTTTGCTTGATTAACGCATTTAGTGTATATAACACAATCTGCGTTGCAACAAGTTAATGTGCTTACTTGTTTTAATAGGTCGGGATGAATTTTGTTTATCATTTTATTCGTTCAATAATATTACTTAGCATTTGTTTTTGCTCATCATTAAGCATTGGTCCTAGTGTGGTGGATATTTGATTTAACATATCCATATTAAGTTTACCTTGTGATTTTAGGTCGCTTGCTTGGCTTAATAATTCGCTGTACAAATCTTCTTGGCTTAAATCCTTATACTTATTGATTGTGTCCTGATAAGCACTAAAGTCGCTTGACTTGGACGTATAATCATTAGTATTTTGCGTAGACTGGTTATTGTATGTAGTGTTAGTTTTGCTTTGGTTAGACCTATAAAATTCTCTTATATCCATATTTTTTTATATGAAAATAATTAAATTTAGGTTAAATGTAATTAAAAGGTTTGCCTAAAAATAATTGATTTGTTATAATGAAAGTTGTATATAGGAGAGTACTGTGAGATTAAACAATTTGGATAAAGAATTAATTGAAATGGCAACAAAAGTTGCAAAAGATAATAGTGATAGATATACCGATTTGTCAATGCATACAGGATGCGTAGTTCAGGCTAAATCGGGTAAAATCTATAAGGGTGTAAATATCAAAACTTCACATTCTATATGTGCCGAGCAGGTTGCACTTGGTCAAGCATTAGCCTGTGGTGAACGTGAGTTTGATACCATTGTAGCCGTAAAGTTGAATAGAGATGGAACGGCTAGGGTGGTTTCGCCTTGCGGACTATGCAGATACATTATGGACAAGTTAAATGTAGATATGAATGTAATAGTTGAGGATGTAAAAAATGGCAAAGCGCTTAAGGTAAAGGCAAGTGAATTGTTGCCTTACCCATATAAGCGTGAAAGTAATTACATAAACAAAAAGAGTAAGTAGGAAGGTGTGTTGTGGCAAAATCAAGTTATGATAGTAAAGATTTAGTAGTATTGGAAGGTCTTGATGCTGTGCGTATGCGTCCGGGTATGTATATTGGTACAACCGGCAATAAAGGTATGCATCATCTCCTTTGGGAAATTGTAGATAATAGTATTGACGAAGTAGCCAATGGTTATGGTAACAAAATCGTAGTTACATTACACAAAGATGGCTCAGCAAGTGTTAGTGATAATGGACGTGGTGTGCCGGTTAGTATACACCCAAAACTTAAAAAGACCGGTGTGGAGGTGGTGTACACTCAACTTCACGCAGGTGGTAAGTTTAGCGACCATAACTACAAATATTCAGGTGGATTGCACGGTGTTGGTGCATCGGTTGTTAATGCACTTAGTAGATATTTGGAAGTAATTGTATGTAAGGATGGTAAAAAATATCGCATTAAGTTTGAATCAATTGAAAAGAAAGGTAAAATTCAATCCGGCATTGTAACTGAGCCTTTAAAAGAGATTGGTTCAACCAATCAAAGTGGAACTTTTGTAAGATTTTTACCAGATGACAGAGTATTTAAGGAAAATGTTTTCTCATATCAAACAGTAGCAGAGCGTTTGCGTGAAAATGCATACCTAAACAAAGGTATGAATATCGAACTTATAGATGAACGAACCAACAAGCGTCAGCAATTCTGCTACGAAGGCGGTATTGCAGACTTTGTTTCAAATATAACTACTGACAAAAAGCCTTTGTTTGTACCACCGGTATATATTGAGGGCGAGGTAGATGAAACTGCTATTAGTGTGGCATTGCAATACACTGATAGTTACACCGAAAATATATTTAGTTATGTAAACAACATTCCAACACCAGAGGGTGGAACTCATGAGGTTGGTTTTAAAACTGCGTTAACCAAGGTGTTAAACGAATTTGCTAAAAAGAACAATCTTGTAAAGGAAAAGGATATTGCCTTTATTGGTGATGACTTCCGTGAAGGTATAACTGCAGTAATCAGTATCAAGATGAAAAACGTGCAGTTTGAAGGTCAAACCAAAACCAAACTTGGTAACCCTGAGGCACGTGCACGTGTGGAAAATATATGTGTTAGCGGTTTAACTGATTTCTTTAATAGTAAGAAAAACGAATACATTGGTCAAATTATTATTGAAAAGGCTAAGGGTGCAGCCAAAGTTCGTGCCGCTGCAAAGCGTGCTAAAGATTTAACAAGAGCCAAAAATAGTATCGAAGGTAGTATGCTTGTTGGTAAACTTGCAAACTGCTCTAGCCGTAACCCTGATATTAACGAAATATTTATAGTCGAAGGAGATTCTGCGGGCGGAAGCGCTAAGCAAGGTCGTGATAGATATTATCAAGCAATTCTTCCACTTAAAGGTAAACCTTTAAATAGTGAAAAGAAGCGTATTGACCAAGTGTTGGCCAATGATGAAATACGTACCTTAATTGGTGCAATCAATACCGGTATTGGTGAGGACTTCAAACTAGAAAATCTTAAGTATAACAAAATCATTATTCTAAGCGATGCCGACCAAGACGGTGCTCATATTAGGGCAATTTTGTTAACATTCTTCTTTAGATATATGCGACCACTAATCAATAACGGCAATATCTACATTGGTTTGCCTCCACTATACAAGGTTTCAACCAAGTCGGAAGATTATTATTGTTATAGCGATAAGGAACTTGAGGATATCACAGCCAAGGTTGGTAACAAGTCATACACTTTGCAACGATATAAAGGTCTTGGTGAAATGAACCCAGAGCAACTTTGGGAAACCACTATGGATCCTGCAAAGCGTAGTTTGATTAGAGTTACAGTAGATGATGCTGTTAAAGCTGACCAAATTATTACAACTTGGATGGGTGATGACGCTAAATCTCGTAAGGATTATATTACCAACAATGCAAACTTTAACAAGGTAGACAACTTTAAAACAATGAAAGTAAAGGAGGGAGAATAGTATGGATAAATTTGAAGACCAAATTAATATGTTTGAACAAAACAAAGTTCAAAAACCAGCTAAAAAGCGCCCTCTTGATGCCAAGGCAAAGCGAATAATCGAAATGCCTCATGGCGAAATATACGAAAAAACGGTAGAGGAAGTAATGCATTCAAGCATGCTTCCTTACTCGGAATTTGTTATTATGGACCGTGCACTTCCACGTGTTGAGGACGGTTTAAAGCCGGTTCAACGTAGAATTTTGTATACAATGCAGGAACTTGGACTAACACCAGATAAGCCATTTAGAAAATGTGCCAAAATCGTCGGTGACGTATTAGGACGTTACCACCCACATGGTGATAGTTCGGTGTATGATGCGCTTACACGTATGGCGCAGGACTTTACAATTAATGTCCCACTTATTCAAGGTCATGGTAACTTTGGTTCAATCGACGGTGACCGTCCAGCTGCTTACCGTTACACCGAGGCAAGGCTAAGTGAGTTGTCGCTAGAACTTATGCAAGATATCGACAAGGACACTGTTACATATAGCCTAAACTTTGATGATACATTAAAGGAGCCAGATTATTTCCCAGGTCGTTTTCCTAACTTGTTTGTAAATGGTGCTAGCGGTATTGCGGTAGGTCTTGCAACCAATATTCCACCACATAACCTTGGCGAAATGATTGATGCAACTGTAGCGTATATCGAAAACCCTAATATAACACTTAAGGAAGTATTGCAATTCGTAAAAGGTCCGGATTTTCCATCTGGTGGCATAATGTCAACAGGTAAGGATATGTACGAGGCATACGAAACTGGTAAGGGTAAGGTAACCCTTCGTGCTAAATTCCATAAGGAAGAACTAAGTAATGGCAAAACTAATATTGTCATAACCGAATTACCTTATCAGGTAAACAAGTCACTTTTCCTACAACACATTATGGAAGTTAAGGAAAAGGTAAAAGATGTACTTAATAATATTGTAGAAATCGCTGATGAAAGTGACAAAACTGGTATGCGTGCCGTTATTACAGTCAAAAAGGACGGCGACCCAGATAGCATAATTGCACTTTTACTAAAGCATACCGAAATGCAACAAAACTTTAATCTAAACGTAGTTGCAATTGTTGACGGTGCGCCTAAGCAATTAGGATTACTTGAATATTTAAGTTGCTATGTAAATTTCCAAGTAGATATCATCAAGCGCCGCACCCAATATGATTACGATAGGGCAGTTGCACGTGTGCATATATTGGAAGGATTGCTTATTGCTATCCAAAATATTGATGAGGTTATTGCCATTATCAAGTCAAGCGAGTCAACCGCTCACGCTAAGGCAAGATTGATTGAAAGATTTAGTCTAACCGAAGTTCAAGCCGTTGCAATCCTTGATATGAAACTTGCAAGATTAACTAATCTTGAAACAACTAAAATTGAGCAGGAAATGGCTGATCTTAAGGCTAAAATTGAGGAATATTTAAAGATATTATCTAGCCGTGCTCGCCAACTTGGTGTTGTTAAACGTGAAATTTTGGATATCAAAAAGCGCTATCCAACTCCACGTAAAACCGAAGTGGTAGAGGAGCACGAAACATTTGTACTAACACCTATCGAAAAACTTATGAACACTGAGTGTTTGGTGGCGGTTAGTGATGATGGATTAAGACTTAAGAATATTGTTATTAATGCGCAACTTGGTTCAAGCAAATTTGATAAATATAATAGTGCCAATGTGCTACATAAGGATATATTAAAAACTACTACAAATGCCTATATTTATGCGTTTACTAACCTTGGAAATATGTATAAAATAGCGGTAGGAGATATCCCAGTAAGCAAGTTTAATGCTAAGGGTACAAACCTTGCACAAATTGCTAAAGCCGAGGTTAATGAAAAGATTGTAAATATCTTTGAAATGGACGAATTTAAGCAAGATGGCGAGTTGTTAATATTTACTCAAGATGGCTATATTAAACGTAGCGATATGAGCGAATTTGTGGTTAACAAGCCAGTAGTTGATGCCTTAGGTCTAAAGGACTTTGACCGTGTAATTGCCGTTCAACCAAACTACAATATGGCAGGTATATTAATGGTAAGCCGTCTTGGTATGGCTGTTAATATGGAGTATGCTAGTGTGCCTAAGCAAAAACGTCAAGGTGGCGGTGTAATTGGTATGAGCCTAAATGAAGGCGATAAGGTAATATTTGCCTCTCAAGTAAATCTTGGCGACAAGGTACTAGTGGTAACCGATAATTCTAGCGCTAAACGTGTAAGCTTAACCGAATTTTCAGTAAGTGCACGTAACCGCAAAGGCTTAAAGATTGTAAGTGGTAGCGAGCAAGTAGCTTATGCCGTATCGCCAGTTGTTACAGGTGAGATAGTGGTAACCGATAGTAAGGGCAACCTAAATGTAACCGACGTAAATGAAGTGCCAGTAACTGCACGTACAGGGGCAGGTAAACCAATTATTAAGCAAAAAGCATTACAAAAAGTTAAAAATGTAAGCATATATATAGCATAGGTGTCTTAGACGCCGGCAAATAAGTAAATTTGCTGATTTATATTGTTAAGTATGTCTATTTGTTAGGTGTATGGTTATGTCGCATTACGCACAAAATAAAGTTGATTTATAACTGAATTATGCGGTTTAATTTGGTATATTTAGTTATTTGCGGGCGGACACTCCGCCTGCTGTCCGCATAGGACGAAAAATAATAAAGAGGGGAAATTATGGATAGATTAAAAAATAAAGTAGCCATTGTTACAGGTGGTAATTCAGGTATTGGCGAGGCTATTGCTGAAATGTTTGCACGTGAAGGTGCCAAAGTTGTGGTAGCGTCATTAGGTGCTAGTGCTAAGGATAATATCGCTAAAAAATTAAAGGCTATGGGTGCAGATTACTTGATGGTGCCTTGCGATATTTCTAAGGAAGAAGATGTTAAGAAGGTATTTGATAAAACTATCAAAAAATTTAAACGTGTTGACGTCATGATTAACAACGCAGGCGTGCTTGAAAAGGGCTTACTTCCTATTGATAAATTTGAAGTTAATGACTGGGAGTGGGTAACACGAATTAATACTTTTGGCACAATGCTTTGTATGAAGTATGCAAGCAACTCAATGCTTAAAACTGGCGGTGGTTCAATTGTAAACATTTCATCAATCGCAGGTGCAAAGGGCTTTGGCGGCTCAGTATATTGCTCAACTAAGGCTGCAATGCTAGGTATTACACGTAATAGTGCTATGCGTTTTGCAGGTACAGGTATTAGATGTAACGCAATCTGCCCAGGTAGCGTGCTTACACCTATGACAACAGGCACATCTAACAACCTTGACCCAGATATGTATACTGCTATGGATAACTATGGCAACCTTCAAGTTGGCATTTGTAAACCAGAAGATATTGCAAATGTGGCACTTTTCCTAGCAAGTGACGAATCAAGTGCTATCACCGGCCAAGAATTGATTGTAGATAAAGGCTATAGCCTATAGGCTAATGATAAATAATAAAAAAGGACACTGAAACTCAGTGTCCTTTTTACTATGATTATACTAATGCGAAAGTGTCTTATCGTTGTTTTTTTGATTTTTACGCTTTTTAATCCTGTCGTATACGTTAAATCCGCCTAATGTCATAGAGGCGGTTAAAGCGCTAACTCCACCAATAGCCATTCCGCTAGCGCTTAGCTCTGGAATAATGCTTGCCTCATGCTTTTCTTTTTCATATTTTAGCAGTTTATCAATATCTTCAGCTTGAGATTTGAGATCACTGTTTGATAAGTTAAGTGCTTGTTTAGCATTTTCAATACTAAATATTGCTTCAAGACGGTCCCTAAATTTTTCATAATCAATTCTACCAGAAGTGTAGTCGTCGGCAAGTTGAATAATTTGAGAATCTATAGCGCTAGAAAACTCAGAGGTTTTCATATAACTCTTATATATATTGTTTTGTTGATTGCTTAAATCATTTATAGTACTATGATACTTACCATTTTCAACAGCTCCAGGAACTAATGAGGCTATCATTACAGTAATGGATATGCCTGCTATCCAGTTTGCAATCAGCCTCTTACCACCATTTGTCATAAATTTTCTCCTAAAAATAACTATATATCTGCATTATATCACGCAAACAGGGGAGTGTCAATAGATGATTTTAAAATTAATTATGAAACATTTAAGTTGAATTAGCAACAAAAAAACTTTAAGACAATTTTTGTTTAATCGGCTAAAAACGTTTGCCTTTTTTTGTAGGATTGTGTATGATAGAAGGGTCTAAAAGGAGAATTTATGAAGAAATTTGTTTACTTGTTTAGTGAAGGTAACGCTCAAATGAGAGAACTTCTTGGCGGTAAAGGTGCTAACCTTGCTGAAATGACCAAGATTGGTTTACCAGTTCCTCAAGGCTTTACCATCAGCACCGAAGCTTGTACACAATACTACGAAGATGGACGTCAAATTAACGCTCAAATTCAAGCTGAAATCCTTGAAAACATCGAAAAGATGGAAAAGATTACAGGTAAGAAGTTTGGCGATAAGGAAAATCCACTACTAGTATCTGTTCGTTCAGGTGCACGTGCATCAATGCCTGGTATGATGGACACAATTTTGAACCTAGGTTTAAATGACGAAGTTGTAGAAGTTATATCTAAGAAGTCTGGTAACCCACGTTGGGCATGGGACTGTTACAGAAGATTTATTCAAATGTTCAGTGACGTAGTTATGGAAGTTGGTAAGAAGTATTTTGAAAAACTTATCGACCAAATGAAGGAACGCAAGGGTGTTACTCTTGATATCGACCTAACTGCTGAAGACCTTAAGGAATTAGCTTTCCAATTTAAGGCTGAATACAAGAATCAACTTGGTAAGGACTTCCCATCTGATCCTAAGGAACAATTATTTGAAGCTGTTAAGGCTGTATTCCGTTCATGGGATAACCCACGTGCTAACATCTATCGTATGGACCACGATATTCCATATAGCTGGGGTACCGCTGTTAACGTACAAATGATGGCTTTTGGTAACATGGGCGAAACATCTGGTACAGGTGTTGCATTTACTCGTAACCCTGCAACTGGTGAAAAGGGCTTGATGGGCGAATTCCTAATGAATGCACAAGGTGAAGACGTTGTTGCTGGTGTTCGTACTCCAATGCCTATTGCTAAAATGGCTGAAATTATGCCAGAGTGTTATACTCAATTCCTAGATATTTGTAAAACTCTTGAAAATCACTATCGTGATATGCAAGATATGGAATTTACAATCGAGGATAAGAAGTTGTATATGCTTCAAACTCGTAATGGTAAGCGTACTGCTGCCGCTGCTATCCGTATCGCTTGCGATTTGATTGACGAGGGTATGATTAGCGAAGAAGAAGCATTAATGCAAATCGACGCTAAAACTCTTGATATGTTGTTGCACCCACAATTTGATGCTGAGGCATTAAAGGCTGCTAACAAAAACAACGTTATCGGTAAGGGTATCGCTGCTTCTCCAGGTGCTGCTGCAGGTACAATCGTATTTACTGCAGAAGACGCAGTTATCCATGGCAAGAAGGGTGAAAAGGTAGTTCTAGTTCGTCTTGAAACTAGCCCAGAAGATATTGAAGGTATGAAATACTCACAAGGTATCTTGACAGTTCGTGGTGGTCAAACATCTCACGCTGCCGTAGTTGCTCGTGGTATGGGTACTTGCTGTGTATCTGGTTGTGGCGATATTAAGATGGATGAAGAAAACAAGTGCTTTACACTTGCTGGTAAAACATACCGTGAGGGAGACGCTATTTCTCTTGATGGTTCTACTGGTAATATCTATGATGGCATGATCAAAACTGTTCCTGCAGACCCTAACAGTGGTTACTTCGGCCGTATTATGAAATTGGCTGATAAGTACCGTACACTTGGTGTTCGTACTAACGCTGATAGCCCAGCAGACGCTAAACGTGCTGTTGAATTAGGTGCTGAAGGTATTGGTTTGTGCCGTACAGAACATATGTTCTTTGAACCAGATCGTATTGGCGCTTTCCGTGAAATGATTTGTTCTGACTCTGTTGAGGAACGTGAAGTGGCTTTGGCTAAGATCGAACCTATGCAACAAGCTGACTTTGAAGGTTTGATGGAAGCATTACAAGGTCAACCAGTTACAATCCGTTTCTTGGATCCACCTCTACACGAATTCGTGCCTACTGAAGAAGCTGATATCGCAGCTCTTGCTAAGGCTAAGAATAAAACTGTTGCTCAAATTAAGCAATATATCCAAGACTTGCATGAAGCTAACCCAATGATGGGTCACCGTGGTTGCCGTCTTGCTGTTACTTATCCTGAAATTGCAGTAATGCAAACTAAGGCTGTAATCAAGGCTGCTATCAACGTTCAAAAACGTCATGCTGATTGGAAAGTAGTTCCTGAAATTATGATTCCACTTGTTGGCGAAATTAAGGAATATGCTTTTGTTAAGAAATTAGTAGTTGCTACTGCTGATGAATTAATTAAAGCTAGTGGTGTTAACTTGAAGTACGAAGTTGGTACAATGATGGAAATTCCTCGTGCGTGCTTAACTGCAGACGAAATCGCAAAAGACGCTGAGTTCTTCTGTTTCGGTACTAACGACTTAACTCAAATGACATTCGGTTTCAGCCGTGATGACGCTGGTAAGTTCTTGCCTTCATACTATGCAAGCAAGATTTATGAAAGCGATCCATTTGCTCGTCTTGACACTAATGGTGTTGGTAAACTTATGGATATGGCTGTTAAGCTTGGTAAAGCAAACAACGGTAAGTTGCATTGCGGTATTTGTGGTGAACACGGCGGTGACCCTTCATCTATCGAATTCTGCCACAAGATTGGTTTAGACTATGTATCTTGTAGTCCATTCCGTGTGCCAATTGCACGTCTTGCTGCTGCTCAAGCTGCTATTAAAAGCAAGAAGTAAACTTCTAGCTTTTAATGAAGAATGAAGAGTGAAAAGTGAAGAATTAACGACTCTTTCGCTCTTAAATTAAGATAATTGTAATATATTATCGCAAAATGATTAAAATAACTTAACAAGTTGCTTTTTAAGAAAAATAAATATGTTAATATATCAAATTGGTTTATTAACATACTTCCGGTGCTATCTGGCACAAGGCTTGCGTAAATGGTTGGAGTTCGCTTAGATTATTGAAACAGGTAACATCAAACTGCCAAACAGATTTGATATAGATAGTAATATCTAATTTAAATATTTGTCAAAATCGTAGTTCGCTTAAATTTTGACTATAAAAACTCTATGGACTGTACAACCATAGAGTTTTTTATAAAGTAAATAATTAATACATAATCTTTAACGGAAGTATAAATATTGGGATTTTTACCTTACCATATTAATTATAGGGGAAGAGAAATAAAAAAAAGGGTATTGACAAAGTGGTTGTTATAATATATAATGAGGGAATCTAAGTGATTTATACACACAAAGGAGATGGTATTATGAATATTTTACATATAATTGATAATGCAACCAATGAGTATATTACAAATGGTAGAAATGCTGATTTTGTGGCAAAAGAAAATGAAATTATCGACTCACAAAATATGATGTACGTTTACTGGTTTGCACGATATGTAGAGGGTGCGGATATAGATAAATTACAATCAATTATTTTGCAAAACGGAAGTATGGAAGAATGCTATTATTTTGTTAAATATGTTAAGGACGCACAGTTTAAGCCATTTTTACAAAAGGCTTTAGATGAAAAAAGGGGATTTTGGGTGCATAAATTGGTGGCTTTAGCAGCATCGCCTTTTGCTGGTCGTAAAAATGATTTGATTGAATTTAAATCTCAATTAGAAAATGAATATAAGATTGAACTTGAGTCAAAACGAAAGGGAGATATTGTAGGTTTAAAAAACTGGCATATTGACAAACTTGTAGAAGATGCAAATGCAGAGTATGAAAAAAATGGTCGTTCTAAAAGATTTATCCAATTAGAAAAAAGTGCCGGGATAACAACAGGTGAGGGTGCAGACATCTTTTTGTTTGCAAAGCATGTACCAGGAGCAAGTATTAAAAACTTGCAAAGAAGTCTAATATTACATGGCAATGCGTTTAATATATACTTATTTGCCCATGAGATTAAAAATTCGGATGCTGGTGCGTTACTTTTAGGGATTGAATTAGCACAGCGTGACTATGTGGCTATTCAAACTAAGGAAAAAAGAAAAAAGGAAAAGTTGGAAAGATGCGAAAGAGATCTTTGTATTGCCATTGACTCTAAAAAAGGACCGAAAGAGATAAGTAGACTAAGAGAGGAACTTAGACAAGCTGAATTAGAAGAATCGTACTCAACTACTGTTAGCAAATACAAACACAAACTTGCACTTTTAGCATCAGAAAATTATCAAAGAAACAAATAAAACAAAGGGCTATAAACTGGCCCTTTTTTTTATAAATTGGAAAAATATTGGAACATTTTGATTTTGTATTGTTTTTTATTGGATTTTATGGTATAGTTGTTATATTAGAGGTGAAAATATGTTAGCAAAAATCATGAGTTATGGCTTTTGGGGTATTGATGGATACGAAGTTAAGGTAGAGATTGATATTAATGCAGGAATTCCTGGTTATGATGTTGTAGGTCTTGCAGATACTGCTATTAAGGAAAGTAAGGAGCGCGTACGTGCCGCTATTAAAAATAGTGGTTTCAATTTTCCTATCAATAAAATAATTGTAAACCTAGCACCAGCTAATACCAAAAAGGTGGGTTCATTATACGATTTACCTATTGCAACGGGTATATTGGTATCTAATGCTACAATTAGTCAGGCATGTGTTAAGGACTATATTATTTTAGGTGAATTATCATTAGATGGAACTGTAAGCAAGGTAAATGGAATTTTGCCTATGCTTATTTCGGCAAAGCAACGTGGATTTAAGAAATTCATTATTCCATACGAAAATATGATAGAAGCATCATTTATTGATGAGGTGGAAGTGTATGCGGTGCGAACTCTTGCTGAAATGGTGCGTTTTGTAAGTGGGGAAATACATCTTCCTAATATCGAAAGTAAGTCATTTTACGATTTGCAACATGAATTTGAAAATAAATATGATTTTAAATACGTTAAAGGCCAAGCAAGTGCTAAGCGCGCGCTTGAGATTGCTGCTGCAGGTGGGCATAATATCCTTATGATAGGACCTCCAGGTGCTGGTAAAACTATGATGGCTAAGGCGTTCAGCGGAATTTTACCAGACTTAACCTTTGATGAAGCGCTAGAAGTAACCAAAATTCATAGTGTTGGCGGAGTGCTTGACCCAGATAAGGGAATAATTGCACAACGACCAGTTCGTACCCCACACCACACAACTACAATGATTGCACTTACTGGTGGCGGTCATACTGCAAAACCAGGCGAAATTTCGCTTGCACATAATGGCGTGCTTTTCCTAGATGAAATGCCAGAATATAATCGCCAAACTATGGATGTGTTACGTCAACCTATGGAAGATGGGCATATCACCGTGGCACGTAACGCCATTACTGTTACATATCCAGCCAACTTTATACTTGTAGGTAGTATGAATCCATGCCCATGTGGTTATTATGGTAGCACCAATTATAGATGTAAATGTCAACCAGGTGCAATACATAAGTATTTAAACAAGATTTCAGGCCCACTTATGGACAGAATTGATTTGCATATCGAGGTAGAGGCAATTACGTATGATGAATTAACCAGTAGGGACCTTGAAGAGCCATCAAGCGAAATTAAAAAACGTGTAAACAATGCACGTGCTATCCAACTTGAAAGATATAAAGGTACAAATATCTATTCCAATAGCAAGATGGGCGATAAGGAGATTCAAGAATATTGCCATTTAGATGAAAAGTGTGTGCAATTGATTGAACGTGCATTTAAGGTGCTTAATCTAAGCGCTCGTGGTTATACTCGTATACTTAAAGTTGCACGTACAATTGCTGACCTTGATGGTTGTGTAGATATTGATGCAAGCCATATTCAAGAGGCTATTCAATATCGATCAATGGACAAAAAATTTGATGTATAGAGGGCATAATGACAATAGAACAAAGAAATTTATTATTTTTGGATAATGCATTAGAGTTGCCGCTTATCAAAAAGAAGAAAGTGTTGGGTTTATTCCCTGTAGATTTTGATATATATGGCAAATTTAATGAGGTTCAGGATAAGATTAAAGCGGTGTTAACTCCTTACGAATTTGCACATATTCAAAAAAGCGCTAAACAAAACATTGAGCAAATAGCAGAGGGTTACAAGCGCGATAATATCAAAATTGTAACAATTTATGATGATGAATACCCTATAATGCTTAAGAATGTTGAAAATCAACCACTATGCTTGTATTGCAAGGGCAATGTAGATTTACTTAAAAGCGATTGTATTGCCGTTGTAGGTAGCCGTAAAATTAGCGATTATGGCCGTGTGGTTACAGCGCAATTTACCAAGGAATTGGTTGGTGCAGGACTAACAATTGTTTCAGGCATGGCATTGGGCGTTGATACTGTGGCTCACAACACAGCACTTCAAAATCATGGCGCAACCATTGCAGTGCTTGCTGGCGGATTTAATCATATTTATCCAAGCGCAAATTTTGGGCTATTTAAGCAAATTGTTCAAAGTGGTTTAGTGGTTACCGAATATCCACCTAATGCAGAACCACTTTCATATAATTTCCCAGTGCGTAATCGCATAATTGCTGGACTTAGTAAAGGAGTGTTGGTAACTGAGGCGGGGCTTAAGAGTGGCGCATTGCACACTAAAAATTACGCTGTTGATATGGGTAGGGAAGTGTTTGCTATCCCTGGCAAAATCACATCTAGCGAAAGTGAAGGAACTAACAATATTATCCGTCAATGTCAAGCTTCTTTGGTAACTAGTCCAAAGGATATTTTTGATACCCTAGGTATAAATTTGGCACAAAAAGAGCAAAACACTCTTCAACAACTTGACATGGAGACCACTTCTATATTAAATTATATATTAACGGAAAAAAAGACTTTCCAAGAAATTGCTGATTTTACTAAGATACCAACCAGACAATTAAATGCTAAACTTATGGAAATGCAAATGGACGGTTTGATTATAAAATTGGCAGGAAATGCATATATTTGTGCAAGACAATTAAATTGAGGTTATAATGAAATTAGTATTAATCGAAGGACCCGGTAAGCGAGATAGTATTAAGAAATATTTAGGCGCAGGTTATGAAGTATTTGCCACCAAAGGGCATATACGTGATTTGCCTCCATCTAAATTTGCAGTAGATATATTGCATGGTTACAAACCAAGTTATGAGATAATTGCCAACAAAAAGGCTATGGTAAAGGAATTAAAGGAAAAAGCAGCCAAGGCAGAAGCAATATACCTTGCAACTGACCCGGACCGTGAGGGAGAGGCTATTGCATGGCACTTATCGCACATATTAGGGCTTAAGGATACCGACTTGGTGCGTACAGCTTTTAACGAAATTTCAAAATCTGCTATTCAGGCAAGCATTGCAAACCCAAGAGCAATCAACATGGATTTGGTTAACGCCCAACAAGCACGTCGTGTACTTGATAGAATAATGGGCTATAAACTTTCTCCATTGCTATCACGTAAGATTCGCAACAAACTTAGCGCAGGACGTGTGCAATCGGTTGTTCTTAAAATTATCGTTGATAGGGAAAAGGCTATTCGTGACTTTGTTAGCACCGAATATTGGAATATGTTTGCGTATTTATCCAAAGCCGGTGATAGCAAACCATTTAAAAGTGAGTTAACTCATTTTAATAACAAAAAGATTGAAATTCCTAACGAGGCAGAGTCTAACCGCATTAAGGAAGAATTAAAATCTAGCACCTTTGTTGTAGACAGTGTTAAACGTAGTGTGATAGAAGGTAAAACTCCTGCACCATACATCACTAGTAGTTTGCAACAGGACGCTATTAAGAAGTTAAAAATGACACTTAGCAGTTATACCAAAGCTGCTCAAACTTTGTACGAAGGTGTAGAAATTGAAGGCGAAGGCAAAGTTGCCCTTGTAACATATATTCGTACAGATAGTGTACGTATCTCTCCAGATGCACAAAATATGGCTAAAGAGTATATCATTAATAATTATGGCGCAAACTATGCTCCTAGCAAGTTTAATGTGTATGGCGGCAAGAAGAACGTTCAAGATGCGCACGAAGCAATACGTCCAATTAGCTTAAAATACACTCCTCAAAGTTTGCAAGGCCGTATGGATAGCACATTGCTTAAATTGTATACTTTGATATTTAACCGTTTTGTTGCTAGCCAGATGTGTAACGCTAAATATGATAGCCTAACCGTTGAAATTAAGGCAGGCGATTACAAACTTAAATCTAGTGGCAAAGCACTTATATTTGATGGATATTTACGTGTGTTTAACAATACTGACGAAGATGATGAAAAGTCTTCAGGCATTAATATACCTAACCTTACTGAGGGTGAAATAGTTAATCTATCCAAGATTGATAGTGAGCAAAAGTTTACCAAACCACCAGTTAGATTTAACGAATCTACCATTGTTAAGGAAATGGAGGAAAAGGGTATTGGCCGTCCTGCAACTTATGCAGCAACCATTATGACCTTGCTTACACGTGAATACGTGGTTAAGGAAACCAAAAACCTTGTGCCTACCGAACTTGGCGAAAAGGTGGTAGAATATCTTGAAAAATATTTTGCCAACCTAATGAACATCAAGTTTACAGCCGAGATGGAGGAACAGCTTGATGAAGTAGAATTTAATGGCAAGCGTTGGGAAGATATTGTAGACGAATTTTATAAGGATTTTATAGTACATCTTAACGAAGCCGAGCGTACCAGCGAAAGTATGAAGGGCGAGGCAGAGCCAAGCGGTCATATTTGCTCTAAATGCGGTGCGTTGATGGTATATCGTGAAGGTAAATTTGGTAAGTTTATTGCATGTAGCAATTATCCAAGTTGTAAAAATACACTTAATATCAATCAAGATGAAACTCCTGAGGATATTGGTCCTTGTCCTACGTGTGGTAGCCCTATGCAAGTTAAACGTAGCAAAAAGGGCGATAAATTTTATGGTTGTAGCAACTGGCCTAAATGTAACTTTGCACACTGGGATATGCCTTTGAAGGAAAAGTGTGAAAAGTGCGGTCAGCAACTATACAAGCATATAGGGCCAAAGAGTGAAAAAATATATTGTGCTAACAAGGAATGTAAATAATGAAAATTAATATAATAGGTGGCGGATTAGCAGGCAGTGAAGCAGCTATTTATCTTGCAAATCGTGGCTTTAAGGTGGATTTGTATGATATTAAGGGCAAAAGTTTTACACCTGCTCACCACAACCCAAACTACGCTGAAATTGTGTGTAGCAATTCGTTTAAAAGCGAAGACCCTACTTCTGCCAGCGGAATACTAAAACAAGAACTACTTAGTTTAGGTAGTACACTACTTAAAGTTGCCTATGAAGTCAAAGTTCCATCAGGTGGTGCTTTGGCGGTGGATAGGGAGCAATTTGCTAGCAAAATTACCGAAATTATCAAATCAAACCCTAATATCACACTTCACACCGAAGATGTGGGCGAATTTGAAAAAGATGCTATTACAATAGTAGCGACTGGTCCACTTAGCACCGACAATATGTGTAAGGCATTAAGTAATGCCATTGGTAGTGACTTTTTATACTTCTTTGATGCAGCAGCGCCTATTATTGACGCGGATAGCATTAATACAGATATTGCCTTTATGCAAGGCAGATACGATAAGGGTGGAGCGGATTACCTAAATTGCCCTATGACCAAGGATGGGTATTTAAAATTTTATAACGAACTAATAAATGCCGAGTCTGCCAAACTTAAGGACTTTGAAAATAAAAAAGTGTTTGAAAGTTGTATGCCTATTGAGGTTATGGCTCGCCGTGGCGAAGATGCTATTCGTTTTGGTCCACTTAAACCAGTTGGACTTATGGATAAGCGTACAGGTATTAAGCCTTATGCGGTTGTGCAACTCCGTAAGGAAAATGTACAGGCTAATATGTATAATATGGTAGGTTTTCAAACTAATCTAACTTTCCCAGAACAAAAGCGTGTATTTAGGCTAATTCCAGGGCTAGAAAATGCTGAGTTTTTGCGCTATGGTGTAATGCACCGCAATAACTTTATAAACTTTCCAAAAGTCTGCGATGTATATAGTAGGTTAAAGGCAAATAATAACATATTTATTGCTGGACAACTTAGTGGCGTAGAGGGTTATGTCGAAAGTATTGCAAGCGGACTGTATTGTGCAATCAATGTAGCAAATATGTTAGAAAATAAACCACTTATTAAACTAACTAACCATACAATTATAGGTGGTTTGTACGAATACTTAATTAATGCAAATACCGAGCATTTCCAACCAATAAACGCAAATCTTGGTATACTTGCACCAATTGAAATGCGAGATAAACAAAAACGAAACGAACTATATGCCGAACGTTCAAAGGAAGAAATAATACAGATTATTAATCAATAAACAAAAATAATTAAAAGGATATGATTATGGATTATAGAGCGACAACAATATTAGCCGTTAAAAAGGACGGCAAAACAGTAATGGTGGCAGATGGTCAAGTAACACTTGGTCAAAGCATTATTGCCAAAACTACTGCACACAAGCTTCGTAGAATTTACAACAATAAGGTTATTGTTGGTTTTGCTGGCGCAGCAGGCTTTGCGGTGCTACTTAGCGAAGAATTTGAAAAGTGCTTAAACAAGTTTTCAGGAAGCCTTCTTCGTGCATCTGTTGAATTTGCAAAAAATGTACGTAGTATGCCAAGAGGCAACAACGAAGACGTTAGTATGATGGTGGCGGATAAGGATAATCTACTAGTATTAAGTTCTAATGGTGAAATATTAGAACCGGATGGTGAGGCTTATTCTATAGGTAGTGGTAGTCCTTATGCATTAGCCGCTGCAAAGGCACTTCTTCGCAATACTGATATGGACGCACGTCAAGTGGCAGATGAGGCAATGAAGATTGCAAGCGAAACATGTGTATATACAAATAGCAACTACACATACGAGGAGATTTAATTATGATGACTTGTAAAGAGATTGTTAATAAATTAGATGAATATATTGTAGGTCAATACAAGGCAAAACGTGCCGTATCTATTGCACTTCGTAACCGCTTTAGAAGAAGTCAACTTCCTAAAGAAGTTCGTGATGAAATTATGCCTAAAAATATTATTCTTAAAGGGCCTACAGGTGTTGGTAAAACTGAAATAGCACGTAGACTTGCAAAACTAGTAAATGCTCCATTTGTAAAGGTGGAGGCAACCAAGTATACTGAAGTAGGATATGTTGGTCGTGATGTTGAAAGTATGGTGCGTGACCTAGTTGAGGCAAGTGTACGTATTGTTAAAGCCGAGCAAGCCGAAAAAGTGCGTGAAAAAGCGCTTGTTGTTGTAAACAAAAAGATTAAAGATATCCTATATCCTTTAAAGAAACAACTTAAGCCAGAAGATATGGAAACCGAAACATTTAAGCAACAATTTGAGGCAAGTTTTGCTGGTGGATTGTTTGACAATGATATTATTGATGTTGAAATCCACGAGCAACCAAAACCATTTAACATTATGGAAGGTGGTGTTGGTGAAATCAACATTGGTCAAATTATGGGTGGAGTATTTAAAGGCGCTCGCAAGACTAAAAAGATGTCTGTAAGCAGGGCAAGAGAGCTATTGATTGATGAAGAATGTGACCGCCTTATCGACCAAGATAATGTAAACAAAGAGGCAATTTATCGTGCTGAGCAAGAAGGTATCATCTTTATTGATGAAATAGATAAAATTGCTGCTAAAAAAGCAAATGGTCAAGACGTTTCACGCGAGGGTGTGCAACGTGATATTCTTCCAATCGTAGAAGGTTGTGTGGTTAACACAAAACACGGTGCTATTCATACCGACCATATATTGTTTATCGCTGCTGGTGCATTCCATATTGCTAGTGTAAGCGATTTGATTCCAGAACTTCAAGGACGTTTCCCAATAATTGTAGAACTTGACAGCCTTGATAAAGATGGTTTTGTGAAAATTTTAAAATTGCCTACCGGACTACTAAATCAATATGAGCAAATGCTAAAGGTGGACAATATTCAACTTAACTTTACTGATGATGCAATCGAAAAGATTGGCGAACTTGCTGAGATGGAAAACGAAACACGCGAAAACATTGGTGCAAGACGTTTGCAAACCATTCTTGAAACATTGCTTGAAGATGTATCATTTAATGCAAGCCACGAAAATCCATTAGTCGAAGTAGTTGTTGACAAGACTTTTGTAGAAAGTACACTTAACAGCGAATTTAAAACTCACGACTTTAAAAAGTTTGTGTTGTAATATGAATTTGTCACGTCAAGAATTATTACTAAATCCTACTCAAATGGATAAAATAAAAAACGCCAACATTTTACTTATAGGTGTTGGCGGAGTAGGTGGTGCAGTTGCTCATATGCTAGTGCGTGCTGGAATTCAAAACTTAACTATTATGGATTTTGATAAGGTAAGTGACAGTAATATTAATCGCCAGTTTGTAGCATATCAATCAACTATTGGTAGGTACAAGGTTGATGTATTAAGCGAGCAACTAAAGGATATTAATCCTGATATCAATCTAACTGCACTTAATCAAAAGTTTGATAGTACAAATAATATTGATTTAACTGGATATACTATGATTATTGATTGCATTGATGATATTAGGGCAAAGCAATACTTAATATCAAAGTGTAATGAACTAAACCTAAATTTATTGTGTAGTATGGGTGCTGGAAATCGCTATAAAGATAATCCACATTTTGAAGTGGTAGATATATTTAAAACTCAAAATGATGCACTGGCAAAATTACTGCGTAAGTATTGTAAGGAACAGGGTATAAAGCATCTAAAAGTATGCTATACACCAAGCCTCGCAATCAAATCAAGCCCAGTTGGTAGTATTTCGTATTATCCAGTATCAATGGGTTGCACAATTGCGCATTATGTAGTTAATGAACTAATTAAATAAGTATAATTAACTTTATAATTTAGTTGATTAATTTATTTGGAGTGCTCACAGCACTGGAGGTGTGCGACCAGACGCACAAAACTAAAATGCTTTTGCATTTTAGAGGATAAAATCCTAAAAAAAAGGAGTTTTTATGGAAATTTTAAATAATGAAACTTTTAATAAGGCAGTAAATAAATGCGATTTTTGTATCGTGGATTTTTCGGCTAGTTGGTGCGGACCTTGTCGCATGCTTAAACCTATACTTGAAGATGTTGAAACACTACTCCCAGATGTTAAATTCTTTAACGTAGACGTTGATGATGCCGAAGATGTTGCAAGAGATTTCCGCATCTTTTCAATCCCAACACTACTAATATTTAAAAACGGTCAAGTAGTTGATACAATGGTAGGCGCTGGCACACAAGACGATATAATCAACTTTATTAATAAAAACAGATAATAAACAGTATATGACTAAAAATAGCAGATATTTTATCTGTTATTTTTCTACTCCAAGTATATAATCCGTTGTAACGCTAAAAAAAGTTGCAAGTCTAATAATGTAGGTTGCTTTTGGTTCATTTATTCCTTTTTCCCAAAAGTCAATTGCTTTTTGTGTAACATTAATTGCTTTTGCAAGACTTGATTGTGAAATATTAAATTCTCTTCTTAAATCTTTTAGTCTAGACGATATATTTTCTTTCATACAAATATTTTAGTAGATTTCTACTAAAAACACTTGACAAAGTAGAAATCTACTTATATAATATATGCAAGTAGAAAACTACTATACGGAGGAAATTATGGAAGATAATAAAATACTGGTTATGTTAAGACCCAAAACAGGAATGGATTATGGAAAAATGTATTGCAAATTTTTTGAAGACTATTTTACCTTAGAGTATAAAAATAAAGGGTTATTTAATACAAGTAATCAAGTATATAAAGTTAATTATAATGAAATAAAGGAAGTTGAGGATAGTGATTATGGTGTGTTTTTTAGTGTGCCAGGAATAAGATTATATTTTACAAGAGAAGATATAAATTTCCCTGTTTCACCATCAAAAAATTTCGGGGGTCTAATAGGTGCTTTTATAAGTATGAGTAATGCAAAAAAGAAAAAATATATAATTTATTTCAAAAATCAAAAAGATAAAAATTTATTTGTTGAAAAATGCAAAATTAAATAGATAAACAAAAATACGGATTTGACGTCCGTATTCTTTTTTATATTTCCATAATAACTCATTTACTAAATTATTTTATACAATTAAATAATTGTTTGATTCTGTAACATTTTGTTTAATTAACATATCAAGGGAATGAATTATATTATCATCAGAGTTTTGATCTGTGAAATCTTCTGCTAACTGCATTTTTAAACATTCCATTGACTCGTCATAATCAGTATTGTTGCCAAAATGATATGCATATCGCATAAATGTATTATAAAATTTATTTGTAATATTGAATTGATCTTTATCATGAGTTTCTAAAAACTCTTCAAGTTTGTCTTTATCATTAAGTCTTTTGATAGCTGTGGCTACTTTGGAATTATATCTCAGCGGCATAAATCCATGTGCTTGAACTTTTTTTACTCCTTTCTGTTTAAAATATGCGAGAAAAATTGTTAATACGGCAAGAGCATTTGTTGAAACTTGTGAGAGTAAATCATCTTCCATATCAACGTTTTTATTTAATTTTCTAAAATATCTATCAAATTTTTTTGAAACAGAATTCTTCTGATCAATTTTTTTCATTTGAATAGAATAAATATGCACACAATCGCCAATTATTCCAAACGAAATATCTGGTAATAAAAATAATTCTTCTCCTTGCAAGATTTTGGTTCTAAATCTTAATGGAGATTCAAGATTAGATGTATTTTTACCAATTTCAATTTCGATGCTGGAATCCAAAATCTGTCCCACAAATATTGGAGGAGTTTCATAATTATTTTCAGCAGAAAGCATATTTATTCTTTGCATTAAATATGACTCAAAATTTTCAGCTTCAAAATTAGACATATTAACAAGTAGATCCATAAATAATTTTTTATCAAAGGATTGATCGTCTAATTCATAGTATGATTGATCATATGAGTAAAATTTTCGCGCTGCTTCAATATACTCACTAACACTATTTAAAAAATCCTCATGAAATAAACCCACGGGTTTTCCTTTAAATTTTAGAGATTTTAAATCTGATTGAATATGAAATTTCCATTCTCCAATATTAACAACGCCTGCATGAATTTCAGAGATAACATCTTTTACAGTTTTATCGATATTATTATTTATAAATTTATTCATACGTCTATTATATCACATTGTTTTTTATTATGCAAGAGGATAAATGTGAATTATAGTTTGATATTGGGATATCGGAATAACGATGGTTTTAATTCAATGTTAGTCTATGCTCACATATTTATTATTATAAAATTTTTTTAAAAAAGTATTGACTTTTAATCTTTGAGTGGATATAATAAAAATGTATCAAGGAGAAATTATGAAAAATCTATTTACACTAAATTCATATTATTACTACTACATTTAATTGCTATATGTAGGAGTTTTTAGTGTAAATTATTTTAGGTTAAATATTAAAGAATCTGTCATATAGCGTGTGTTATGTGGCAGATTTTTATTTTAAATTAGGTCTGCCGCAAGTATATCTTATGGCAGATTTTTTATGTTTTAAAAGGAGTTAATTATGAAATGGATTATTAAACTATATGCCCTTAATAGGGCGAAGGATTTTGATATTTAAATAATATATGATAGAATATGTATAAATTAAAAATAAATAAATCGTGGAATTTAAATAGAAATACTAATTTATTTGAATTATCCATGATACAAGGAAAGGAGAGAATTATGGAATTTATAAATAATGCTTTCGAGCAGTTACAAAGCCGCGGTTTTGTTTTTCAAACCACGCATTTAGAGGAAACTAAAAAAATATTAAGTGAAAAGCCTATAACATTTTACATAGGCATTGACCCAACGGCAGATGATTTGCATATTGGTCACTTTTTTGGACTTCAAATGGCAAGGATTTTGCAGGATTGTGGTCATAGATGTATTGTGTTAGTAGGAGGTGCAACAGCGCTTATTGGTGACCCAACAAATAAAGCCGATATGCGTAAAATACTTTCAAAGGAAGAAGTTGCACATAATGCTGAGGAAATTAAAAAGCTAATCACACGTTTTGTTCGTATTGATGGTGATAATCCTGCAATTATCGTAGATAATGCTGACTGGATAAAACCTATATCATACATTGATTTTTTACGTGAAGTAGGTGTTCATTTTAATGTTAACGAAATGCTAAGGAATGACCTATACAAAAACAGATTAGAAAAAGGTGGTTTAACCTTTATGGAAATGGGATACATGTTGATGCAATCATTTGATTTTGTACACCTTAACGATAAGTTTGATTGCGTATTACAAATTGGTGGAAGTGACCAATGGGGCAATATTTGCGGTGGAGTAGAATTATCTCGTAAAATGAATTTTAAAAATGGAACAGAGCGCCCATTGATGATGGGACTTGTTTGCCCATTACTCACAAATGCCGATGGTATAAAAATGGGTAAGACCGAAAAAGGTACATTATGGGTGAGTAGAGATAAAACATCATCATTTGAGTTCTTCCAGCACTTTGTAAATTGCCTTGACGCTGACGTTGAACGCTTACTTAGATTCTTTACCAAGATTGATGTTGAACAAATTAAGCAAATGTGCGAAACAGATATTGTTAAGGCTAAAAAACTTATGGCATTTGAGGTTACTAAACTAGTTCATGGCGAAGATGAGGCACTTAAAGCACAAGCCACCGCACAATCACTTTTTGAACAAGGCGGTGTAAACGAAAATATGCCAACAGAGCATATTACAAATACTGGCAATATAAATATTCTAGACTTGTTAGTACAATTATCAATAATTAGTTCCAAGGGTGAGGCACGCAGATTAATTGAGCAAGGCGGAATTGTAATCAACAACGAAAAGAAAATAGATATTAATGAAATTATTGATTTAAATATAAATAAAGAGTTTATTGTAAAGAAAGGCAAAAAGACTTTTGTAAAAGTTATAGTAGATTAAAACAAAAAATACGGATTTTATGTCCGTATTTTTGTTTATCTCATTAATACAAATTGGTCGTCATTTGAATAATATTTGCTACTATCAAAGTCAAACACTTTACGCATTATGCCCAAGAGCTCATTACGTCTAGGGAAATTGCGACCTTTTGTAACACGTTTAAAGTTATTGTAAATGTTTTCAAATTCTACATGATATTGCTTTTTAAGTTTATGCATATAATCTATCTTTTGTTTTGCACTATCTTCAATCTTTTTACTATAAGCATGTTTATATGTAAATTCTTCTTGCTTTAAATCGTGTAAGAATTTTTCATAATACTCTTCAATAAATTCTACTTCGCATAAAATATCTAAATTATCAACGCCACTATCTTTTTTATTAATTGATAATTTATTAATAAGAGATTTTAAACGCCTAATTGAATTCTCAATACCTGCAATAGCATATGCAGAACATTCATTTTTTAATTGTTGTTCTCGTTCTAATCTTTTTTTCTCAACTTGTTTTTGTATAAATCTCATATTTACTCCTTATTATTTTTTAGTTATTAGTTGTTGTAATTGGTCGTCACGTGTATTGTATTTAGTGCTGTCAAAGTCAAAGGCTGTACGCATTAAACTTAAAATGCTATTGCGCTTTGGCATTTCCTTACCTTTAGATAGGTGTTCAAATCCGCTGTAAATGCTTTCGAACTCCTTACGATACTGCTTTTTTAGGCTATGCATATAGTCAATTTTTTGCTTTAAACTTTCTTTTTCATCTTTAGGAAGTTTGCAACTATACATAAATTCCTTTTCCTTTAGGTCGCTAATAAATCTACCATAATGACCATCAAGCACATTTACATACCACATAATCTCGTTGGAATCTTTAAGGTCGGCAGTTTTAGAAGATGTAGCCTTTTTAATAACCTCTTTAGTCCATGGAATAAATTTATCAATACTAGGAATTGCGTATGAACATTCCATTTTGTATTGTGCCTCTTTTATTTCATTTCGTTCCTGTATACGTCGTTTAATAAAACTCATAGTTAATTCCTTCTATTTATCAGTATTATATATTAAATACAGAGTTTTGTCAATATCTTTTTCCTAAGTTAAGGATACTTAGTGGGTGATGCCTGTTGTACGGTTAAATTACAATTGTTGTAATAAATGCCAAAATGCTTGCATAGATTATTGTAAATTGAAATTTTGGAGGATATATGGATTTAAATAATGGCATATACAAGGATATTGCCACAAGGTCGGGCGGAGCGGTGTATATAGGCGTAGTAGGGCCTGTAAGGTGCGGTAAATCGACATTTATTAATAAATGTATGGAAGAGTTGGTTTTGCCTAATATTGATGACAAATACGACTTAACACGCATTAATGATGAATTGCCACAATCGGCAGATGGTACTATGATTATGACCACCAAACCGCAATTTGTACCAAGCGAGCCTGCCGAAGTTAATATTGACAATATCAATTTTAAACTACGCATGATTGATTGTGTTGGTTATTTGGTTGAGGGGGCAATCGGTGCGGAGGAAAACGATAAGCCTAGGTTAGTTGAAACTCCTTGGAGCAAGGAGCGAATTCCATTTAAAGATGCGGCAACTCTTGGCACTAAACGTGTAATTAGCGAACACTCAAACATTGCAATTCTTGTGACAACCGACGGCAGTTTTACCGATATTGCAAGGGATAGTTATGCTAAGGTGGAAACTAAACTGGTAAAGGAATTAAAACAAAACAAAAAGCCGTTTGTTGTAGTGCTTAATTCCTCAAAACCGCAAGATAAGGACACATTAAAACTCAAATCAACATTACAAGAAAAGTACAAAGTGCCAGTAGTATGCTGTGATGTATATAATTTATCAAAAGGAGATATCGATAATATTATGACTAATGTATTAACTCAATTTCCACTCGAAGTGGTAAGTGTAAGAATTCCAAACTATTTACGTGCGTTGCCTAAAAATAACCCTATTATTAAAGAGGTTGTAGATACGGTAATGAATGGAATTAATGAGGCTCAAACAATAGGTGATGGTAATGTTGCGTTGTTTGAGAATAGTGAAAACTTTGAACCAATTTTATCCAGCAATATCCAAATGGGTCAAGGCGAAGTAGTGTATGATGTCGTGGCAAAAGAAAATCTATTCTATAAGGTGTTAAGCATTCAATGCGGTTGCGATATTGCCAATGACTTTGAACTTATTAGTTACCTAAAGGAGTTAACTCAAGCAAAAATATCATACGATAAATTAAAAGAGGCGCTAACTCAAGTAGACGAAACGGGATATGGTATTGTTGTGCCTAGCATGGATGAAATGGAACTAATGGAACCGGAAATTGTACGCCACGGTAGCCGTTGTGGAGTTAAATTAAAGGCAAATGCTCCTAGTTTGCATATTATGAAAGTTAATGTTCAAACTGAGGTAAGTCCAATTATGGGTGGAGTACAACAAAGTGAGGAAATGGCACAGTATCTATTAAAAGAGTTTGAGAACAATCCAAAAGGCATATGGCAAACTAATATGTTCGGCAAAAGTTTAGAGAGTTTAGTAAATGAGGATTTGAATAACAAGTTAACTGCTATGCCTGTGGCACTTCAAAATAAGTTGCGTAAAACTCTATCTCGCATTGTAAACGAGGGCAAGGGTGGATTGCTTTGCATATTGCTATAAAAGATATAAATTTGACACATGCTTGACATAATTTAAAATTTGTGCTAATATATTAATGCACGAAGGCGCAGTATTCTAGTCAACTAGGCTAATTGAGGATGCTGAAACAAGCATCGCTGGCATAGCTTTGAAGTTTCTGGTGCTGGCTTTGGTTGCCCAAATTGGGGCTGGTGCTGGGAGTTAAGATTTTTGGGTAGTTTGTAATGGCATACATTCGATTCCCAATTATCGCGGAGACCTAAGTTCGTAGAATTAAAGGACTTACATATCAACAACGAATTTATTTCTATGGCTTAGGATTGGAACCTGTATGCGATGAAAGTTGTGTACAGTGTAGCCTGCTTTGAGTGGATTGCTCGGGATAAAACGTTAACCTATATCAATAACGAAGTACAAGTTTTGGTTGTGGTTGTTTTTGAAATTGGGTTCGCAAAATAAAGATAAAATTAGATGATGTTGTCAAGGAAAACTTCTAGACTGTTCGATTTATGAGACACTTTGGGGATTATAGTGTGGTCTAAGTGGTGATTCGGTGCAAGTTTTGCGTAAAGGGAAACCGCTTATCTGGTAACGGGTAAGTGCAAAATTGGGAAATCCAACCGAACCTATGCCGCAAGGTTTACTCAGAGTGTTGCCTTCGTTGTTTAAAATATTATTAGGAGTAGCTTTTAAAAGCGAAAGTATTTACATAGATGAAACAAAACAAATCAAAAAAATCTAAATCGTGGATATGGCCGTTGATTGTATTAATTACAGCGGTCAGTCTTTCTTTATCCTTTAGTTTGCTTAGTGAATTAGTGCTTGATGGTGCAACAATTATAATTTCATGTATAGTTATCTTTGTGTTTATTGCACTTGCAATCATTACTGATATGCTTGGCCTTGCAATTGCTTCTAGCAACCTAGACCATTTTACCGCTATGGCAGCACGTAAGGTTAAGGGTAGTAAGCAGGCTATTGCTTTAATCAAAAATGCCGACAAAGCAAGTTCGGTGCTTAATGACGTTGTTGGTGACGTATGTGGTATTTTGTCAGGTGCGGCAGGTGCTAGTATTGTGGCAAAAATAGCAATTGACAATGGTGCAACATTTATGTCAATCTTTGTACCATCACTAATTGCAGCAATTATTGCAGGGTTAACAATCTTTGGTAAGGCAATATTTAAAAAGGTTGCAATCAAGTATGCAGATAGTATAACACTACGTTTTTCTAAAATTCTAAACTTCTTTACACGTAAGGGCTAGAATATGGCGGTAGTACACTATTAAAAATGAATACAAAAAAATTGGAGTTTACGCTCCAATATTTTTTATCTATAAATATTTCTATTTTTTTGCAGTGCTGGCTGCCATATCGTATGTGGAATCCAAACGCTTAGCAGATTTTAATAGATGTTGCATTCTTGGAAGTAGTTCATCCAATATTGCCATTTCCTTGTTTTGGTCATGAGGATGAATACCAGAACTATCAATACCATTGCTACATGCTTCCAATCTTTTAATAGCGTCTTCCATAATATCAATAGGTGATTCGTGTTTTACCGCTTCAATTTTATTCTTTTTCATAGTTATCTCCTTATTATTTTTAGTATAACACCAAACTTACAATGTGTCAATATATTATTAAATATTTTATATTAAAATTTTATTATATGTTGTAAGTGTACGGCAAAATGATAATGTAAGTATATGCCTTAGCACAGAATCGTGATAGTATTTTATTAAAAACTTGCCGAAATATATAAAATTTAAAAATTTTAAAAAACTTTAAAAAATTTGTAAAAAACAGTTGACAATGGATTTGTTTTATAGTATTATATAAAAGTCAGCATGAATATATCGGGGTGTAGCGCAGTTGGTAGCGCACGTGGTTTGGGACCATGGGGCCGGGAGTTCGAGTCTCTTCACCCCGACCATCTCATTTGGACCTTTAGCTCAGTTGGTTAGAGCAACCGGCTCATAACCGGTCGGTCCGCGGTTCGAGTCCGTGAAGGTCCACCATTTAATCTTATTAGGTGGATAAAATGAGTACATAGTGCTGATAAAGGATATTAAGGCAGAGATTTGGCCCGGTAGCTCAGTTGGTTAGAGCGCCAGCCTGTCACGCTGGAGGTCGAGAGTTCGAGCCTCTTCCGGGTCGCCAATGCCTTGATAGCTCAGTCGGTAGAGCAAAGGACTGAAAATCCTTGTGTCGCTGGTTCGATTCCGGCTCAAGGCACCAATACAAGATTTTCAAACCGAGAAGCTTGTAGGACTACGACCGAATAGTCCGTCTGGGAAGATTGCAGAGCGGCCAAATGCTACGGACTGTAAATCCGTCGTCTTATGACTTCGATGGTTCGAATCCATCTCTTCCCACCATTTATGCTAGTGTGGCTCAACGGTAGAGCAGCTGACTTGTAATCAGCAGGTTGGGGGTTCGATTCCCTTCACTAGCTCCAAGTAAAATAAAAAGACCTTGTTTAAGGTCTTTTTTTTGACTACATATCCTCTAGATATAATATAGCTTATGCAATAAATTTTAATTTTAATAGATAATTTTTAAAATTTTGTTGACATTAAAAATAAAGTAGGATATAATATTTACATATGAAGAAGTGTTGCTGTAACTTAAAAGTTTAATTGTACAAAATATTTTTGTACACGTTTTTAAGTGGTGCAATCAAGATTTAAATATTATAGGTCAAGAGAACACTACTCTTGGCCTATTTTTTATAATTATCAATTAAAAATGAATAATGAAGAATTATTGGAAATAGAGTGTTAAATTTTAAACAAATAACATTTCAAAACATATATAAAAGGGAGGAAGATATGAGATTTTATAACAGTTTATCAGGAAAAATTGAAGAATTTAAGCCTATTCAAGAAGGTGTGGTTAAAATGTATACTTGTGGACCTACTGTGTATCATTTTGCACATATCGGTAATCTACGTAGTTACATTATGGAAGATGTTCTTGAAAAAGCGCTTAGATTTGTGGGATATAATGTTATTAGATGTATGAATATTACCGACGTTGGTCACCTTACCGGAGATAGCGATGATGGTGAAGATAAAATGCTATTAGGTGCACAACGTGAAAACAAGACGGTGCTTGATATTGCAAGGTTTTATACCGAAAAATTCAAGGAAGACTGTGCCAATCTAAACATTAAGTGGCCTGAAATTGTAGTGCCTGCAACAAGTTGTGTAGACGAATATATTCATATGATTGAAGTCTTGCTTGAAAAAGGATATGCGTATCAATCAAATGGTAACGTATATTTTGATGTAAGCAAACTTGCAAATTATTACACATTAACCAATCATAAGGCTGATGATATGCTTGTTGGTGTGCGTGATGGTGTTGAACTAGATGATGGTAAGCGTAATCAAGCCGACTTTGCTTTGTGGTTTACCAAGTCCAAATTTGCTGACCAAGAACTTAAATGGGATAGCCCTTGGGGTGTAGGATACCCTGGCTGGCATATTGAGTGTAGTGGCATTTCATGCAAATATTTAGGCGAGTATCTTGACATTCACTGCGGTGGCGTTGATAATAAGTTCCCACACCATACTAACGAAATTGCTCAAAGTGAGGCATATTTAGGTCACAAATGGTGTAATTATTGGTTCCATATTGAGCATTTAAATGGCGAAAATGGCAAGATGAGCAAAAGCGAGGGCGGATTTGTAACAGTTGACAGCCTAAAGGAAAAGGGTTACAATCCACTTGTTTATAGATTTTTCTGTTTGATGTCGCACTACGCAAAACCGCTAGTGTTTAGTTTTGACCGCCTAGATGGAGCAAAGTCAGCATACGACAAACTAAAAGAAAGAGTTGCTGTATTAAAGCAAAATGTTGATTTAGAGCAAATTTCCATATCAGATTTAACTACAGAGGCAAACGAGTTATACAACGCATTTAAGTCTGCTATTGAAGATGATTTAAATACTTCACGTGCTATTACAGTGCTATATGATGTGTTAAAAGCTGACATTTCTAACGAAAATAAATTAAACCTTATTAGCAGATTTGATGAAGTGTTAGGGCTTGATTTACTAAAAGGCGATAAGCCGGTAGATGATATCCCTCAAGAAGTTAAGGATATGGCAGAGGCTCGTTGGCAAGCCAAACTTGAACGTAACTGGGCAGTTGCAGATGAAATGCGTAACAAGATAACCGCATTAGGATATCAAATCCTAGATAGCAAGGAAGGTTACGAAATTAAAAAGATGTAATATTGTTTGTATATGTTGTATGTATATCATAATATATACAATATATTGTGTATTAAATTTATTAAAAGA
>JBGVOQ010000025.1:0-19604 GCA_045126575.1 Candidatus Onthoplasma sp. | reverse complement strand
TCCCTTTAACTCCTGGGATATTATCGCTAGTATCGCCCATAATTGACTTCATTTCAATTACTTGATTTGGCGTTACGCCGTACTTTTCCTTTAACGTTGCAGGATTAAGGTCGGCAATTTCAGTCAAACCTTTTTGTGTTAACCACACACTGCAATCATCTGTAATTAATTGCAATAAGTCCCTGTCGCCTGATATAAGAATTTTGCCTATATCATATTTTTTAGATAAACTACCTATAATATCGTCCGCCTCAATTTCAGGAATTTCAATGGTAGTGATATTCATTTGCTTTAGCAAATCCTTAATTATTGGCAGTTGAACCCTTAAATCGTCAGGCATTGGCTTACGGGTACCTTTATATTCGGCAAATAAATTATGCCTAAAAGTATGCTTGCCAGCATCAAATGCCACAGCCATATACTTAGGTTTATTTTTTACAATAATGTTAATAAGCATTTTAAAAAAACCAAATGCTGCATTTGTTGGCGTCCTTGATGAATTGAACATTGGTGGCAATGCATAAAATGCCCTAAATACTAAACTGTTTCCGTCAATAATAAATAACTTGTCCATACTAAACCTTTTAATTTTATTTATTATAACACGTTTTTGATTTTTTAACAAACAATATAGCGTGCTTTTATGATTAATAAAAATTTATGCTTAATAAAAATAAGGATATGCAATACATACCCTAAATTTTTACTTTATAACACAGAACTACACCTTTTTGGATACAATATCCCCACTTGCGCTATCAATTAGTACGCCACTGGTTTTGCCCTCTGGTGAAATTATGCCAATGTACCAGTAGTAGCGGTTACCTTCACCCGAATAGTCTTTTAGTATTTTTACAAACGCTTCGCTTAAATTATCCTTTTGCTTACTAAGCGCTCTAACGCTATCCTTTAGCTCATCACAAGCAATTTCAATAGCTTTATCTTTATCAATACTAAAACCAGATGAAACATTAGTTAAACTTTGACTAACATTTGTACCATCTATCACCAATTCGATGCTCACCTCAGCATCATCTGCAATTACTTGCTCGATATCGGCAGAATATGTGTTATCATACGGACTTTTTTCAAGGCTACCGGTAATATTTTCGCCATTTACAACCAATGTAAATGGATATTGGTCCTTAGCAAGCATTTCGTTATCCAATCTTGCAATGGTAACAATTCCAAACGGAACCATTTCGCCAACCACACCATCTAAAGCATAGTCCTGCTCACGTTCGCCAGTGCAAACTGTAGCATAATATGTTTCATCTTGACTAGCAAATAAATTATTTCGCACCTCTATTAGATGTTCCTTAAAATCTATTTGACTTTGCGCACTGCTGCCGCAGCCTACAAATAGTATGCCACAAAGGGCTATTGATAAAATACATAGAATCTTTTTCATAAATCGCTCCATACTTAATTTTATGAAAACAAAATATGGTGTAGAACTACAAATTTTGAAAACTATGTTTAAAAACTACTAATTTTGTAAAAATTAAAATATATGTTAGTTTTATTTATTCGTGTTCAAATTATATATTTTGTTGTACTGTTATTTTTACGTATTATGGGTAAGCGCCAAATTGGCGAAATGCAACCATACGAATTGGTTATAACTTTGATAATAGCAGACCTTGCCACAGTGCCAATGAGTGATGCAAACATTCCATTAATCAATGGTATATTGCCGCTTGCAATACTGGTAATACTTCACTATTCCATTACAATGCTGGCACGCAAAAGCATTATTTTTCGCAAAATCGTAAGTGGTCAACCCGTTATTGTTATATCGCCTGACGGAATCAACTATGAGGCGTTGAAAAAATTAAATATGAACCTACATGACCTGCAGGAAAGTTTGCGCCAGTGCAATTACTTTTACTTTGACCAAATCCAGTACGCAATAATTGAAACTAACGGCAAAATTAGTGTGGTGCCAAAATCTCAATACGCCCCTGCCACCGCTCAGGACGTTAACGCACAAACCGAAAAAGCCGAATTACCTATACTTATTATAACAGATGGTAAAATAATGAAAGATAATTTAAAGCTTGTAAATATAAGTGAAAGCCAACTTAATAGTTTGTTTAAAACCCTTAAAATTCCAAAAGTCAAGGACGTGGTTGTGATGAGTTTAGATAGTAGTGGAAAAATGTATTACCAACTAAAAAATCAACCTTATAAAGTTATTGAAAATATTGATATTTTATCAAAAAGCAAAAAATTAAAAGGATAGATATGAAAAGTTTTATTGCCGTAACTGTACTAACAATTATTGTAAATGCATTATGCATTTGGGACGTTTGGCACACACAAAAAGTGTTTAAACATATGAACAACGAAAGCAGTGCAATTCATCAATTATTGCTTGCTGAGGATATTACCAATCCTGCCCTAGCCGAACGTATAAATGACCTTGATAAATATTGGACAAAAAAGATGGACATACTATGTATTTCAATTTCACGTAAGGACCTGCAACCGGTTAGTGACCATATACAATTTTTAAAATCCAGTATATCAAACGACGACCAGGAAACTGCCGTTACTTACTCGCTTTTGCTCAAATATAATGTGGAGGGTTTAAAGGAAATTAGCGGCTTTAGTTTAGTAAATATTTTATAAAATTTGTGTAAATTTTGCTCAAAAATTCTTAGTATTAACAACTGTTTTAAAATAGATAAAATTTTATCTATTTTTTTTAAATTTACTGTTGACAAATAATTTATATATATGCTATATTTCTAATAAATATAGGGGGTTGGTATGAAACAAAAGAAGATAGTCAAAAATAAAAAAAATAAAAATCAAAAGCCATCATTAATTCAATATTTTGCAAAATATAAGGTAGCAATATTTTTTTATGTTCTAATTATGGCTTTGGCTAGTGCTTCAAGTATTGTGGTAACAATATTGTCGGCAAGAGTTATTGAACTGATTACAATTTCAATGTACAAAAAGGCTATTAACTATTCTATCATCGTTCTAGGCCTTACCGCTTTCCAGCGAATATTGTGGTATGTTGCAAACACGTTATACCACATTTACGCCAACAAGATTATGTCAAGCCTTAACTTTGATTTGGCAAGACAATCGTTTAAGTTAAATTCGAAAACATTTAATGACCACGATACAGGTACATTTGTAATGCGTATAGTTAATGACCCCGAGCAAGTAGTTGGTAAATATGCTGACATTATCGATATTGTTACCGAACTTATTACAGCGCTTGTAATGTTGGTGTATGTCCTAACACTAAACAGCTGGATTGCAACAATATTTGTAGCGGTATTGATTGTTGGTATTATAATTGAACGCAATCGCATTAAGCAACGTCGTAAAAATCACAAGGTAGTTAAAAAGACTCAGGATAAAATTCACTCGTTAACCACCGAAATTGTTCGTAGCGAAAAAGATATCAAATCTCTCGGCCTTGAAGAACGCTTAAGTACAGTTTCTGAGGAGAACTATCAAGCTTATCGTAAGGCTAGATTTAAATACTCCACCACCGATGCAACATTTGCACACGGAAGAATATTATTGATTGAAGTTGTTACTTATCTTGCTTTAATACTAGGTATCACGCTTATTGATAGAGGACTGCTTACTATTGCAGCATTTATGATAATTAAATCAAACTCCAACTCCCTACGTGGATTCGTTTGGAACGTTGGATTTATATCTAACTGCCTTATCGATATCAAGATTTACACCGAACGTATGTTTGCCCTGTTTGATGAAAAAGAATTTGTAACCGAAAAATTTGGAAAAACCGCTTTACCTAAAATAAAGGGTAATATTGAGTTCAAAAATGTATCATTTAGTTTTAAGGAATATGAATATCCAAAGCCAGATGACAATGTTAAAAAACGTCCAAAAGTTAAACCAAAACCAGTACTTCTTAGCACTAAGCAAGTATTTAATGATTTATCATTTAAAATCAAACCTAACACAACTGTTGCATTTGTAGGCCAATCTGGTAGTGGTAAATCAACTATACTAAATCTAATGTCTAAAATGTACGAAGTTGATGAAGGTGAAGTATTAATTGATGGCGTAAATATTAATAGTTTAAACAAAAAGTCACTACGAAATGGCATCTCACTGGTTAACCAGTTCCCTTATATATTTGATATGACTATTAGGGAAAATTTATTGCTTGCTAAAGGTGACGCAACTGACGAAGATATATATGACGCTTTGAAAAAAGCCTCACTAAAGGACTTTATTGACACCCTACCTAATGGTATCGAAACTAAGGTTGGCGAAAGCGGTATCAAATTAAGTGGTGGCCAAAAGCAACGTTTGGCAATCGCACGTGCCCTACTTCGTAAATCTAGCATCATTATATTTGATGAAAGCACAAGTTCGCTAGACAACTTTGCACAAGAGGAAGTTAAAAAGAGTATTGATGGCTTAAAGGGTAAAAGCACTATCGTTATCGTTGCACACCGTTTGTCAACAATTAAAAATGTAGATAAGATTTTCTTCCTAGATAGTGGAAAAATTGTGGATAGTGGCTCATTTGAAGAACTATTTGAACGTAACGAAAAATTTAAGGCTATGTTCCTAGCTGAAAATATTTAAAAATAGGCGTAATGCCTATTTTTTTATTATACTGTGCAAACATATTGCTTGCTTTAAAATTGAATATATGTTACATTAATGGTATGAAAACAATGTCAAAGATAATTGAATTCCCGCTAACAGCATCTACTAAAATTAACGTAACAGCCACTAAAAAGCGCATGAAAAATATCAAACTTACTATATCTAAAAGTGGTGCGGTGGCGGTTAGTTTGCCAACCCACGTAACGTATGCCTACGCTTACGAATTTTTGGTGCGCAAACGTGAATGGATTAATGCAACATTATCTAAAATTTTGCTAAATTTGTCAAAAGATATATGCATTTTTACTGATAATGGCAAAATATTTTTACTAGGCTATGCCTATCCTCTAACCGTGCAACAATCCACTAAAAACAAGGTTATTTTTGACAACCAATTTACAATACTTGCCAAAAACACCGACCCTGAATATGTTAAACAAATTTTTACTAAATGGTGTAAATCATACTTTATGGATATGGTTAGTAATCGCTTAAGATTTATATATAATCAAATGTTTACCAACTCCACAGTGCCGGAAATTAAGGTCAAAACCATGAAATCTATGTGGGGAAATTGCAATTACGTTAAACGCATTGTTACCCTTAACCTATATCTAGTTAAGACGCCAGTATACTGCATTGATTATGTAATCACACATGAACTAGCACACCTTGTACATCATAACCACGGCAAAGAATTTTACGCACTACTTACCACCCTACTGCCCGACTGGAAAGCACGCAAAAAACAACTTAACAATTACTCATTGCAGTTTTAAGACACAATCAAAATATTATCACTAATTAAACCTGTCCTAATTGGTGCAGGTTTATTTTTTTTACTTGACTTTGATATAAATATTTTTTAATATATTTATATGAAGAGTTTTGAAAAAAATGATGAATCATTTATTTGCAAAGTGTGTGGAGCAAACGTTCCACCATTAAAGTATTCATCACGTGACCATTGTAACAAGTGTTTGTGTTCTATACACATTGATATAAATCCAGGCGACCGTGCAAATAGTTGCCTTGGTATTTTGCGCCCTGTTAGTGTAGTAACTTCTAGCAAAAAAGGGTATATTATTAATTATAAGTGTGACAAGTGTAAACAATCACATAATAACAAATCGGCATTAGACGATAGTTTTGCAACCATATTACAAGTAATGCGGGAAAATAGTTGGAGGTAGTGATGAAAAATATTGTTAAATTGTTGTTGCTATGCACAATAATCTGTTTAGGCAGCGTTGTAGGGCTAAACGTTAATACTGTTAATGCTCAATCTTATGTGCCAGACTACTGTGCCACCCAAACTACACCACCTGACAAGTACGACCTACGTGACAAAATACATATAGAGGTAGAACATCAATACGATTTGGGTATTTGCTATGCATTTGCTTCACTTACCAGCCTTGAAACGTACCTTGCACTTAATTATAACGAATATTATGATTTTTCGGAAATACATTTTGCGGCATCGCTTTGCCTAAAGGATAGTTACTACCCTACTATTGAAAATGCATTGGACAAGGGCGGAAACTTTAACCACTTTGTACTATATACTCAAAAAAATAATTCGCTAGTGCTTGACCAAGTTATGCCTATGGATAGTTATAGACATTTGTCCGACTCGCAACGTGAACAAGCCATAAAGGAAGATTATAATAATATTGATAACAACTTTTACTCAATAGCCAAAGTAAATGACACAAGGTCATTTGATGTGATTTGGGGTAATAAATCCAAATACTCGGATACAGAATTAAATGAGTTTAGAACCAAGGTCAAAAATCATATTATGCAATACGGAAGTGTTTCTGCCAGCATTTACTCAGGCGAAAGCACGGGTTCTACTGGCTCATCTACTTATTACCGAGTAGTAAACGATAGCCTTGCAGCCAGCCAAGATGCAGTGCGAACGAATGTAAATCACATGATATCTGTTGTTGGTTGGGACGACAATTATGATGCCAATGGCGCATGGTCAAACAAGGGCGCTTATCTATGCCTTAATTCATGGGGAACAACCTTTGGTGATGATGGATATTTCTACATATCCTATGATGACTATTTTATTGAAAGCAGTATGCACGGCATAACTGACGCAACGCTTTGTACAAGCCAAGGAAAGGTTAGCACCTTTACTTCGTATCAAAACAAAACTCATTTTTACACCCACGTATATTCTAATTTGCCTACTAGATACATTGCAAATATTGTTAACGTTTCAAATTATCTAAACCAAACAATTACAAGCATTGATAGTTTTGTAATAGGCTCTAACTACAGTGTTTATTATAATTTCTTTAGCTCATACACTGATGCTCTATCCAACATCAACTCACCTACTACGCACGTAGATGTTGCGTCCATTAATATGTGTTCGACCTACAACAAATTAAATCTTGCAAGCGGAATAAATATAACCAATAACTACATGCTATTAATCACCCGAGTTGGCGACACTTCAGAAGTTAATTCACTTGGCGGAAGTTCGCTTGATAATTTAAACCTTGTACCTTGCTATAATCAAAACAAGGGATTGGGTAAATTTGATTTAGATACAAATATATGGGCTCCCGATGTGCCAAACGGCCCTGCGGATTTAACAATCCCTGTAATACTACATTTAAATAATGAAGTGATTGAAGTTTTGCCAATTGAAAGCAGTTCTCAATCAATTACAAACGAAAAATACATTCAAAATAACGCAACATATCTAAACAAAACATTTACTATCAAACTAAATAATACATCATTAAATCAAGATATAATTAATGCCATAAAAATAATAAAGATAGATGGAAATATCGATATTACATCTAACTTCCAAATATCATTAAACTTAGGAAACATTGACATAACCCTTATAAAGCCACAAAATATAAGCTTTGATGATGGCAAAAATGATTACCTAATATCAATACCTTGCTCAACCGCTACTATATATCGTGTAATTGATATTCACGATGTAGGCCAAATATACAATATCACCTATCATCTAGATGGCGGACAAGCCAACAATCCTGACACCTACACCAGTAAGCATTCTACTATAACACTAAACTCTCCTACCAAGCCTGGTCACGAGTTTGTAGGCTGGTATTTAGATAGCGGACTAACCATAGCATTCGACCGCAGCAATCTACCTTATACTGACTTAACTTTGTATGCTAAATACAAAATTCAGGCACCTATTATAGCCCAAAAAACTAATGATATCTCAGTTGTATACAATCATCAGGATATTGTGTTAAACATAATTGCCACTCACGCCCTAACCAGTGATGGGTATACCATCAAATATCAATGGTATTATGCCCAATCGGCATCATCAACCTTTGAACCAATTGCTGACGCTACAAGCAACAGTTTGATGGTTAGCAATGTTGCAGATTCTGGTTATTATGCATGTAATATAAGCCTAGTGGACCCATCAAACAATGTAATATCTTACATTGCTTACACCGACAATCAAACCCATATCAGAGTTGAAATTACCAAGGCACCATTAACTATTTATATAGATGATATTATATCTAGCACCGAGTTATCCAGTGCGGAAATTACTAGCAAATTTAATTGTAAAATAGAGTGCGAATACCTTCCTGAAAATGTAATAGAACACTCGGATATCTTAAACTACTTACAACTAGAGTATACCATAACCGACACCACAAATCCAAATGTCAAAACTATTTCTGCAACCGTTAATGATTATGGAATCTATGATGTTTACATTAATCCTGGACAATATCGTGTAGTTATTAATAGGCTAAGCAGTAATAATGTGTCAACTACTAGCGAAAACGGATTTGCTAAAGATTGTGTGTTTAATGTAGCCAATTATGGCATTAACGATTCTATACAGCAACTATTAAAAGACAGGCAGCTAAATTTTGTTGGTAGTTATGATTTATCATACTCCTACCTTGACACTTCTGCAACCGTATACATTCCACTTGATAGTACGGAATTGCTTACAAATATCGCTGTTTATATGTACAAGGACAATCAATTAGTACGATTAGATGTCGACAAAAACACTAAAGGTATAAGCTTTGTTACCAACGAAGCAGATGCAAAATATATTATCGTGCAGGAAAAACCAAGCAAACTATCTAATGTAGACTTTTTGATATTAATTACAGTTGTTATTCTGCTAGGAACATTTACCGTATATATCGTTATAACAAAACGCAATCATTAAAAAATAAAGGCATCTTGCCTTTATTTTTTTATTACAATTTAATATTTTACATTGTTTGCATTATGCAAAAACTTTTTGTTTTAAATTTAGTGCATAAATTTTTTTATATATCAAATATTACTTACATAACAAATTTGCCTATTTATGTCGGTTGCAAAAATCTTTAATTTAAATAGGTTTAAAACATTGTTTAAAGGAGAATATATGAAATATAGCGTTAAGCAACTTGCCCAAGCCTACACCAATGATATAAATGAAATTACCATAGATTTAAGTATACCCATAACACAATCTTTTGATATTTCAACATATAATGAGTATACCTACAAGAAATTAATGTTGCAGTTTGATAGATTGTATAGATGCACAGACAGTGTATACCTTAGCGAGCAGTTTTTAAAAGGAGATTAAATTTGCAAATAGAACGTGGCGAACTATATTATGCAGACCTAAGCCCAGTTGTTGGAAGTGAACAAGGCGGGCTTAGACCTGTTTTGGTAATACAAAACGATATTGGCAACAAATATAGTCCAACGGTTATAATTGCTGCAGTAACCAGCCAAATTCAAAAAGCCAAACTCCCCACCCATATCGAACTAAACCATAATTTATACAACCTAACCAAGGATAGCGTAGTTTTGCTTGAACAGATTAGAACTTTAGATAAATTACGATTACGTGACCGCATAGGTCAATTGGACCATATAACTATGCAAAAAGTAAATGTTGCGCTACTAATAAGCCTTGGCATACACAACTAAAAAACACTATACAACCTTAATCGTTATATAGTGTTTTTTATTACTCTTTATCTATAGTCAACCTATTATTATATCTAGCTAGCCTAACAATTAATACAACTTGTATCAATATTAAACCCGCCACCGCAAATATCACTATCACCTTCCATTCGACAAGCACATTCGATATAATCACATCCGTATCCAACAGTTCTAGCCCTTGGTCACCCACACTAAATCTAATTATATTATTATTTGTTTGAATTATTTGTGCATTATATTTTTGCAACGTTACAACGGTTTCATAACTTGGATGGCCATAACTATTAGGTCTACCAGCACTAATAATCGCATATATTGGGCTAACTTGTGCAATAAATTGCTCGCTGCTTGAAGTATTGCTGCCATGGTGCGCAACCTTCAAAACATCAGCGTCTAAAATGGTTGAATATTGTTTAAGCATATCACTTTCGGCATCTTTTTGAATATCTCCAGCAAATAATAAACTATTGCCTAGGTAACTAACTTTTATAACCGGACTCATTGAGTTTGATGTTGAATAGGCCTTTAGTGGTGCAAATATTTCAACTATTACATTATCTATATTTAATGTATAATTTTGATTGATTAGTTTTGTTGTCAAACCGGTTTCATCTTTTGAAGTATTAATAACCTCATTGTATTCGTTAACATTACTTCCTGCAACAAAGTTAGCCAAATCCTCATCCTTGGAGGCAATATTTGGTCTATAAAAACTCTTTACCTCAAAATTTTTAAACACAGCACACATTCCGCCCGAATGGTCAGCATCCGGATGCGTTAATATTAGATAATCTATTATTAGGTTATTGCTTATATGCTTAACATTATCCCTCATATATTCCAACAGTTCATTTTGGTTTGACTTTGGTCCTGCGTCAATCATCATAGTTTTGCCATTAGGAAAGGTTATTACACTAGCATCTCCTTGACCAACGTCTATAAAATGGACAACCAACTCATCATCACATATTTTTACATCTGTTTTAAACAGCAACTTTTTAATCCCTGCTGAAATTGGCGAAGAAAATATAGCCGACATCATTAATACAAACGTGCATACGGCTAAAACTATAATCCTTACATACTCTTTTTTCTTCTTTTCCATATTCTATATCTTTTGTTTTTTATTAGTTTTAATATTTCCGGCATAACAGCGATTGTTGCATTATACCCTTCCTCAACCATCGCCTCATATCCATCTAATTTGGTAGATTTAAAACGTTTCATATCTGGCTTAATCACAATATCACTATACTCGTATCCTTGTTTAGAATTATTTTTCATCATAATACCAATAGATGCTAAAAACACATCATAAAATTTTTCACTTGACGTGCCACTACCACGTGTACTGTTAACATCAACGGTTATAACCACATCGCAGCCGTTATTTCTTAGCACATCGGCTGGGATATTGTTCATAACACCGCCATCTATCAGCGTCATATCATTGTAATTTACAGCATAAAACACGCCCGGAACAGCACAACTTCCCGCCACAGCCTTAGCCAACTCGCCCTTGCTAAATATAACTTCCTTCCCAGTTTTTGCGTCAACACTTACAACATATAACTTTTTAGGCAAATCTTCAATATTGGTTTGCTTTATGTTATTGCTTACCAGTTCCTGCAAACCCTCAGTGGACGAAGGCATAAACTTTATTTTGTTGCGTTTGATATCCTTTGCTTGCAATTGTTTGGCGATATTATAAATTTCCGTAAAATTCATACCAGAGCAAATAAATGCACCTACACAGCTGCCAACACTACAGCCTGCCACCATATCAAACTTTATCCCATATTCTTCAAATGCTTTTAGCGCGCCTAAATGTGCATATCCACGAGCGCCGCCACCACCTAAGCACAATCCAACAACAGTAGGTTTTTTTGAAAAAAACATAATACACTCCTCACATTATTATAACACAAACTTAACTAATTAACCAAACATATATAAGCCTATCATTTGAATATAGCATAAAAAATCCCACACCAGTGGTATGGGAATTTTTACTATTATTCGTTTTCGCCTTCACCGTTTTGAGCACGTAAAGCAGCAAGTTCTTTGTTTAATGTAGCAATATCACTTTCGATATTTGCGATATTTTCCTTAAGAATCTTGTTAGTATGAACTAATATTGGATATCTATCAATATTTGCATTCATAACTTCTTCACAGTGGTTAACTGATAATTTTAAGCCTTCCAACAACTCTAATTCTTGAGCCAATTTTTCAGCCTTATCCTTATCAATGTCAACGTAGTTGTTAACGCCATATAAAGCAACTTTCTTCTTAGCTACAATAGCGTATTTACGACGAAGCTTAACCTTGTCACGCTCCAAAGTACGTTTAACCTTTTCAAGAGGATTTAATTCCTTATTGTTAATCTTTAAATCTTTTTTAGCACTCTTTAATCTTTCGTCCAAAACAGCAAGTCTTTCCAAGTAAGCTTCTTCTGTTGAGTAATGGAAAACCATTGGTTTTTCGTCATCATCAGTTGGTTTACCCTTTATTTCTTGAATTTGGATTGAAAGGTTAAGAATTTGCTTTTTAAGTTCTTCAATTTCAATAATTGAGCTAGCCATTCTAATTTGTACCTTCTCTTCAATTTCTTGTTCGGTTAGTTGTTTAACAGTTTCAATATCGATTGTAGGGATATCTTCCTCGCCAACATATTCGCTAAGCATTGTTACACCTGTAACCAAAGCAACTTGATTATCCTTAGGTCCGATAACCATAACCTCAGCATTTTCGCTGCTTTCGCTTTGTTCTGCAATAGCAAGTTGTTGCTTAGCAATTTCTTGCTTTTCCTTACGGTCTTGGTCTAGTTGAACAGCAATTTCTTGGCTATTTTGTTTAGCTTCTTGATGTTCAAGTTCAATTTGTTCAGTTAAATCACTTAATTGTTCCTTTAATTCAATAACTTCAGCAGCAGAACCTTTCAATTTATCCTTAACTTCGCTTTCGCCATTACGATTGATTGCTAATTCTTCCTTGTATTGACGTTCGATTTCCTTCTTAGATAATTCAAGTTGAGCCTTCATTGCTTCAATTTCCTTCATAGCTTCAGCCAAACGTTCTTGAACTTTCTTTTCTACTTCTTGAGCAGTGATTGTTTTAATCATTTCCACATCAAATAGAGGACTTCTAACAACAGGAACTTCTGGTTGAGCAGGAGCTTCAGCCTTTTCTGCCAAATCCTTTTTAAGTTCGGCAATTTCTTGCTTTAAAGCCTCAATAGCTTTATTAGATTCTTCCAAACGAGATTCCACAATTTCATTTAGTTCATCATTACTAATTTTCTTAGCGGTTTCAATATCGATAGTTGCAACTAATTCAGCAACAGCATTGTCCTTAGCTACCAATGCAACTTTGTTACCCTTAGGTCCAATAACAGCTATTTCAGAATCTTCAAACTTGCCTTGTTTTGCATTATTTGAAATTTCTTGTCTTGCGCTTTCCATTTCGCTAATACAAGTTTCGCTGGTTTGCTTAATATTTTCTCTTTCAGCCTTTAATTCGTCCACCAATTCAGCCAACTTTTCATTTAATCCATCTACCTTTTCTGCAGATTCTTGAAGTTTGCTTACACGGTCATATTCCATACCAGCCTTAACATTTGCTAATTGGTCCTTGTATTGATTTTCGATTTCTTGTTTAGTTTGAGTTAATTCATCTTTCAAGATTGCAATTTCTGCCAACGAATCAATAATTTTTTCATTAACAATAGACTCTACATCACTAGCAGTGATTTGATTAATTTGTTCAACATCAAAATCAGCAGTTCTTACTTCATTAACATCAATTTCACTAGCTACTGAATTTTCACGCTCCTTAACATATTTAGTTAAGCGGTTTAATTGTTCTTTTAAGTCGTCAATTTCTTGCTTAGAATCTTCCAATTCATCTTCAAGTTTTCTAACAGCGTCTTCGCTAGCAAAATCATCAGTTGCGTCACTGTATAAGTCAGCCATTTCAGCATCAGTTAAAATGCTATCCTTTTCGTCTTCAAGCTTTTCTTGTTCTAGGCGAATTCTTTCCTTTCTTTCTGCTTCAAGTTGTTCTAACAACACCTTATTTTCGTTCTTAGCATTTTCGGTTTGAGTTTTAAATTGTTCCATTAAGAAAGCTAGTTGTTCTTTTAATTCGCTAATTTCGTCATTGTAACTTTCCATTTGGTTGCGAATTAAGTCTTGTTCTTTTTCAGATTTATGCAACATTTCTTCCTTAAATTGTTCCTTAAGTTCCTTTTCAGTTGCCTCTAACTCTTCTTTCCATTCAGCTACTTGCTCAGTTGCTTCTTCATTTGTTTCAATTGTATCTTGCTCTTTATTCTTTAAGTTTTCTTCCTTCATGCTAGTTAAGATTTCAAGCAATTGAGTATTTACACTAGTTTGAACCTTATTTTCCTCACGCATTGAAGCCAACATTTCGCCCACTTCCTTACGTAAAGCAGCAATCTCATCTTCAGGTTGCTCTTCAGCTACTGGTTCTTCTTCGGCTACTGGTTCTTTTTCCATAGCCTCGTCGTCATCAGAACCATCCATCTTAGCAAGGATTTCTGACAATTGAGCCTTTAAGCTTTCAATTTCAGCGTTAGATGCATCTAATTGTTCTTGCAAACGTTGTTGCATTTCTGCGTCCTTATCTGCAATCTTTTCTTGCATTTGTTGTTCCATTTCCGCACGAGAAGCCTCTAGTTGTTGCTTCAAGTCATTAATTTCACGTTCAGCATCTTCCTCGGTTCTAACTTCCTTCTTGTTAGCTTCCTTTAATTCGTTTAAGATGTTGATAAGTTGTTGATTAAATGTTTCGTTTTGATTTTTGTTGTCTTCCATATTTTCTACAATTTCCTTAATTTGTTGTTTTAATGTATTAATTTCATCCATAGTTTCTTGGTCAACCACATCGACAAGTTGTTCAGGTTGGGCAGGCTCTTCTTCAACCTCGCCAATATCTGCAAATGGGTCCTCAGCATCAAACATATCGTCTTCTACTGGTAATTCCTCTGCAGATGGCTCTTCCTTATTATCAGTTAAATAGTCATCTATTGAATACTTATCTAATAAACTCTTGTTAGCCTCGCTTTCCTCTTTTTCGGTTGCCAACATTTCTTCCTGTTGCTCATCTAACACATCTTGTGAAATTTCGTCAATCATGCTAATTAGGTCATCATCACCAAATCTAACATCATCATTACCCGTAAAGTCCCTAAAGAAATCGTCTTCCTCGCTTACCTTAGCATTTTCCAATTCGCTATTGAGCATAGCCTCTTCCTGCTTAGCCAAATCCTTATTCACATCAACTGCATATGAATAATCATCACTAGCGTCCACTGGAGCTTGCGCATACTCGGATTGTACATTTACACTTTGCTCAGCCTGTGTTACATACACACTAGATTGGTCAAAATTAACTGTTTGTGCCTTAGTGTGTGAATACTGAGTGTTATCGTCCAAAACTTCATTCTTAGGGCTTACCAAGGTTAAAACCATGCGTCCTAGCAATGCAACTATAAATCCACCAGCAACCACGATGCCTATTATAGCTAAAATGCTTAAAAATGCCATCCAAGCACCAGTTGCTAACATATTTGATACTAAAATACCCATTATTATTCTCCTTAAATATGCGTTGCATATATTGCAACAAATTTTGCTAACACTAATATACTACATAATCGTACAAATTTCAATACTTTTTTTAAAATTTGTGGATAAATTTTTAATTTTTTTTTGATTTTTACCCATTTTTCAACAAAAATACGCCATAATTCACAACATTACGACGTATTTATTTTCACACAAATCTTATTTAATTTATATAAATTAAATCATCTCAACGGACAAGCCGTAGCCATTTGGTTATTTTTTATTTATTTATCTGCTATTTATTTTCTATTTTTGTGATATTTAATTTTATTTATTTGGCATTTTATTTATATTTAATACTTTATATATTTCGTAGCCCCTTAGGATAATGATTTTTTAAAACACCATTTACCGCTTTACCAAAACCTAATGCAACACCTTTGTAGGTTACAAGCACGTATCCACTCATTTCGCAGTTTACCGTTTCACCCTTCAAAAATCTTTCCACCACAGCACTATCTAAATCTAAAACACTTTTAAATCTTGCACCAAAGCATGAAGCAAGGTTGTGGTTTGGCTCAAACCTATTTTTGACAATCTCACCCAGTACAACACCACAATTAACAAGATTAATGCCCGATTCGGCAATCTGCTTGTTTGCCATATAGTAAATTGTACCATTGTTGTATACTGCATTATCAACAATATCATTATATTCAGTCAAACTATCGCTGCAAAAGTTTTTAAAAATCTTACACTCAGTTGGAAATTTTGCTAGAGGCTTATAAAAAACTTTACCTGCAATAAACTTGTTAGATTTTTCATTTTTGCGTAACAACGCCACAAACTGCCCTTCGCCGTCAAACCTATGAGGATAAAATCTTAAACATCTTGAGGTGTCATAGTTATCAATCTCAATTCCCGATTCAGCGCCCTGATAAGAAAGAGGCACAATCTCATAATCGTGTTTATTACAAAAATCAGCCACCACTTGTTCATCTTCCTCAACTGAAAATGTACAAGTTGAATATAATAGGTATCCCCCACACTTTAAAAGTTTGTTAGCTGTTTCCAGTACGGCTTTTTGCCTAATTGCACATGCCTCGACATTTGCCTGCGACCAATTAAGCCTAGCGTCCTCATCTTTGCGAAACATTCCCTCGCCAGAACATGGAGCATCTACCACAACAGCATCAAACACGCCCTCAAAAAATTTTTCCAAATCCTTAGGTTCGTTGTTGGTTATGCACACATTGCTAAGCCCCATACGTTCGATATTTGATTTTAAAATGCCAGCTCGCGATTTAACAATTTCGTTGGAAACTAAAACTCCATTAGGTATTTTATTTGCAACCTGAATAGACTTACCACCAGGCGCGGCACACAAGTCAATAACCCAATCATTCGTGTTCAATGGCAGAAAATTTACCGGCATCATTGCACTTAACTCCTGCATATAAATCATACCACTGTGGTGCTCTGGAGTTTTACCAATTTTAATATCTTCCAACAATTTATATCCTTCAGCACACTTTTCAATATTCCAATTACAAATGTTTAAAAATTCATCGTCACCAATCTTATTTTGATTAACGAAAAATGATTTGACAGGCGATAAGTTGTAACTGTTTACAAACTCATCATAGTCTGGCAACAAAGTCCTCATTCTGGTTAAAAATTGTTCTGGTAATTTCATAATATATCCTTTAAATAAAATACGCACGAAACTGTCTTTTTGCGTTCTATTTTAAACTTCTTTCCACTATTAATTTTTAAGGTCGAACAGTCACTAAATTTACAGTTTTTGCAATCACAATTTAGGTTCTGCTTAAATGGACAATGAAGTAATGTCATATATGATTTTTCGCGTTTTAAAATTGGTAAATCTGCATGCAAATTTTTAATAGTTTTATCGGTCATTTCCTCAACAAAAATAGCATCTAGATTATGTAAATTTTGTAACGCTAAAATTGTGTAATTATTGTACACATTTAGGTACTGCCCGCCTATCATTTTGCAATCAAAATTTAACGCATATAAATTGTTAGCCACAACACCCAAATCAGTTTTTTCCAAAGCCAATTTAATACAGTTAATATCCTGTTCGGTTGCAAAATTTGGTATATCAATATATCCATTAACTCCGTTTGCGTTGCAATATTGGTCAAATTTTAAAATATCATTTAAATCAAATATTTTATAATTAAATATAATATTATTTGATTTATCTAAATTATTTACATTATTAATAATAGAATAATTAAAATTCCTTACAGTCTGCTTATTTATAGCATTGTATTTAATATCTATTTTTATTTTATTTAATTTGTTTTTTAAATATTTATTTAATATTTTTTGTTTTAAATTATTATATATATTATTTCTTAATTTATTTATTGTTGAGTTTAATATGTAACACCCCTCAACAATGCAATCAAACTTAACAATATCAAACATATCGCTACGAGATAATTGCTTTAAAACTTGCTCATTTGAAACACTAATTGTTTTAGCCTCGGTTGCAATTTCCCCATACTGTTCAGCAATCAAATCCTTATATTTTGCTGTAATTTTTATAGGCTGATTTGGTGTCGCAAAAAATGAGATTTCGATAGGTAATTTTTTGATATTATTTAACAGTTTTTGTTCATAGTTTTCGTCTTGAATAAGATACGCTTCGCTACCAGTTTTAACCCTTGCCGTAGTGGTGATTCTGTACCCATCATTTGTTGGCTTTATATCATGCACACCGATGGATGCAATTTCCTCATTTTGGTATAAAAATTTAAGTCCACACTTGCCCAAATTTTGATAGTTAGAGCTAATAAAAATCTCGTTAAATTTTAAGCCGTTTTTAACGCTTTTTACAACACCAATTTTTAATCCATTGTTACCCTGTATTTGTGAAATAATATTTGCGTTGCCATCAAAATATGCAGGAGTATACCCACGGTTAAACGCCACCTTTAAAGCATCTACCTCTTCCTTGGGATTTTTGATTCCATCTAGTGCATTACGATACATTTTGCACGCTTGCGCCACATAGTAAGGTCTACGTGCACGCCCCTCAATTTTTAGGCTACACACACCCAAATCTTTTAACTGGTTTAATCTATCCAACATGCATATATCTTTGGCGCTTAGCAAAAACCCATACTTACTAACCTTTCCATTTTCAAAAGTATATGGCAGTCTACAAAACTGCTGACATACGCCACGATTACCGCTTTTGTTCACCAAATGTGAACACATATAACAGTTGCCCGAAAAACTTACACACAACGCACCTTGCACAAAAAATTCGATTTCGATATCACTATTATCGCTAATACGTTTAATTTCTTCCGGTGAAGTTTCACGTGCCAATACAACTCTACTAAATCCAAGCCGCTCCAAAACCCTAACACCTTCAAGATTGTGAATTGCCATTTGAGTGCTCGCATGCAATTCCACACTAGGATAGTGTTTTTTTATCAAATATGCAAGCCCTAAATCTTGCACGATAAAAGCATCAATTCCAATGTTATTTGCTTCAGCCACAACGTCTAAAGCAGATTGCAATTCATCATCTTTAAATAATATATTAAGGGCAAGATAAACCCTCACATCATAAAGATGTGCAAAATCAACAGCCTCAGGCAGTGTTTCCAAAGTAAATCCATCAATATTATTACGTGCGTTAAACTGCTTAATGCCTAAATATACAGCATTTGCACCATTATACACGGCAGCCTTAAGACTTTCCATATTCCCGGCGGGTGCCAATAATTCCATATTTTTCATAACTTTATTATAACATATTAATTTTAATTTTTAAATAGATTTATAAACATTTATTATTTAAAATCCTTATATTTGCGCATAAAAAAACTTCCAGAAAACCTGGAAGCACTAAATTGGCATATTGCACACGATATTTTGAAACAAATCAATTGCTGGCATACATACTACCTACTCCATTAGAGCTACCTTAAAGCACATAGTATTCCCACTTAATGCTGCTGCATTCCTGCCCTGACATGGTTCATAGGTAACTATTGAATAAGACCCTAATTTCATCATATTTAATACATACTCAAACACAACCAAGTTTGCCCCGAGATATCGCCTCAGCCTTGCTACAGCGGCTTGCAAGTTACAGGGCACCGCTAACTCCCCACCTAGTGCAATACACATTTATTATAGCACATCAAAATAAAAAAATCAATAAAAACTTTCAACTTTAATACTTTAAAACATATTTATTTTTCATATTTTTGACATTTTTTGTAAGTATTTTAAAATTTTAACCTTAATCAATTGCAAATTATATTTATTTTTGCTATCATATTTTTAGGTACGAGTGCGAAGATACTTTCTTCCAAGTTGTTGTTATTAAAACTATTTTTATGCTTG
>JBGVOQ010000024.1:0-11434 GCA_045126575.1 Candidatus Onthoplasma sp. | reverse complement strand
TGTTGTTAACAAATTGGCAATGCATAATAATGGTAGGTTAACCTGTGGTGGCAGACCTGAAAAGGTGGAAAATGAAATCCCAGTTGAGGATTTAACGATAGATATTAGCATATTGCAGCGTGCAGCAATTAGCCAAACTGCTGATGAAATGATGGAAAGGTGTGTGTATGTAAAAAAGCAATCACTTAATCAAGTGTATCAATTTGCACGTGACCTTGCAACGTACAATGTTGACCCTATGGGACATATCAAAGGCTGCTCGTATAATGTTGATAAAAGTGAATTTTTGGAGCGAGTGTTATACTCACCACAGCCAAAACATTGTGGGTTTGACATCCAAGGCTCGCCAGTGTATGAGTGTAATCAACAATACTATTCTTCTGTTGGTAGCAGTGTGCGTGATGAAGATGTGGTGTTTAAGTCAATGGACGAGGAATATACGTTTTAAATAAACAAAATCGAGATTATCTCGATTTTTTGTTTGCATTTTTGTGCTCTGCTATGTTAAAATTAAATTGAAAAGATTAAATATTTTACGGGGGTAAAGCATGACTTACTTGGATATTATACAAGATAAAGAGATTATGGCGATTTATAGCCGTATTGATATATTAAAGCAGGACGAGCCTAAGCATTATGGCATAATCCACGTTCTTAGCACTATAGAGTACGCTAGGCAATTAGCCGAGTGCTTTGAACTTAATATTAAGGAAAGGAGTTTGTTGTTTATCGCCTGTGCTTTGCACAACATTGGACATTTAAATGGCAAAACTTTGCATGCGCAAACTGGTGCAGAGATGGCAAAAGGCTTTTTGCGTAAAAATAATATACCGGCAGAGGATGTTAAGGTTATAGATTCGGCAATAGCAAGCCATACAGGGCGCAGAGGAGATAACTTTTATGATAATGTGTCGGCGTGTTTAATTTTGGCTGACAAAATGGACTTTGGTGCAACACGTATTAAGCCATATTTTGAGCCACTAGATGATGAGAGTGCGATTTGTAAGCAAATAACTTCGGTGTCTGTTACACGTAAGGATAACACAGTGGAATTGTGGCTAGGCGGCGAAAATGTAGATTGGCGCAGTTTTGTTGAAAGTTCGATATATTCCAAATTGTACAGATGTTTTGAAATGGTTTGCAAAAAACATTCATTAAAATTTGTGGCAAAGATTAAAAAAACAAGGTAAAATAGACATCTAAAAATGTCTATTTTTGTAACCTGTCAATATTTAAATTATAAAGGAAATAATATATACTATGAAAAAAGATAAACAACCTAAAACCAAACATTTATTTGATAGTGTTAGTTACAGAAAACTATTACAGCAACCATTTGCACATCGTGGAGTACATAATGTCTATCCCGAAAATAGCATGCCAGCCTTTGAACAAGCGCTAAATTTGCACCTTGGAATAGAACTGGATATTCACTTGTCTAGCGATGGTAAATTGGTGGTTTTTCATGATGATAACCTGCGCCGTATGACAGGAGTAAATGAGTATATCAAGCTGTTGCCTTATACTCAAATTAGGGAATACAAATTAAACAACACACAATACGGAATACCTTTACTTAGTGATGTTTTGGCACTGGTTAATGGCAAGGTTCCGCTATTGATTGAAATAAAAACTAACAACAATATGAAAAAACTGGTTCCAGCATTAAAACAATTGTTGGACAACTATCAAGGTGATGTGTTTATACAGTCGTTTGACCCATTTGCCTTGCGCAGGTGTTATAAATTAATGCCTAATATTTTAAGAGGTCAATTATCAAGTTTCTTTAAAAATGATAAATTGAAATTTTATAAAAAGATACCTATTAAGAAGTTGTGGCTTAATAAATTTGCCCATATTGATTTTGTTTCGTATAACATTAAAAATTTGCCTAACAAGTATACTGCCAAATTAAATATACCTCTCCTTGCATGGACCATAAAAACACAGGAAGATTACGATACAGCAAAAAAGTATGCCAATAATATGATTGTAGATAACATTGAATTACTAAATTCGACTAAAAAATTGACTTAAAAAATAAATAACATATTGACATTTGAAGATTGTTGTATTATATTATAATAAAATACAAAGGATAAATAGAGGTAGTAAAATGAAATATGTTACATGTGAACGCTCTCACGATATAAACAAGGCAAATATCTATACAATAACTATACGCAAGGTTCCTAAAATTGAATGCGAATATTCATTGTCATTTAAAAATCATGATGAGTATAAACTATTTGAAAATGCGAACAAAAGTTTTATAGGTGTGGGTGCAGAAGTTCGTTTTGGCAAGGCTAGAGAGTCCGAAAGATACCTAATTAAAATAAATATGAAGCATGATGATGACGGATTTAATAAATGTGTTTTAATTTTGCGTGCTAGTGATTGGGTTTGCGAGAATATAGATAAAATTGTTGATAGGCTTACTGCGCAGGCAGAAAATTTCTCTAAGCGTGTACAAGTAAACCAATCAGGATTTAATAGGCAAGGTTAACAAAAGTCTGTACGTTGTAAAAAGTCTTTAAGGATACTTAAGGCTTTTTTTTCAATGCGGGATATATAACTTCGGCTAATATTTAGCATGTCAGCAATCTCACGCTGAGTGTAGGCGGGCGAGTGGTTTAGTCCATAGCGATATTTAACTACAAAGTATTCTCGTTTTGATAGTTTTTGGCGCATAAGTTTATCAATATTCTCCATTAATATGGAGTTGTTAACTTTTAAAAATACATCATCTTCGTCCTTTTCAGGTATTGTATCCATAAGTGATATATCATTATCGTCAGTATCGGAGCCCAATGTTTCATCTAGGCTGTCTATTGCAATATGCTTTTTGTTGGCACGTAATAGCATTAGTATTTCATTTTCAATACAACGTGCAGCATAGGTTGATAGGCTGGCACCTTTTTGTAAATTATACGAGTTTATACCCTTAATAAGACCAATTGAACCAGCCGAAATCAAGTCATCAGCCTCAGCGGTAGAGGAGTATTTTTTTACTATATGGGCAACCAAGCGCATATTGTGCTCAATTAGCCTAGTTTTTGCCTCAGTATCGCCCTTTGTCATTTTTTCAACTAGTGTATTTTCCTCATCTTTGTTGAGCGGTTTAGGAAAAGATGAGTGATTATCTACATAAGCATAGAAAAAAGTAAGTCGGGACAAAAAAGCACCAATACTTTCAAATATCATACAACCTCACTTGGTGTAAATATATGAAAAAAGTGCTATTATGTTGCTTGTACAAATTAATTTTGATAGGCACAGCTATTAATGATGGATTTAGATAACATTAATTTTATTTTAAAAAAACATAAAAAATAAAAATATATATTAAAACACTTTTAAGTTTGTAAAAAATTTGGTATACTAGAATAAATAATACTGGACAACAAAGGAAATTTATGGATAGACAAGATAAAATTAGGAATTTTTGCATAGTTGCACATATCGACCATGGCAAAAGCACATTAGCAGATAGATTTATTGAATTTACTAACACAGTTGCCAAGCGTGATATGAGCGCTCAATTACTTGATAGTATGGATATTGAACGTGAGCGTGGAATAACTATCAAACTTACACCAACAACAATGAAATATAACTACAAGGGTGAGGAATATACTCTTAACCTAATAGATACTCCTGGTCACGTTGACTTCTCGTACGAGGTGTCACGTTCACTTATGGCATGTGAGGGTGCAATATTGGTTGTAGATGCCGCTCAGGGGGTTCAAGCACAAACCCTTGCCAATGTGTACCTTGCATTTGATGCAAAACTGGAAATTATACCAGTGCTTAATAAGGTGGATTTGCCTAGTGCAAATTGTGAAAAGGTTATTAAGGAAATTGAGGATATAATTGGAATACCTGCCGAAGATGCTCCTAGGATTTCTGCCAAAACAGGGCTTAATATCGAACAAGTATTGGAGCGTGTGGTTGAAAATGTTCCACCTCCAAAGGGTGATGTTAATGCACCGCTTAAGGCACTTATATTTGACAGCTACTATGATAGTTACAAGGGTGCGGTTAGTATGGTTCGTATTGTTGATGGCTGCGTAAAAGCCGGCGATATAGTCAAGTTTATGCAAACAGGTAAAAGTTTTGATGTTACCGAAGTGGGTATATTTGCACCTAAAAATGTTGAAACTGCAAGTTTGCAAGCAGGTGATGTAGGTTACATTTGCGCTAGTATCAAAAATGTTTCGGATACTAAGGTAGGTGATACAATTACATTACTTGATAATCCAACACAAAAGCCTTTGGACGGATTTAAGGTGGCTGTTCCTATGGTGTTTAGTGGAATTTTCCCACTAGATGGTAGCAAGTATGAGGAACTTAAGGAAGCACTTGAAAAGTTGCAACTAAATGATGCATCATTACATTTTGAAAAGGAAACTAGTACGGCGCTTGGTCATGGATTTAGATGTGGATTTTTAGGATTGCTTCACATGGAAATTATCAACGAGCGTTTGGAGCGTGAGTTTAATCTAGACCTAATCACTACAGCACCAAGCGTTGAATATCAAATCAAGGAAGTTAATAAGGAGCCTTATTTAATTTCCAATCCTAGTTTTATGCCTAGTGCACAAGCAATTGACACTATGGAAGAGCCTATAGTCAAAATGGAGATTATCACTCCACCTGAGTATATGGGCAATATTATGGATTTGTGTAGCGATAGGCGTGGTGAGTACAAAAATATGCAGTACTTAGATGAAAATCGCACCAAGTTAACTTACGTAATGCCTCTAAATGAAATTGTATATGACTTTTTTGACAAAATTAAAAGCTTGTCTAAGGGATATGCAAGTATGGATTACGAGTTGTGCGGCTATCAGGAAAGTGATTTGGTTAAAATGGACATTTTGCTAAATGGTGATGTGTGTGACGCACTGTCAATCATAGTACATAGGTCTAAAGCTTATGCTAGAGGTAGAGCATTGTGTGAAAAATTAAAACAAGTTATTCCAAGACACTTGTTTGAAATACCTATCCAAGCAGTTATTGGCGGCAAGGTAATCGCACGTGAAACAATTAGTGCCGTTCGCAAGGACGTGCTTGCTAAATGTTATGGTGGTGACGTTACACGTAAACGTAAATTACTTGAAAAGCAAAAAGAAGGTAAAAAACGTATGCGTAAACTAGGTAGTGTAGAACTTCCTAGTGAAGCATTTATATCAATATTAAAGATTGATGATTAAGGGGGTATATATTATGGATGAAAAGGATTTAGAGCAACAGGTTGAAAACAATGTAACAAGTCCAGGCGCTGAGGAACAGTTGAGTTGGAAAGATGAGTTAAAAACATCTGCAGCGTTTGAGGAAACTATGGATCAACGCATTGACCGTAAACTAGAGGAGATGAGTCGTAAGCGTATAGAAAAAGAATATGAGGAAAAGACTTCTCAAAAAGCTTTATGGTCCAACAAAAAAATAAAGAAATTTGATAGAGAAAAATACCGTAACGAAAAGTGTAAGGAGTGGGAAGTAAAAATAGTTCAGGAGGGTTTGCAAGATGACAAACTTGGACTATATATTCATATACCATTCTGTGACCGCAAGTGCGATTACTGCGACTTTGTATCGTATTCAATGGGTGTGCCTGCTCAGCAAGAGTTTAAGGAAGCATTATTTAAGGAAATTGATATGTATCGCACCAAGTGTGAAAAGATGGTGTTTAACAGCATATATATTGGTGGCGGCACTCCATCGGTTGTATACGAAGGATTTATTTACGAGCTAACACGTAAACTTTACTCAACATTCCACTTCGAAGGCGAAATTGAGTTTACTGTGGAGATAAATCCTACCTCTATTACATACAACAAACTTATGGAATATTTGCGTTCAGGTGTCAATCGTATTAGCGTGGGCGTGCAATGTATCGACAGCAAAGTGTTGGCTAATGTTGGTAGATTTCAGTCTATGAATAATATTGAAAATACATTTGATATGTTGCACAAAATGGGCTTTACAAACGTTAGTGCGGACGTTATGATAGGTTTGCCACACCAATCACTTGCATCAGTTAAGGATACTGTTGATTATTTGATTGAAAAAAATGTAAAGCACATATCTGTCTACTCATTGCAGGTGGAGGAAAATACGCAGTTATATAAGAACATCAAGATGGGTAAACTAAAGCCATTGGGCGATAAGGCGTGTATCAAAATGTACAATACAGCAAATGAGATGCTTAAAAATGCTGGGTTTGTGCGTTATGAAGTGTCCAACTTTGCAATACCAGGCTATGAAAGTAAGCACAACTTTAAGTATTGGAAAGACGTTGACTATCTAGGTCTAGGTGTTTCGGCACATAGCTTTATGGACGGCTATAGATTTAACAATACCTCGTATCTTGACGAATATATTCAAATGCTAAACAACAACCAGTTGCCTATTGCCAATAAGGAATTTATTAGTGATAGTGATAGGCGTACAGAATATATTATGTTGTCGCTTCGCTTGTCTACAGGATTAAATCTTGAAAGGTTTAGAAAGCGCTTTAAGGAAGACCTGCTACAAACTAGGTCAACTCAAATTCAAAATATGATTAAGGGCGGATTTTTGTATATTGAGGAAGGATTTTTAAAGATTAAGCCAGAACATTTCTATATTTCCAACCGCATAATAGTAGAATTATTGTAACAAAAGGCAAAAATCAAGGGAAAAATTAAAAAAAATAAAAAAGTTTTAAATTTCTCTTGATTTTTTTCATATATTGTATTATAATAGCAATATCGTGTGGCACCATCGCCAAGTGGTAAGGCCAAGGTCTGCAAAACCTTTATCACCAGTTCGAATCTGGTTGGTGCCTCCAATTTATTTTCTTTGAGGGTTAATCCCTCAGGGAATTTATGTATTAGGACAAACTTAATATGCCGATGTGGCGAAATGGCAGACGCACAAGACTCAAAATCTTGCGAGGGCAACCTCATGTCGGTTCGACCCCGACCATCGGCACCAATTAAAAACTAAATCGAACCACGATTTAGTTTTTTTATGTCTAATTTTTAAATAGGTGTTGTAAAATATAACAAACTATGCTATAATTTGTATAATTTTAAGGAGTTTTTATGGGACTATTGGATTTTATTATAAGAAAAAATGAGACAAATTCTAAAACAAGAATATTACCTAAAATTGCAACCAATGATGAAAAAACAAACGCAATTCTTGAAGAAGAAATTAAGAATTTCTTTCCAAAAGAAGGTGTGTGGTATGATAACTGTTTCAGTCGTCCTAGTGAAGTGTGGCGTATTAATTTGCCTTGCCATTTAAGAGATAATGCCTGGATGAGCCAACTTTTACATAAAGTTTTAAAAGATAAAAGAATTTATATCAAACCGCACGCAATTAAACAATTTATGGACAACTCTGAAACTTTTGCCGAGTTAAGACATCAGTATGAATTAAAAATTGTAGAATGGCAAATCAATTGGGTTATGAGTGGTGGAACAAATTGGATGATGCCAAAAGGAACTGATGAGTTTTCATTGATTTTTAGTGAAGATTATGACAAAATTGTTCGTGATGGTATAGTTAAAACATTGAAGACAATTGGCATGGATGCAGAGGTTATTGAAGAAGGTCTTGAAAAATATTCAAATATTTGGAGACATTCAGCAATGGAAAGAGGCTTTACTCACAAATACGAGCCAGTTGCATTTATGATGGCAGCTCCTGATAAAGTAGACTCAAGCCACAAGCAAAATTGGTTAGCAGATAGAGAATATCAATATTATCAAGCACACAAAAATTCAGTAGATAACTATGGAACTAGGACACCTGCGATGCAAATGACACCTGAAGAACATGCAAAATTAGTTATTCTATTAGAAAAACAAAACAAACAAAGAAGCGAATTGGTTGAACAATGCAGAACTGCTGGACTAAGTAAGTTTTATACCAAACTAAATACATCTAGTCCAACAAATCAAAATGGAAATATTTTAAGTAAATAGAAGGAGTTAATATGAGTTATTGTCATAGTGAAGAAGAATTTTTATCAGCATACACATCTGCTAAACTTATTATGGGCGGTAAACCTGTTATTACAAAAGAGGAACTAAACGCTGTTCGATATGACTTTATGGTTAGTGTGTTTAGTACAGATAATTTAACAAGTCAGTTAGAAAATCTTAAATTTGATGATTTGCAAAGTATAAATGAAAGATTTCAACAAAAAGCAAGTAAAAATAGAAGTTGGTTAAAACCTTGTTTTGAATATAAAGATGATAAACTTTATCCAACTTATGCTTTTTTTGACTTTACAGAAACAAAATATGGCGAATTTTTATCCTTTTTGTTTGATGATAGGTATAGAGATTCAATTCTTTTGGATTGGTCTGATGTAAATGTTTCGAATATCGATACAAGATATTTACCTAATGCCAAGAAAGTTGCCGATTACCTTACAAAACATTTTGCTGAGCAATATATAGAGGCAGAGGCTAAATGCGGTCACTGGCCATCACATATGAAAGATATATCATATATATTTAAAAAAGATTTGGGCACAGCATTAGAATTGCCAGGAACAAAAGAATGCTTTAGACAATTTAACAAGCATGCTCAAACTGCTATTGCAACTTTATTAACAGAGGGGAAAGGTAATTTAATTATATCAGACAAAAAGTATGGAGATTTAAAATATAACAATCTAAAAAGAATTTTAAATGATATGCCAGTGTTTGAAAGAATGTGTACTTCATCATATGTAAAGGGACAAAGTAAATTTGATATAAAAATACACGATGGTATGATTAAATGTAACGAAACAACCCTTGTTATGGAAGACCCCTATGATGATGATGATTATTATTCACACGAAGAAAAGAGCCTTTAGATAAAGTTTATAACACCTAAACTAGTATTTGGGTGTTTTTTATTGTATATTTGATTTAAATAAAAGTAATATATTATGAAAAAGTTGATACAAAACCATTAGATTTATGCTAATATATATTTTATAGGAGATAATTATGGATATAAAAGTAAATTGTCAAAATTCTATACTGATAAATGATGAAATGTATATTGACCCATTAAGGGTTGATGGAAATGTTAAGGCAAGGTATATATTTATTACACATTCGCACTGGGACCACTTTTCTAAGGAAGATATTAGCAAAGTTTTATTGCCTTCTACCAAGATAATTTGCCCAGAGTCTATGAAAGGAGAGATTGAAGGCGCATTTGAAAATGAAACAATATATGTACAGCCTGAGCAGAGATATGTGATTGACGAAATTGGTGTTGAAACGTTTTGTGCATATAATATCAACAAACCATTTCATCCTAAGCAAAACGCACGGGTAGGGTATATTTTAACAATTAATAACGAAAGTGTCGCTATTATAGGTGATAGTGATGTTACGCCTGAGTTACTCAATATTAAAACAGATGTTTTGTTGTTACCAATTGGCGGACACTACACAATGGATTTGCATGAGGCGGCGGAACTTGCCAACACAATACGCCCTAAGAGGGTTATTCCTACACACTATGGCAATATCGTAGGCAATAAAAATATGGGTAAGCAGTTTAAATCCTTGATAAGTAAGGACATTGATTGTGAAGTGCAGTTATAGTTGTTAAATCTAATACGTACTGTTAGTCGAAATACAAAAAAGAAGTCTATTGATATAGACCTCTTTTTTTTGCTAAAAGTTATTTGCAACTTCTAGTTGTGCTACGTGTGCTGTCTGAGCAACTTTTTGCACTTTGTGCTGAAGATGATTTTGTGCATCTGCCACCACAACTTCTAGCACTTGTGTTTTGAGAAGCTGATGTGTCTTGAGCACTTTGTACAGACTTCTCTTTTTTACTACGACCGAACATAGTTCCTCCTAAACCTTAATAGGTTCAAAGATAGTATTTGTAAAAAAAATGATTTAATACATAAAAAAATAAAAACCATTACTATCATAATTGGACAAGTTTTTTCATAAATTTAGGTATGAGCAAAATTTGGCTATTTATGATTGTATCTAGTTTGTTTGTGCTAGTTGCCACAGCGCCAGAGCAGGCATTAACCGTTATGATGGGTGCCAGCGCAAATGGCGTACAAATGTGTATCGAATTTTTGGGAATATATGCTATATGGTTAGGTTTGTTGCAAGTATTAGATGATACTAAGTTAAGTCACAAACTTTCACATCTACTTCAAAGGCCGATTAGATTTATCTTTGGCACAACCGACCCTGAAACTGAAAAAAATATATGCCTAAATGTGTCTTCCAACATACTTGGACTAGGTAGCGCGGCAACACCATTTGGTATCAAGGCAATGCAAGGTATGGACAAGGGTAGCGAAATAGCCACTAAAGGTATGATTATGCTAGTACTAATCAATTCTACAGGTATTCAAGTATTACCAACCACTGTGATTGGACTACGTGCATTGGCTGGAAGTGTTGCGCCATCTAGCATAATTTGGCCAACAGTGGTATCTACATTTGTTCCTACAATTATTGGAATTATATTGGTAAAATTGATTTACAGAAAGGGTACAAAAACATTATTTACAAAGGCTAGAAAAGTAAAGGGAAATAAGGGATAAATGAAGGCGTTTTGCTTATGAAGATATAACCACAATAAGTGACTTTAGTCACTACTTCATAAGTGGCGCACAGCCACGTCTTCATACTATCATAAGGCGTTAGACGTCTTCATATTAAAAATAGAGGGGTTGTATGGCGGATATATTACTTCCAACATTGATTGCGTGCGTGTTGATGTATGCGTTAATCAAAAAGGTGGATGCATATTCTAGTTTTGTTAAGGGGGCAAAGGAATCGGTGCCTCTAATTGTTTCGCTTTTGCCATACATAATAGCAATGTTTATTGCAATAGAGTTATTTAGAAGTAGTGGATTAAGTGCTTTGCTTTGTAAATTATTATCGCCATTATTTAAAATTTTAGGTATACCAAGTGAGGTGACCGAACTTACAATAATTCGACCATTTAGCAGTAATGCGGCTTATGTGCTGTTAAAAGATATATTTACTCAATACGGCCCGGATAGTTATATTGGTAAGTGCGCAAGTGTAATTATGGGTAGCAGTGATACCTTGTTCTATGTGTCTAGCATATATTTTGCTTCCACAAGGGTGAAAAAGACACTGCTAGCAATCCCACTAGCACTATTTTGTAATGTAATAGGCGCCTTTTTGGCGTGTACATTGTGTAGATTTATCTAAACTGCATGCTGAAATTAGTGTCAATATAAGTTGCAAAAATAAATTTAATATGTTATATTGTTAGTGTATGAAAATATTTAAATGGTTAAAATGGGTTATTCTTTTTATAGTAGCGGTAGTTATTTTTTGCATTTTTGCATAAATAACTAAGTTTTTATATGCTGTGCTAATTTGTACATAATTTTTGCATGCAGAGATGTCTGAGAGGTCTAAAG
>JBGVOQ010000023.1:0-94828 GCA_045126575.1 Candidatus Onthoplasma sp. | reverse complement strand
TGGCTGCGCTTCGCTCGCAAGACAACAACACCCCACTAAACAAACAAAAGAGCAATTTAGCAAAGGAATCGGCAACAAAATTGGGTTTGTGCGCAGGCTAACCACATAACCCAATTTTTTTATGTTGCCGATTAGTTAGTTGCATTTTCTCATTTGTGCAATTACTTGTGGACTTACTTTTCCAATTAAACAACCCTCGTCCCAGCAGGAGAAGTCATCAAATAGCAATAATTTCTTATCTTCTTGACCAACAGTACATACAATGTCATCGTCCATAATATCTGATATGAAATATTGATACAATCCTTTGCTATAAACAATCTTTTCTTCCGTTTTTTCTATATATTTAATTAGATATTGCATAGCTTCGCCGACTTTATGTTTATCTAATTCATCAAAATCTGATCTTCCAAATCTATCATTAAAATATGAGTTTTGGTAAGTTTCCTGCATTTTATGAGAATTTAAGTTGTAATCTCTTACTTTAATTATTTCGCCAACCATAGCATTATCGGGTATTTTAAACAATCCATGAAAATGTAATCTTTTAGTTTTAGGGGCTCGTTCCCAAACACCCATATATTTCCAATCTTTTCTATGACACATCATCTTAAAACAGGTTTGAAGTTTCTTTTTAAAAGTTTCTTCTGTATGTTTTTTATCATCATAAGTAAAGGTGCAAAAATAGTTGAAATCTACCAAATTTGCTTTTCTAACCATTCTAACTCTGCGACAAATTAAATTTCTTAACTTTCTTTCAAAATTTGTATTTACAAAATTTACACAAGTTTGTTTATTTTCAAAATAAGGTAACATATCTTCAATAATTAGTTTCTTGCGTTCTCTTTTTTTGCAATCAATGTATTTTGAATAAAGTTCATTAAACAACTCTTTTTTAGTCATTTGACGAGCTTTTTTAGGTGGTTTTTCTTCAATTTTAGTTTCGGTTTCAACTATTTCAGTATTTTCAATTTCTTCAATGTTTTCTTTGTTATCAAGCGAAATAGAGGGCTCAACATTTTCAGTCAAGTCCTTTACTTCATCTTGAATAACAGTTATAGTTTCTTCCAATTTATATGGACGCTTTTTTGATGGTCTAGTGGTATGGGGAATAGCAATAAAATGACTACCATCAAAATAAACTTTGGTTTCTCCAAACGGCATAATTCTCCTTTAAATTATGACGCTGACTTTTGGATTTAACTGTTATTGTTAGAGTCAGCGTTATTTTCGCCAACTTTCTTATCTTTCTTTTTTTGATTTTTCTAACTTTAACAATCTTTTTTCTTCTTTATTTTTAGCTCTTACTTTCTTTCTAAACTTTCTTTGATATTTTCTATCTTCCTTATCTATTCTTTTAAAAGCTTTCTTCATATTTTTAAATATATACTTACTTATCTTTTTATTATATCTTTCTGGTACAAAGTCATTTGTATCTAGCGTATGAGAAAAGGTGTCATAATACTTATCTAATGTCTGGTTAATAAGCACATTTTTATTAAAATTTATCACTTTCTTTCCTCCTTTTTGCAGTTTTTGACTGATAATAGCCATCTGGTAGCTCATCATCATTGTCCTTTAAATACTTAATATATCCTTCTAAACTTTCTTCCAATAATTCACTTTCGTTAATATCAAAATCTTCATCAAAATGCCCATCGTAAAATTTTGGTTTACAACTTTGACTTGAATATAAATTAAATACATTATAGTTAGCAATAACCGTTTCTTCTTTATAACAACTCTTATCTTTCTTGCCAGATGCCATATATTTGTCAAATAAAGAGGAGTTATCTATTCTGCGAATAGTCCATTTTAACTTTTTAACTTTGCCATACTCATCATAGAAAAGTTTTAATCTAACTATTTCTATAAATTGTGCAAGCTCTCTTATATTGACATCTATGAGCATTGGTCTTTGGGTATCTAAATATATATCTAAACTATCGTGTCCGTGCTGTTCATACCACCTTGATTGCCATTCAGGGAAATACATACTCATACGACTGTTAAGGTATTTTTGAGCTTCCGTTATTCCTATAACTTCATAAGGAAAATTAAAATGAGTTTTTACAAATTCATTATGAAATCCTAATTTATATGGATTAATTCGCCGATTAAATCTCGGCGAATATCCATACTTTCTAAACTTAATATCGTAGTTAGAAGAAACACAATGTTTTGGAATTGTTAAATTAAATCCATTTTGATTTTTCCCAACTATTTCTTGTCGCATAAGTTTATTTCTTTCTTGTTCAAACGCATAACCATTTAGGGTATGTGTCATAAAACAAGTTTTACCAGTTCTCGGTGGTGCGAAGATAATATATATTGCCATTAAACTTTTCTAACATTAAGATTTAATGTGAAATTATCCACAAAATTGTCAGCATTTACACTATAATCAAATGATATTGTAGTTTCATAAAAGCCATCTAATTCAATATCTCTCATAAAATCTTCAACTATAAATTGACCATCTTCATAATTAACAACAGCATTTACAACTGCGTCATCTGCAAATATTATTTCGTTACTCATAACATCCATTGCAGTAGAATGATTATCTATAATAACTTCATATTTATCATATTGATAAACATAAGTTACGAAACGAGAAATTGATTTTGTAACTCTTTCTGAAAACTCATCATACCCATTATTTCTTAAGAAATCATAAAGGTCATAACCACTAAAACCATAAACATAATCTGGTGTTTCGTGATAACTACCGTGATTCATATAATTGTCATTAACATCAAAGAATGCTAAAAATACATTTGAATGGAAACCACGATATAAGATTGTTGCATTGCTAACATTTGCATTTATTTCTTGAAATTTAGCTGTCAAATTCAAAATTTCTTGATTTAATCTGCTTATTTTTTCTTGATATTCCACAAGTAATTTTGCTTGATTTGCATTAGTTAAATCCAATTCAGAAATTCTTTGTAAAAGATTGCTTCGTTCAGCATTTAACGCATTGATTTGAGTAGTGTATTCAGTAATTTTAAGATTTAAAGTGTTTTTATTTTCTAATTCTTGATTGTACTCTTTTTCGGGCACAACATTCATAGCGTCATAAACACTATTTCTAAAACCACTTGTACACATAGCAATACAAAATACCAAGAACATAACAAGAATTGCAGAGCCAATAGTTGCTAATATTGTTTTTATTGTATCACTCATATAAGACGCCTCCTTTTTAAGAATTTGTAGGCACTGGATAATTGCATACAACGTTTGCATTTGCTAAAGCTGTATTATCACTTCTATCATAAGAGATTCGGTCAAATTGTTCTTGTGTGCCAGCAAAGAACACATTAACATTATAACTATGATTACCTATACCAAAAGTATCAACAGTTGTAATAGTTGATGGTAAATAAATTTCACTTATATCTCCACAGCCATGGAATAATCCAAATGGTATTTCACTAGCGCCTTCTTCGATATAAACAATATTAATATTTGAGTTTAAGAACACACAACTTCCCCAGTTAGAAACAGATGCCGGTAATCTAACTTCGGATAAAAATACATTATCGAAAGCACTATATCCAACATACTCCAAATGCGAAAAATCAAAAGAACTTAATGATGAGCAATATTCAAAAGCTCCGTCTTCAATTCTCTTTAAATTGCTAGTAACAACAACTTCTTCCAAATTTCTACAATTTGAGAAAGCAAAAGCTCCGATTGTTTCAACAGTTTCTGGAAGTTCAACTCTTTGTAAACTTTGACAGTTATAGAAAGCATAAGCACGAATTTCAGTAATACCTTCTAAATCTGATGCTTTTAATTCAGTAATTGTACCACCAATAATATCTTGGAATAATTGTTTGTAAGAGTCATCTCCATTTAAAGCATTATTTACTGCTTCTAAAGATCTAATAGTGTCTTGTAATTCAACAATTTGAGATCTTAATGAAATAATTTCAGTTTCATAATCTTGAATTTGTTGATTTCCAGTTGCAATTTGAGCTTCATATTCAGCAATTTGAGCTTCGTAAGTGTCAGTTGCAATTTGAAGACCACTAACAATAGAATCTAAATTAGCAATTTCAGCAGAAAGTGTACTAATTTCATTATTAAGTTCTTCAATTCTGGTTGTATTGTCAGCTTGAGTGTCTAACATAATATCTAATTCAATATTAAGTTGTCTAAATTGTTCTCTCATATTTGAAAGTTCATAGCTCATATTAGAAAGGTTTTGATTTGCCATATCCAAACTTGCTTGAATTTGAGATTTTTGATTTAATGCAAGTGCAAGATTATTTTGACTTGTAATTAAATTTGATTGTAAAACGCCAACTTCATTTTGATATGAAATTGCTTTAAGTTCAGCGTTTAAAAGTGAAGTTCTAGTTTCTGTGAGTAATACCAAGTTATTCATATAAGCTTGATTTAACTCATCATTTTCCTTTTCTTTTTCTTGATAAACCTGACTATGTGGAGCAACTGCGTCAAAAATAAAGTTTCGTGTAGGAGGAATGGCTAAAACCACTCCTGCCGTCAATGCTAGTGTAGATAATGCACCAGCACAAACTTTGAAAAATATATTCATAATGCCTCCTGATTATTTATTTTTTGTTACTGTATAAACAGCTCTATAAGTTGTATTTGATTGGAATGTGAAATTTACAATATCTGATAGATAAGTTATAGTTGAGTCATCTCTGTCAGAGAATCTTAATTGAAGTGTATATTTTTGACCTGCAATTAAGTTTGTTGCATACCAACTATCTGAACAAGTACCTGTTACAGAGTGAGTATGAGTAAATGATTCAACAAGTTTTCCATCTTCATCGTAAATTACATAATTCACAACATAAACTTTTGCACTAGATAATGTTTCTCTAATTAAAGTAACATTTGAGCTATCACTATATAATTGGAAATAATTGTTTGAACTTCCATTATTTTGTAGTGAAAGACTAAATGACAATGGATCGTCTGCTCCAAGAGCATAATTAAATAACATTATTTTATCTGTTGTAGTAATTGTTAATTTACCTGTAACACTTGCAAAGATAAGTTGTTTAGACAAGATTGTATAGTTATAATCTCCCATTTCAACCAACATACTTTGATAACTGTCTAATAATGAGTTGTCATTAAATAAGAATTGATATGTTTGAGTGTCATTAGACAAAATTATTTTTACAGGATTATCTGCCAAGTTGATTAAAGATTTATCTATTGTTCCAATAGGATTTAATCCAACGGAAGCAACAGTGTAGTTATCTAAATAGTAATAATCAAAAGTCAAATTACTAGAATCGCTTTTAATAGTAAATGAGCCTCTAAAACCTTCAAAGATTAACGCTTCACTATCAATAAAGTAATCCCATTTTGTATTTTTAGAAAGCAATACATTCACACCACGATTTAACTTATCAAAACTATCAATTAAAACAGTTTTTGTTTGGTTTTTATCGCTACAAGTAAATGTAATTTCTACTGGGGTGGTTAATAAATTAACATTTGAAATATCACTATCTTTTGTATCAATAAAACCAAGTTTTAGTTTTGAAAACTCATAATTTGGTTTTACATCATCAACTTTTACCTTGTCTTTTGTTTTGTCATCATCTTTTAAATCGTCAATATAATCTTCATTTTTAGTGGTAGCACTAATAGTTTGATTACCTTTAACAAAATTTAAGTTGACTGCAATACTACATCTATAAACGCCATAATATTGTTTGTTGTCATAATCTGGTTGTTTATCTACGCTAATAGGGTATTTGCTTTGTTCAGCTTCTGGAATTGGAACACACAAACTGTTTGTAGCGTCAATAATTTTGTAAGAGTTATAACCATCGCCTTTTATTTGTTCATACAAATAATTGTAGAAACTATTTATCTTTACAAAACCTGTTGAGCCTGTTCCAATCAATTCAACATTGCCGAATTTGATAAAGTGGGAAGTTATATTTTTAGCAGTCAAATTCGCTGCGTTTGTCATAACATATCTAACCATTTCATCTTGATTTGTTCTAACAGCGTGAGTCCATTTTACGAATTTCTGTGTTTGTCTTGAAACTGAAATTAAATCGTCATGAGTTCCTGATAACTTACTACCATCAAAGAATGTGTAGTATTCATAATAATAAGGTTGTTTATTTAATTCGTGCACCCATTTAAAAGTACCTAAATCATAAGCAAAAAACCATTTCATACCAGTAAGCGAGCCATAAGTGTTAATCATACCATCTAAAATCAAACCATTGTTTGACTTATAGAATAAAGCATTTTGATATGTGCCATTATTGTTATAACTAAACACTATATAAGCTCCGAAATCATAACATTTCAGGTCTATAACTTGGTCATCATAAGCAGGACATTCGTTGTCATCTTGTGCTTTCTTTATTTGTTCAAAAGTAAAGCCACCATTGGTGTTTTTCCAGTTATCATTAATTGTTTTATCAATTTCCTCAATCTGCTCTTGAGGGGTGGGCATAGCATTAGCTGATACTGTAAAATAAGTGTTTTGCACAACACCACCACATACTGCAAATAAGACAAACATTATCATATAGAGCATTTTCATCTCTTTGTCTTTAAATACGGTATTTTGCAAAATGAGAACAACAATTAAACAAACTATCAAACCGACAACAACACCAACTATCCAATTTGATACATCCATTTTGCCTCCTTTGAAGAATAATCAGGTATAGACAATGTTGTTTATACCTGATGCTCCTCCTTGATTAAAATTTATTTAATTAGCATATTTAACAATGCTTTATCTGACATTCTAAATGGTTTAATTGCACATTCGTACACTTCGCCATTTTCGTCAATAGTGTGAACAGCATAGGTATTGCCTTTGATAATGTTGCCACCTGTATCTTTCATTTCATAAGGTTTTACAATTAAATCTGCTTCCATTTCATTACCAAAAACAATTTCCAACACTGCATAACCACCGAAATCTGGTGGACTAACTAAAATTCTCACATCTTTTCCACGAATATTGCCTTTAATGAAATATGAATAAAATGTCTTTCCATTCTTTTCAAATGTTTCTCTTTCTACTTTAATCTTTCCTAAACTATTTTTATTTGCCATTTATTTTAATCTCCTTTTTATTTACCTATCTTTCTTGAAAACTTTTTAGCTTCTGATTTAGATTTACCTGAATCAAGAGCTTTTTTATATTTGTAAATACCAATGTGGTCATTCTTCATTTGAAGTGAGCCAACTCTCAAACCAGCTTCAAAATCGGTTAGTGGTTTGCCTTCTTTTGGTCCATGTTGATGGACTTTTGCCTTTAATTCAGACGCATAACTTTTAGCCCTTTTATTTGGACTCAACCAGCGTCTCTCTCTAACTTGTTTCGCCATAATAGCACCTCTCATAATTCATATTTTTTTAATTTTTAGTTGCCCGTGTCGCCGTTAGCAAAGCATTTTTCAAAATATTAAGTTGTAAAAAAGTAAATATATAGTCATCTTTAAGGATTCAATCCTTTGGTTGTGCGACTTATATAAATAAAGGTCGAAAAATATTAAATGTATCTATAAATTTACTTGCGATTATTCAACATACTGTCTTGTTTGCAGTGCAGTTTTAATTCGTTTGCCATTAAGATTTCTTCTTGTAGATTCAAATAGTTTTTCAAACATACGATCTCTTATTGGTGTTCTAATATAGAAAATATCATCACTAATCATAACAGTATTTCCATCGATAACATTTGAAACTGAAATTTGTTGCTTAACAATGTATTGTTCAGTTCTATAAATGTTAGTTGAATTTCTTAACAATTCACTTGCTGTTAAAATTTTGCTTGATTTCTTCGAACGAAACATAATTCCTCCTTTTTTTAAGCAAGAACTTGTTGGAAATACTCGCACAATTTTCGATTTAAGATTTTTACATATTGAGTTGTTACACCCCAATCACTAGCAATCACGACTTGCTTATCATTTTTTACATAGTAGGCAATATAGAAGGCATATAACTGGGCTGGAGCTTTTGATACAGCATTGCTATATATTTCAACATTTCTTTCAATAATAGATGGCGAAACAATTTCAGCTCCTGCATCAAACAAATCTTTCATCGAATAGTAATATCGAATTTCATATAATTCTTCTTTAATCTCTGAAAAACTTTTCATACAAACTCCTAATAACTCCTGCGACCAAATTTTTTTAGTATGCTTTGTAAAACTTCTCTTTGCTCAAATGTCGATAAACATTTTAATTGATTTAGCACTTCCTCTTGTTCAGGCGTTAAATAATCTTTTTTGCCAAGTTTAAAGTTGTCGGATAAATATACACCACCATCGTATTTGCCACAGACAGTGTATATAGGATAAATAAGTGATAGTTCACGAATGTCAGTTATGATTGTGCGTCTTGAAACATTGAATTGATTGGCCAAGTCATCCATAGTTGCATGGCGTTGATCACATAAGATTTCAAAAATCTCTTGTCTGCGTTCGCTTGCTTTCACTCATTTTCACCTCCTTTCTTTTTCTTGACACCACCATTATCGCAGGTAACTGTGAAGGCGTTATTTCACAGTTAAATTATTATTTTGGGGTTGTTTTTATATTTTTTTGAAAGAAATTGTAGGTTTTTGTTAAATATAAAAAATAGAAAAAACGCTCATCGGTGAAAAAGGATTTTTACCTCTAACCAATGAGCGTTTTGTATTATTTGATAAGAATATTCTTTATTTTTTATAAATCTATTTTTTCTCTTAACATTCATACTTTTATTATAAATTAAGTAAAATCAAGTAGTTATAGGATATACTCTCTTATTTTGTAAGGTTTAATCTTATTCTGTCGAATAAAACAATTTATCAACTTTTGTCTTTCGGGGCAGAGTTTAATCGCTGCGATTTAGTTTGCAATGCTCCAAAAAAATCAAAGTATTACAAAATTAAATTATTAAGCGATTTTTTTCTCGTCGTTTCACTTTTTCCTTGCAAACTCCCTCTTTGCGATTTTTTTCGCCCTTGTCGAAAGACAAAAATTAAATAAAAGGAGTTGATAAAGTGATTGAAAAAGTGAATGTTCAAATTAGTTCTTTATCTGGTTTTGCTAAACCTTACCTTACCTTTACTAAACCTTACATAACTGTTTCTTTACATATTTACTCTGTAATACCACCTTGAGATACACCTTCAAAGTAGCTCCAAATAAAAAAACATCTATTATAATCAAAATGAAAATAAATTCACGAAATCGAATTTATTAAACAAAAAGGAGGTTAATAGATGTTAAGGAGCATTCAAAAAGCTTTTGACATTGTTAAACAACAAGATCCTGAAACTTGCATTACAATCCATACAATAAGGGTTTGGTGCAAGGAAAACAAGATTAAAAACTTGCGAGCAGGAACAAAAATACTTGTTGATGTTGAAAGTTTATTAAAGTACATTTCAAGTAATAATTAGGAGTTTTATATGGCTTATTTTAAAATTGAACAGAACTCTAAAGGCGAATTGCAAGCAAAAATTCAAGTCAGTTGTAAAGATATACATACTGGCAAGAATAAACTGGTTGCAAAAAGAGTGTATAACAATAATAAACTTACAGAAGCAAAATTTAGAAAATTTGTTGAAAAAGAAGCTATTGAATTTGAAGAAGCTGTTATTAAAGCTTATAAAGAACAAACTGAATATAAAGCAAGAGTTTTAACATTTCCAGAACTTATGAATGAGTGGAAGCAAACTATATCAATAAATCTTTCACATAACTATTTATTAAGAGCTGAAGATGTTGAAGAAAAATTTAATAGGTATTTGAAAACGAGAAATTTATTTTACAGACCAGTATCTGAAATAAAAATAAGAGATATACAACTGTTTTTAAATGAATTTCTTATTGAGCAAGAGAGAAAATTACCATACTTCTCACTAAAAAAAGATATTTGCAAAAAAATACCCCAAGCAGATATTCCTTTAAACAATGCTTTAATTAAGTGTTCTTCATTTTCAAAAAGAAAAACAATAAATTTGACTAAAAAGAATGCGCAAGAGATATGTGAAAAATACAATTTAGATTTTGATGAATATTTTGAAAATTGCACAATTAAAACAAAATACTCTCCTGTAACAATTAAAGGTTATAGAAGAATATTAAGAGCCGTGTTTAATGAAGCATACCGATATGATTGGATACCTAAAAATCCAGTTACATTTACAAAAGTAACATCAAACGGAAATAATGGTGAAATTGTACCAGTAGATGAAAAAGAAGTTTTTTCTATTGAAGAATCTCATAAATTTTTGCAGTTATTAAGTGAACAAGAAGATTTATATATTCATAGAACAATGCCATTAAAGATTATGTTATTAACAGGCGTTAGAAATGGTGAAATTCACGGACTTAAATGGAGTGATATTGACTTTGAGAAAAAACTATTATATGTAAAAAGAGCAAGATTGTACTCTACACAACTTGGTTGCTATGAAAAAGAGCCAAAAACTAAAAAATCAATTAGAAGCATACCTATACCAGATTATTTGATAAGTGAATTGAGAAAATATATGGACTGGTTTAGATTTGCTGATGATGATTTTGATAATAAATTGGACGAATATTATATATGTGTAAATATGTATAGAGAAAAAAGTCATCCATCAAGTTTAGATGATTGGTTAATAAGTTTTGAAAAAAAGACAGGTCAAAAACGAGTAACCTGTCATGGTTTAAGACATACTTATTGCAGTTTGCTTTTATCTCAAAGTGTACCAATACAAACAGTTAGTAAGTATATGGGACACGCCGATTCATCAATAACATTAAGAGTATATAGTCATTTCCTACCAGATACTCAAAATATAGCATTAAATGCTTTAAATGATATTTTAGATAAAAAAGAAGGTAATTAAAATGTTTATACCACGATTAAGAAGAATTGAACAAGCAATAAAAGAAATTAAAGAATTTGATAAAGACACGGAATTAAATTGGCGAATAATACAACAATTACTTAAGACAGGCGTTATCACATCTGTAAAAATTGGTAACGCTTGGCTTATCAATATTGATGAGCTTTATTCATTATTCTGGAATAAGGAGTCAAAATGAGAATTACAACCACTGGAAATTTATTAAAACTTTTTCATAAATACGATAAAGATACAATGTTAAGAAAAAGAAATATAAGAAAATTTATAGTTGATAATGTAAAATATCAAAAAAGTGGACAAATGTTTATTGTTGACGGCGATGACTTTATGAACAAAGTAAATCCAAAACAAATAGACATACATTATTCTATCCCTCGAATAAGAACAATCACTTCAGCAGTGAAAGAATTTAACAAAACGCACCCAACACAAATCAATATTCACATTATAGAAAAATGTCTAGCAGAAAACAGCAATATTTCATACTATAAAGGAGCAAGATTGTACCTTATAAACTATGATGAATTAGAAAAAGCAATTTTAATACAATTAAAGAAAAGGAAAAGAAATTTCAAAAATTAATTGACTTTTCTTTTTTTATTGATTATCATACTTTTCAACAAGTTGGCATAACAAATTGGCATAAAATTTTATTTTTGCAAAGTTGTGCGAATGCTGTCGATTGTTTATTTTGGCATAAAATTGGCATAATACTGGCATAAATTTTGGCATAAAGTTTAAAAATTATTAAACAAAATGAATGAAATGCAAGTTATTTAATGCTAAATATGCTTACAAAATAGAAAAAATTACACAATATAAAGGAAATTTAACGGGGCGATGATTTCTGATTACATTGGTAAGGTGGAGGTCGCGGGTTCGATTCCCGCTATCAGCTCCATTTTTCAAATAAAGTGAGAGTTAAACTTAATAGCGACCTCCACCTAATTGGGGTCCCCACTAATCGTATGATTTGAAGGGGAGAAGGAGCAAACGAGTAATAATAAATTTTGCTAGCAGCAAAATGCAGATAAGCGAGATTTGGGACGCTGTCGCGGGTTCGATTCCCGCTATCAGCTCCATTTTTTTTATTGAAATATTGTTTATAAGCATAAAATCTATTTGATTTTGTAGGTAAAGGCAAATAAGTTTTTGATTGATGACCTAAATATATTTAAATGTTTGATCTAAATTAAGGAGATATAATGAAAAGTTTTTCTAAAAATGCGGCATTGCTTTTATCGTGTTTAATTCTTAATAGTATAACAAGCATCTTCATATACACATACTTGTTGGCATTTATTTTAGATGTTTCAAGCAATGGTATTATAAATGTGGCAATTTTTTATCTAGTTTTACATGTTTCAATGATAATTTTGTCATGGGTCATAGCACCACTATTGAAAAAAATTAACAAAGCTTTGGCACTTCAGATAGGAATAGTATTTAAATTCTTGTTTGTATTAATGGCGGTACTACTTAAGGATTCAATTATAAATTATATTTATATAATAGCGATTTGCAACGCTTTGTCAGAAGTGATGTTCTGGGGTGGAGCAAACCCGCTGCAACCAATGGTTACCCAAAACAGCAGTTTGTCGGTATTTATGTCTTTTAACAAAATATTTGGCACAATTATAAGCTTGATAGTACCTATATTTATGGGATTTTGTATTGACCAAATAGGTATCCACTTTATATCAATTGCAATGACCGTGTTGGTGGCTATTCAATTAACTCTTGCTGTTATGATAAAGGAAAAAGAAGATGACAAGTACACAAAACTTAAATATGGAGAATTTGTTACAAAAGCAAAAAAACATTATCCTGAAATAAGAGGGATATATATCAATCAATTTCTTTATGGGATTTGCTCCAATGTGTCAATGTTGATTTTGTATTTTACTGTTATCACATTTGGTTCTAACTTTTCAATTGGTATATTTTCAACAATTTCATCAATAATGGCAATAATTATTTTAAGTGTTTACAATGTTAAAAAGAAATTGTTTAACAACTTTGCAACCGCTATCATTTCAGGAATTTTAATTGCGTTTAGTATTACATTTATAGCTGTAAGTTTAAATCGAGTGTCACTAACATTGTTCTATGTGTTTTGGAACATTTCAATTGTAATTCCTGAAATTATTACAGGAGCAAGAAGATTAAATGTAACAAAACAAAGATATCTAAAACAATACAATATTGAAAATGTAACAATAAGCGAAACTTATCTTGATCTAGGTCGAGTTGTGGGCGAGTTGATGTTGGTGTTGATGGGAATAATAGGTATGAGGGTATTTGACATTGTATGCCTAGGAACCATAACAATAGTTATAATTATATATTTGATACATACCGTTATAATTAAAAAGAAAAATTAAATAAAACTTATAGATAAAAGAGGAGAAATATGCACGAATACTGGCACGTGATTTTACATGCGTTAATCGATACATTAAAGATTGCACCGATATTATTAGCGGTGTACTTTTTGATTGAGTTTTTGGAATACAAGCGTATTATGGATTTTCAAAAATCAAAATTGCTTAAAGGTAAATCTAGCCCTGTGTTTGGCTCATTATTTGGAAGTTTGCCACAATGTGGATTTTCGGTAGTTTCTACCGACCTATTTACTAAAGGATTTGTGTCCATTGGTGCATTGCTTGCCGTGTATGTTGCTACTAGTGATGAGGCGTTGCCAATAATGTTATCACATGGCGACAAGTGGGCTCCGCTACTAGGCTTGATTGTAGGTAAAATTGTTTTAGGTATTGTGATAGGATATTTGGCTATGTGGCTGTATCCAAGAATATTTAAGACTAAAAAAATGTATATGGAAACCGCTAATAATGGCTACCAACATATTGAAAGCGAACATAGTGACCACAATCATGAAGAACATGACCACGATCATGATGGTCATCACCACGAAGAACATGACCACAATCACAACGAGCATGGTCACCATGACGAATTTGAGGGCGGAAAACATGCGCAATCCAAACTTATTGCAAAGTCTGACAAACATATTGGTTGCTGTAATCACACAATTGAAAATTCTAAGTTTGATTTCAAGCATCCATTACTGCATTGCTTAAAAATACTATTGTTTATATTAATTATTAATATAATTTTTGGATTTATTATTCATTTTGTAGGCGAAGATAGGTTAACCGAGTTGTTGGTAAAAAGCAGTTATCTTCAACCGTTACTTGCGGTGCTTATCGGATTAATTCCAAACTGCGCATCATCTGTAGTTATAACCGAATTGTATTTGCTTGGTGGGCTAAGTTTTGGTGCAATATTGGCAGGTTTGTGCGTTAATGCAGGGCTAGGATTAATGGTGCTATTTAAACAGGATAAAAATATTAAGGAAGTTGTATTTATTCTATCACTACTTATTATACCAAGTTTGTTGGTTGGATACGGATTACATTTTTTAATATAAAACAAACAGCAGGGATATTAATCCCTGTTTTTTAATGCCGTATAGGTGGCAATGGGGTTTACAAAAACATATTATGAGATATGGAATTTGTATTTGTTGTGGGTGGTTCGTACAAGGCGTTTTATTTAAACTATTTGCCCAAGATTGGTAACCCTGATATTATTGTGTTTAATCAAAATATTTTTTATGATTTCGATATTACTGCGGAAAGTGATTTTAACGGTCCAGTTAGCAAAGAATTGTTACATTTAAATAGTTTGCTTAATTGTCCAGTTCTGGTTTACGGAGTAAAGATTGATAATGGTAAAAAATGTAAATGTTTTATAGTGTGCAACAATGGGAAAATAAAAATATTTGAGCGGAATAGTGATATTTATGTAAAGGTCAAAAACTATTATATTTTGGTTGGAGCCAAAGTGTATTATTCATCAAAGGCTTTTGCAACAATCACAATGTTGGACGATATAAAAAATCCTAAAATTAACCAAAGTAAGGTTTGTAATTATTTTTTGTGTGACAAAAAGGCTGTAACATTATTTAAGGGTGGTAAATTTTATAAAAAATTTAGTAAATGTTGTAAATTCATTTTGTGTTTTTTTAAAAACATGATATAATGTACTAAACATGATTCTACACAAAATTTAATTGAGGGAGATTTTTTATGAAAAAAACCTTAAATGATATTGATGTAAATGGAAAAAGAGTTTTGCTTCGTGTAGACTTTAACGTTCCATTAAGTACAGATTTAAAAATAGTTGATGACAACAGAATTATTGAAGCGTTGCCAACCATTGAATATTTGGTGTCGCACAATGCTAAAGTTATTTTGTGTTCGCATTTAGGTCGTCCTGATGGCAATGCAAATCCTAAAATGTCACTACGCCCAGTGGAAGCAAGATTAAGCAAATTATTGCAAAAGCCAATTATGTTTATCGAGGACGTTAAGGACGAGGAATGCACAAAGGCATTGGACAAACTAGGAAATGGTGAAATTGCACTGCTTGAAAATATTAGATTCTATAAGGAAGAGGAAGAAAATGATGCTGACTTTGCAAAATTACTTGCAAGCCTTGCAGACGTGTACGTGTTTGATGCTTTTGCAACAGCACACCGTAAGCATGCCTCTACTTATGCGGTTGCCAAACTTTTGCCTAATGCAGTTGGATTTTTGGTAGAAAAAGAACTTAAAATGTTTGATAGGGTGCTAACCCAACCAGAGCACCCATTTGTTGCTGTGCTAGGTGGCGCTAAGGTTACTGACAAACTTCCAGTTATCGAAAACTTGTTAGATAAGGTTGACGCTATTTTGATTGGTGGTGGAATGTCATATACATTTGTAAAGGCAATTGGTGGCGAAACAGGTAAATCTTTGATTGATAACAAGAGTTTAGATATTGCAAAGCAAACCTTGGACAAGGCTAAGGAAAAGGGTGTTAAGATTGTGCTACCATGTGACAATTATGGTGCTGATGACTTTTCGGCTAATGCTAAGCGTAAATGCTTTAATAGCGGATTCTTTGCAAAGGATTTTCAAGGTATGGATATTGGACCTCATACAACCAAGTGTTTTAGGCATATAATTAAAGACGCCAAAACAATTGTTTGGAATGGACCAATGGGTGTATACGAATTCCCTAAGTTTAGACGTGGTACACGCAAGATTGCAAAATATATTGCAAAAAGCAAGGCTGTTAGTGTAATTGGTGGTGGCGATACGGTTGCTAGCGTTCAGGACCTTGGACTTGAAAATAGAATTACACATATTTCAACAGGCGGTGGCGCAAGTTTAAATTTACTTCAAGGTAAAGCATTGCCATGTGTTGAAATTATTGAAGATAAAAAATAATAATTAATATTTAATAATTAATTAAAAAAATAATTTTAAATAATTAAAAAAGTAAAAAGATTATAAAAATAGTAAAAAAATACTATAAATAAGTGTTTTGCGGCATTTTTAACAAATTATTTTAATAAAAAATAAAAGTGGTTAATTCCACTTTTTTAATTGGAGGATTTATGAAAAAGGGTTTATTATTAATTTTAGATGGATATGGTGAAGCGCCTAAGGGGGAATTTAACGCGGTTACAAATGCAAATACCCCATACCTAGATTATTTGCGTAGTAATTACCCGAATTGTTTAATCTATACGCATGGTCGCAGTGTAGGTTTACCAGATGGTGCTATGGGTGGCTCTGAGGTTGGGCACACTACAATAGGTGCTGGCAGAGTTATTAAAACTACAACTGTTAAGATTGATGATGAAATTGAAAGTGGTGAGTTTTTTAAACATAATATTTTTGTGGAAAAATTATCCAAACTAAAACAAACTGGTGGTGCATTGCACATTGGTGGGTTGTTTTCGGATAAGCAAATCCATAGCGACTTAAATCACGCGTTTGCATTAATCAAAATGGCTAAAATTTTTGGTATCGAACGAGTATTCTTCCATGCATTTACCGATGGTCGTGATTGTGCGCAAAAATCAAGTGTTGAATATTTAGCCAAATTTGAAAGTGCAACAAAACAAATTGGATTAGGCGAAATTGCGACTGTTGGTGGAAGATTTTATATAATGGATCGCGAAAACAATTTAGATAGAACTGCTAAGTATGTTGAGGCGATGAAAAGACTTGAATATGATTGTAACTCCGCTATGGATTGTATAAAGGCAAGCCACGGCGCAGGAATTACTGATGAATTTATCGAACCAAAGCGTATCAAAACAAATGCAAGATATTCTTTTAACAATAACGATTTGTTTATATTCTATAATTTCCGTGCAGATAGAATGAAGCAACCTGTAAAAATGTTAAGTGATATGAAAATTATGGACATAATCACATTTTGTGATTTTTATAAGGCAGATAATGTTGAGCATATTTATAACGATGAGGACATTACAGGAACATTAAGCGAGTATTTATCAACATGTGGACTAAAGCAATTAAAGATTAGCGAAAGTACCAAGTATGCGCATGTAACCTATTTCCTAAACGGTGGTCGTGAACAACCTTTTGATGGTGAAGACCGTATTCATATTGAAACAGAAAAGACTAATGACTTTGCGCTAACTCCTAAAATGCGTGCTGGCGAAATTGCTAAAAGCACTGTAGATGCTTTGAACAATAATAAGCATGATGCTATTATCGTAAATTTCTCAAACCCGGATATGATTGGCCATACAGGAAATTATGATGCGACTGTTACAGCACTTGAATATCTTGACGGTTGTGTTAAGGATATTGTAGAAACGGCACTTAAAAATGATTATTTTGTGTTACTTACAGCAGACCATGGCAATGCTGAGGAAATGCGTGATGTTAATGGTAATGTACAAACTGCACACAGTTTGAACCCAGTTATTTGTATGGCTATTGACAAAACTAGGTATAATATGATACAATCTAGTGGATTGGAAAGCATTGCGCCAACATTTATTAAGATGATGGGATTACCAGATAATAATAAGTTTGAGGGTAAAGTGCTAATTAAATAATGTTTTACAAGGGAGATTCTTATGTGGGATAGAATTACAAATTACGTAACAATGTTTGTTAGGGATTTAAAAGGTACCTATTTTATAATTTTGGCATCAATTTTGGCGGTGTTGGGATTTTATTTCCTAGGATTGTTTCTAAAGGCTAACAAAAAAGAGGCCGCAAGGGTTAACAAAATCAGTTATCTACTTACATGTATACTAATGATAGTTCTATTTGTTGTGTTGGTGAGAATCCGTAACTAATATTGAAAATTTTAGTAAAACACTTGTAAAAAATATAGATATGTGATATAATCACTTAAGTAAAAATTGGCTTTGGAGGAATTATGAACAATAATACATTATTAGTGGCTAAATGGGTTTCAAAGGTAATCCCAGTTGTTAGATATGTTATTTTAGTGCTTTTGGCAGTGCTTGCTGTGGCGGCTATTGTGCTAGTATTTATGCAAATTGGCCAAGGTGGCAACAGCACCAATGTTGTAACAGGTAATACTGATAGTTACTATTCTCAAAATAAGGGCGGCTCACGTGAAGGCAGAATCACACGTTTAATTTATATCTGCGTTGGATTAATCGTTGTGTTATCAATCTTATTCTTTGTTACATTCAATATCTATAATGGCGAATTTATTTAGTAAAACTAAAACCGTTACATCAAGTAGCGGTTTTTTGTTTATTTAATATATTTACTAAAACATTTTACAATTTTTTTCTAAATGTGATATAATAAAGTAAGAAAGTAGTGCAAACTAAGTGTTGTACTTTAAATATAGGGGAAGTTATGAACATTTTAAAAACAATTGTGGATAATAAACTTGTTTATCTTAGTATGGAAGAACTTAGTAAGGAATTGGCTTTGATTACATTAAAGGACCGCAAAACCGCTAAGTTGATGATTAAGGAATTATTGCAGGAAGGCGATTTGTTGCTAAATGCCAATCAGCAAATTTATGTACCAACCTTGCGTGGTTATGTGAAATGTGTGGTTAGAGGCAATCAAAAAGGATTTGTTTTTTCAGAGCGTTTAGATGACAGCGGTCTAGCAGATATTTTCGTGCCACGCCATGCTACATTAAATGCAATTAATGGTGACGTTGTTTGGGTTAAGATTGTGCAAAATGTTGATAACTATAATCCAGAAGGTGAAATTGTTCATATTATTAAGCGCAACACGGAATATGTTGTTGGTACACTTAATGTTAGCAAAAATGGTATAGTGGTAGATAGTGATGATGACAAATTTCCTAATGTTAAAATATTTAAGCCAGACCTTATGGGAGCCAATAATGGCGATAAAGTGGTAGCAAAGATAGTTTTTGATGACCAAAACCTTTCAATGCATGGTGTGATTACCGAAGTGTTGGGCAAGGCGGGAACTGTGGCAGCGGAACAATTGGCAATTATTCGTAGTTACAAGATTAAGGATAAATTTGAGGAATCAACTCTTAAGGAAGCCGCTAAAATTAAGCAAAATGTAACACCAAAGGATTTGCAAGGCCGTGAAGACTTTACAGACCTACGCACAATAACCATTGATGGCGAAGATTCACGTGACTTTGACGATGCGATTTCGGTAGAGCGTATTGAAAAAGGTGGCTATCGTTTGGGTGTGCATATTGCCGACGTTACTCATTATGTTAAGGAAGGTTCGGCTATTGATGAAGAGGCATATGTAAGAGGAACAAGTGTGTACTTCCCAGACCTTGTAATTCCAATGCTTCCAGAACAACTGTCTAATGGTATATGCTCATTGCGTGAAGGTGTGAAAAGATTAACCTTAAGTGTAATTATCGACCTTGATAAAAATTGCAAGGTGCTCAACAGTCGTGTAAGTGAAGGCGTGATTATTAGTAAGCATCGTATGACATATACAAAGGTTCAAAAGATGATAGAGGGCGACCAAGAGTTGTTGGAAGAATATAGTGATGTGGCTCAAGATATTATGGACTATGTAACTATATCCAAAACATTAAAACAACAACGTTATGACCGTGGCGAAATCCGCTTTGATATTCCAGAACCTGTGATTACCGAAAATGAAGATGGCTCTATTGCTAAGATTGAAAAAATGCCAATTGATGAAAGTCATCAATTAATTGAAAGTTTGATGATACTTGCTAACGAAGTGATTGCTAAAACATATTTCAGCAAAAAGTATCCATTTGTATACCGTGTGCACGAAAAGCCAGAAGTTGAACGTGTTGAAAAACTAATAGATATGCTAAAAGCATTACACGTAAATGTATCAATTAATACTAAGGATATCAAACCGGGCGACTTCCAAAAAATATTGGACGATTTGGGTGACGACCCTCGTAAAGATACAATCAATAAGATTATTTTACGTACAATGATGAAGGCGCGCTACGCTCCAGAATGCTTAGGTCACTTTGGTATTGCAAGCACATTCTATTGCCACTTTACTTCACCTATTAGGCGCTATCCAGACCTTATGATTCACCGTATTATTAAGGCTGCATTAAATGGTCAAAAGGCGCGTGATAGCCGTATTCACTTTGAGGAAATTGTGGCTAAGGCTAGTGAGCAATCAAGCCTTACCGAAAAACGTGCTGATGAAGTAGAACGTGAAGTTGACGATTACAAAAAAGCATTGTATATGAAGCAATATCTTGGAGAGATATACGAAGGTGTTATTTCAGGTGTTCAAGAATTTGGCGTGTTTGTAGAACTGGATAATACCATTGAGGGTATGATTAAGTTTGAAAATCTACCTATCGATAACTACGATTATGACCCACGTGCAGTTCAACTAAGCGGAAGTAAACACAGTTATAGCCTTGGCGATAAAGTTCAAGTTATGGTGGTGGCGGCAAATACTCACACTAGACGTATCGAATTTGAATTAGCGGATAGGGTTAAGCCATCAAGTTTGGAAGAAATTGCCCGCCAAAAGGATAAATCTAATAAGGAAAAAATGGTACGTGGCAAAAAGTCGTCTGCTACACAAAAACAAACTAAACATTCTAACAAAAAGCCTGACTTTTACAAGAAAAAATCAAAAAAACGTAAGGATAGGGAATATAACGATTACAATTATTAAAAAACAAAGGATTGACATAAATAGTCAATCTTTTTTAGTTAATGTTTATTAATGTGATAAAAATTGTATAAAATTTATTGAAAATTTCTAAAAATATGATATAATAGTTGTTGAATATTTCGATATTCAAATCAAACTAGGAGGAAATATGAAGATAGTTTGTAATAATCCTAATGCAAGTTACTTGTATTTCTTGCTAGACAAGTACGAGGCAGGTATTGTGCTTACGGGTGATGAAATTAAGGCTGTGCGTGCAGGCCATATGTCGATTAAGGAGAGTTTTGTTAGTGTTAAGCATGGCGAAGTATTACTTAAAAATGCTTATATTGAACAATATTCTAATGCTTATGATGGCAGTCGCAAAAAAGCGGATGAGCGTAAGGACCGAAAACTTTTATTGCACAAAACTGAAATTGCAAAATTGCAAAAAGCGGTTGAGCAGGAAGGGCTTACCGTTGTGCCAATCAAGGCATATTTTGATGGCTCGTACTTAAAACTTACCATTGCCGAAGCAAAAGGTAAAAAGACCTACGATAAGCGTGAAAGTATCAAACAAAAGGATATTGACCGCCGAATGAGCAGGGAAATTTATTAATAATTTTACAACATTATCCATAATTATTAATTAATCAGTTTTGATTCATAATTATAATTTTTAATGAATAATGAAAAATGGATAATGAAAAATTATTACAATTAAATTTTTAGTTCTTCATTATTAAGTTATCACTACAATTTTAATTGCAATATGGGGGTGTAATGGTTTCGACATTGTAGGGTGTTATAGGTATGCATATCGTGCGGTGGCACGTTAAGTACACAAAACTTTTTAAATAAATAACAACAGAACAGTTGCTGTTGCAGCTTAGTTAGCGCAACCGTCAGTTTGCTAGTACCGATATGGCAAAGTCTGGCGTCGGTTATCGGTCAACAATTTTATGTTTTGCCTAGGACATAGGATTGTAATTTTAGGCTGGCTTTGCAAGGTGGTTGAAGCACCTCGGCAGAGTGAGAGCAATTCTTCAACTAAGTATGTAGAGTATGTATAACATTTTATGATGGACATGGGTTCGACTCCCATCACCTCCACCAACTGATAGCTAAGTCGAATCACTTGGCTATTTTTTAATGGTTTATCGCTTAAAATTTCCAAATTTCAAAATTTGATTTTCAAAAAAATTGCTAAATTTTTAGAATTGAGATATTTTTACAAACACCTCAAATAGTTTGACTTTTTTGAAATTTTTTGATACACTCATTTATAGATAAAATATACTGGTAAAAAGGGGTAGTGCTAGTAAGTTTAATAAAGGAGATTACTTTATTAAAAAATAGCACTAGCCCTATTTTTGTGCTAGTGTTATTTTATTTAGCAAAGCCATTTTATGTTTTATACTAATCCCTAGTAGTATATTAACATATTTCTTGTAGTCGAGCAAGCGTTTTGCGAAAATTTTTACAAAAGGAGAAAGCTATGAAAGAATTTGATTATGACACAATAAAAGTTGCAGGCTTAAATCTCACAAATAAAAATATGGATTTCAATAATAGAAGATCTAGAATTTCTTTATGGGTGAAAGAAATTCTACAAATGGCTAAAAAAACATTTGTAGAAGATTCGTTTATTAAAGCAATCGAAATTGAATATTTAAAAAGAGATAACTTAATAAATGAAAATGTTGAAAAATATAATACTCAAATTAAAAAAGAAGGTCCCTACAATTTTGGAAACTATTTTGGAGAAAGCGAAAGTCAAAAAATTTTAAATGAAATGAATTCTCAATTAAATCAGGAAGTATTCAGCATTATTGAGCTATGTTCTATTGTTGATGCAAACTCAACAAGAAAACAAACAAACAAAATACAATCTGAGAAGAATGATGAAAAACTTACAATTAATGAAAATGTATTTATTGTTCATGGTCATAACAATGAGTTAAAACAAGTTGTTGCCAGAACACTTATTCAATTAAAATTTAATCCAATTATTTTGCATGAGAATGCGGATTGTGGAAATACTATTATAGAAAAATTTGAAGAACATGCAAGCAAAGCTTCTTATGCTATAATTTTGTTAAGTGATGATGATTTGGGCAAAGCTAAACAAGAAGTTGAATTAAAATTAAGAGCCCGTCAAAATGTTATAATGGAACTAGGTTATTTTCTTGGTAAGTTGGGCAGAAATAAAGTTTTTGTATTAAAACAAGGAGAAGTTGAAGTCCCTTCGGATATAATAGGTGTTGTGTACAATAATTACGATGGTGAAGAAGGTGGATGGAGAAATAAATTGGTTAAAAATATGAAGGCTGTTGGTTTTGATGTGGATGCAAATAATTTGTAATATAAATTTTTATGTGGCGGTTTATGCCGCGAAAGGTGCTTGACATGAGATGAAATGGTTTAGGCTTGTTGCCAAGGGCAAGGAAGATAGTTGCTTGCAACTTCTTTCCCTTGACCGCATGCCCTAAAACAACCATTTCAAAGAGCCTCGTGTCAAGGACACCGTGGAATAAATAGCCACTATACATATATCTCAATGTCTTTAAACAATTTAGTTTTAAATAAAAAAGAAGAATCCAAATCGTTATTTGGACTCTTTTTTATTGGATTATTAAGTTGTATTTCAAGCTTATCGTTATATAGTTTAATTTCTTTTATCAAATAGTTTATCAATAACATTGGTTCTCGTTTTAAAGCGTCTGCATAAAACCTTTCAATTTCTTCTCTTGACATTCTAAATGATTGTGTATTGTGTTCTATTAAGATTTCTTTATCAAGTTCTTCAATTTGGGTTTCAAGTTCTTTAACTCTTAATGCTGTTGTTTTGCTGACAACACCGCATTCAATAGCTTTTATAATATTATTAAGTTGAGATTGCTTGTGCTTTATTTCTTTTTCTAAATATTTAAGTTTAGTATTGTTTTCAATGCAATTATCTTGTAGTTGTAAAACATTGTCAACAACAATATTTAGATTTTTAGGTTTTTGTAATTCTTCGATTATTTTGGTTATAATAATTTCCTCTAAAAGTTCCTTTCTAATACTTTTATTAGGACAATTGATTTTATGCCGTTTCTTTCCTCGACATTTATAATAGTGGACCAATGTTCCATTTCGTAGTGTGCCACAATCAGAACTTATAGTATTGCCACAATAACCACATCTTATTTTACCTTTTAGTAAATAATTTGTCGTTAAACTGCTTTTACCATATCTATTGTTTTTTATGCTTATTTGTGCTTTTTCATAAAGTTCTTTTGAAATGATAGGAGGGTACATGTTTTCTATAATCTCCCCATTGTGATTGTATACACCTGTATATTTTTCATTTCTTAACATGCGATATACAATATTTTCTTCAAATGGTTTACCTTTGTTTAAAACACCTTGACTTGTTAAAGTTTCAATAATGTGTTTTACTCTAAAACCTCTTGCATATTGATTAAACATGAATTGAACATTTCTATATTCTAATTCATTAAGCATAATTTTTCTATCTTGAACTTTATAACCATAAGGTAAGCCACCGCCTTGGTAAAGTCCTTTTAGGCGAGTTTCTTTCATGCCTCTTTTAATCTTTTGTGCAAGTTCTGCTGAATAATATTGATTCATTCCTTCAATTAATGCTTCTAGAATAATTCCTTCTGGCGTATCTGGTATATTTTCCATAGCTGAAATAAGTTTTACACCATTTTGTTGTAATGTGTGTTTGTGGATAGATGTTTCGTATCTATCTCTACTAAATCTATCAAGTTTATATACCAACACATAATTCCATTCCTTGTTATAACTATCTTTAATCATTTGTTGAAAATCTGGTCTATTATCATTAGTACCTGTCATTGCTCGGTCAATGTATGTGTTAAGAATAACTATGTCATTTCTTTGTGCATAATCTTGACAAACTCTTAATTGCCCTTCAATACTTTGTTCAGTTTGGTTATCACTGCTATATCTAGCATATATAACTGCTGTTTTCATATTTAACTCCTTTTAATTTATATATATTTTTGTCTTTCGACAACAATCGGCAGAAACGAAAAGGGATTTTGATATTTTAGTTTTAAGTTTTTGTTTTTAAGTCAAGGGTTGAGAATCAATGCACTTTACCCTTGACTTAAAAGAGTTTTCGTTTAAACCGACTAGCGAAAGACAAATTAATTTGTTTTTGGCATTTTATCTATTATTTCTTGACTGACTTGTCCAATCACTTCGCCATCAATTAAGCAATTAAAGTTATCGAATAAAAGTATCTTTCTATCTTCTTGTCCTATGGTGCAAACTATGTCATCTTCCAATATATCTGATACAAAGTAAGTATATAGGCCTCTGCTATATACAATTCTTTCACCAGATTTTTCAAGGTATTTCATAAGATAGTTTTTAGACTCGTCTATATGTTGGCTACCTACAATATACTTAAAATCATTTCTTCCAAATCTTTTTAAAAAGTAAGTATTTTGATTAGCAATCTGCATTTCGTGTTTCTTGGTTGAATAATCTTTAATTTCTTCAAACTCACCAATCATAATAGGGGTATAGAATAATCCGTGAAAGTGTAACCTGTTATTTGTAGGACTTCGCTCCCATACACCTATATATCTCCAACCTTTACGATTTGATAAATGCTTTAATGTGTTAGATAGTGATTTTCTAAAATTTTCTTCTGTATGCAATTTGTCATCATAGGTAAAAGTGCAAAAGTAATGCCATTTATGTAAATTAATCTTTTTAGATAATCTATTTCTTCTTACTATTAAATTCCTTTTCTTCCTATCCATATTTTCTTTTATAAATTCATCGAGTTCTTTCTTATCTTTAAAATGTGGTTCTAATACTTTACTTATATTTTCAATCTTTTCTTTCTTTGTTTTGTTATTGCTTTCTTTGTATGTTTGTTCAAATATCTCTTTTTCTTTTGATTGATTGTTAGATTTAGACTTTTTCTTTTTCCATGGCTGAGTAGTTTTAGGTATGCCTATAAAATGACTGCCATCATTGTACACTTTTGTTTGAGCATAATTCATTGTCCGCCTCCTTTTTAAGATTAACAATGTTGTTAAAAAGCAATAGATAAAAATCTTTATCTAAAACATCAGTATTATGTTGATTTTTAAATTTAACTTTCATTGTTAACCTCCTTGTTTAAATTGTATTACAGGTCATATTTCAAAAACCATGACATTACTTGCCATTTTATTGAGAGTTTGTTGCCAAGTTATTGACAAGAGTTTGAGATATGCTTTATTAATATCACAAATTATCGAGAAATAGAAGGAACTTTACCTGTACAATTTCCAAAGTTTTCCCAAACAAAACCCAAAGCGATTGTTTGTTTTGAGAGATATTTAATAAATATCATAAATGTTTTAGTATTACCACAACATTTGTGTATCCTTTATATAGGAACTTTGTTTCTTAATACATCATCAATGTATCATTTATATGCCCTTCATATATAAGGCACGAGAATGGCAAAAAGGGACCCCCTAAATGAAAATTTGTTAAAAATTTTTACATTTAGATTGTTTTGTGGAGATATAAAATTTTATATACCTCTATATATAAAAACCACGAGAATGATAAAAGTACGTGGTCTAAATGAAAAAAAGTCCATGTTTTTTATGAACCATTGAAAATATGTAAAACGGAACAATAAAAAATGGGGATTCGCAGAAAGCTTGCGTGCGAACCCCATTTTGTTCCGTTTTATTTTATTTGGTTAAGTTTTTTGCGTGTGCTTGTCTGGCGGAGCGAAGCGACGCCACTTGTATCAAGACAAGCACACGTTTTAGTGCCAAATTTAATTAAAAAATAAAAATCCCCACTTACATAGTGGGAATTTATTTTTTTTAGTTAAGCACACCAGACATACTAGTTAGATATCCATTGTTATCAAATTCAAAACTTATGGATTTATCACCGAAAGTTCCAATAATCTTATTAGGTAATTCTTGATATCTACAACGATTGTGAATTAGGAATGATTTGATGCAAAGTTTATGGTCCACATCATAAGTCGATAACATTTCTTGTACTCTAGGTATGAATTTATGTGAACCGATTGGTTGAGTTAGTGTTGAAATTACATTTTCGCCATCAAAATCCTTAACAAACATAAATATTTTAATATCTCCTGAATTGCCAATATAATATGTTGTTTTTTCATCAGTTAAGAAAGCTGTATATATTATTGCCAACTTTTCATCTGTAATGATATTGTTAAGCGGAATTTTAGGTTGTGCTAGATTGGTTAGATTTAAAGATTGCAATAAGTTCCGAACTTGTATTGTTAAATTTACATATTTATCAGGAATTTGTTTTTCTAGTTCTGCTGAAAACCACATATTATCTTGTTTTGATGATGTTCCGATATATTGAACATTAAATTTTTTATTATCACATAATAATTCTCCTTTGGTTACATCAGTATCCCATCTGCTATAATGTCCAATATATTCATCTAATTCAATTTTGTTGGAAAATACTTTACCTAAACAAATTGAAAATAAATCTTTAAAATTAAAACGACCTTTTTCTCTTAATAGTTGAAAAGCCATTTGTTGCATATTAATTTCCTCCTTTATATTATATAATCATATCATAATAAAATCTTTTTAAAAAGTCAATTAATTAAAGAAATAATGATACAAAACATAAAAAAGTATGTTATACTGAAATTATAAACCAGAAATAAGATAAGTAAAGGAGAAGATTATGGATAAATCTATTGATAAGGAAAAGAACATTATAGATGATGGATATGAAATGAGAGCAGAAGATTTAATTGTTGTTAAGAAAAATAGGAAATCTGCAATATTTAATAAAGAAACGAGCGAGTTTATCACAGAACATTTATATGATGAAATAATTTTATCTGATAGTGGAAATCATGTTGTTTATAATGAAGATTTATTTATGGATATCACATATTCGGCTATCGTTAATAATCAAGGTAAAATAACAGAGTTTCCTAATTTAATATTTGGATATTCTGGTGGGTTTAATATGTTTAATAGATGTATTGCAAAACTTAAAGGAACAGACCTAGAATATCTTGTTGATAATAAAGGAAATCTAATAAGCAATGGATATACTCGAATTAATAGACTCTCTAAAAAAGATGATTTTGGTATATATTGTGCGGTTAATCATTATCCGTTGGGAAATGGATACAAAATAAAAGAAAGAAAAATAATTAATTCTGATGGAAAAGAATTAAAATTTACCATCAGCAACGAAGGTGCTGATAATGATATTCAAGCTCCAGAACTTCAAGATATGAATAATATTGAATTTTATGTAAGAAATTTTGGTCCTAATATTATTTTGCTAATTCCTAAGGAGATGTTTAAGAAAATAGAAATATATCCTATAATAATGATGGCAGTGAATACATTTGCTAAATTACATCCAATGTTAAGGAAAGTAATGATAAATACCATTGAATTGTTAGAACGAATGGTGTCAATTTACACACCTGTTAAATCAGATAACATAAAGGTTGAGTTTTTACAACACAAAGAAATATTTGCACCTACACAAATAGAAGCCAACCAAATTACAAGAAAAGTTAGAGAGTTTTATGAACGATTAAATTTGATATAGTATATATTGAGGGAAATAACATGGAAAAGAAAATAAGTCGTAAAAAAATAATTGAATTGTTAAATAGATGTCCTTTGGACTTGTATGTTGGACCAAACATACATCCACATTATAAAATTGAAACTGTATGGGCTCATATGGAGTGTTTTATGAATTATGTAAATAATGCAAATTTACCTAATCTTAAACAAATAAGTGAATATCAAGAGAAGGCGTTGGCGAGGTTGTATAATAACTTGTCAAAATTTGACGGTGTTGAGGATATTTCAAGTGATAAGTTTGATAAACTCTTATTAAAAGCAAGTTGTGATATTGTTGATTTCTATGATGGCATTGGAACTATTAATGAAAATCAAGAAATTGATGGTTCAGAAATCTACCCTATAATTTGGTACATTAGAAAACTACACAAACAATTATTAAGATACTATTCAGATAGACATTCACTTTGGATTTCTTATGAAGATAAAGATGATGGATTGCCTACATTTTAAAAATGGTTTAATTAAAATATTATTACAAAGGAAATAGCTTAAAATGGATATAAAATGCTACAAAGTAATGGATGATACTTGGGAACAATTAAAACAGGCTTCTGCGGATGAACATATTAATTTATCAATAACATTTGACAATTACAATATAGATATTTTAGATAAAATTTATAATCTACATCCTAACACAACAATTCTTATTAATACCACTGATTTTGAATTAACTCAACAGAATAGTATTAAGCTACAACAAGGCAACGATCATATCAAAAGTAAATATGGGGCTCAAACCTTATTTGATGATGGAGCTAGAAGTGCTGACCTATGGAGTGTAGATAAAGCTATAAATGCAAGTAATCAATTAGAGAATTGGACTCAAGAAATAAATAATGCACAAGTAAATGGTAGAGAATTAAGTCCTTTTGAAAAATATTTATATGCCTATCAAATTGTAACAAGTTATGTTTTTCATGAGGTTGAAGATGGGCTTGATAAGGGTTTTTCAAGAGAATTAATAGGAGTGTTAAACTCTAATAATATTGTTTGTGTCGGTTATGCAAATTTACTATCTGAAATATGTAAAAGAGTTGGTATAAAATGTGAAGCACAGCACTGTATTACAAATGATAAAGGTGAAAATAATTTAAGCGATAATCATCAGAACTGTAATGTTGAAATTCACGATGAATTATATGGTATTGATGGAATATTTTATTCTGATCCTTGTTGGGATGCAAAATCAACTGAACAGGAAGAATCTACTTATCATAATGCTTTTATTGAATTTGAGGATGTTGGGAAAATATTTGGTAAAACAGCAAGCGTAGATCCAAGTTCCGTCATTAGCATGATTATACAAAAGTCAAAACAAACATCTAATTTGCCTAGACTGATAGGAGAAGAAAAAAAACAACGAATAGCATCTAGGAATGAATTTGTTACGAAAAAGGTTACTAAAAAAATATTAAAACTTCGCCAAGAACTTGAGGTTGAGAATGAAAAGGAAAGTTTAAAACCATTAAGGATGGAGTCTAAGATATTACCTTTAGTTCAAAGATATTTATTATTAGATATAGCAAATAATTCTAGTAATAGTAATGCAAAAGATGTTGTAGACATACTAAAATTAAACAAAGAACAAATTATTCATGTACTAAAAAACTACTCTGATGAACAATTGATTGAGCAAATGCCTCAAACAGTTGAAATGAACTTGCATTGGACTGAAACAAATTTAGAATTTAATGATGAAATGGTTGAATGGGCTGATTTAAGATTAAATCCAACCCATATATCAAAGAAGAGTTTTGGTCAAGCATTAAAAAATGTATATATGGCTAGAGGATTGACAAAGGAACAAGCAGAAGAAAAAGTGAGAGAACGATTTACAGCGTCAGTGGATTATTGTATGGAACATAGAAATATTACTAATGAAACTAATAATATTTTTATACAAGAGGCTTATGATAGAGAGCAATCACTTAATGTCTAACAGCGTAATAGGAGGAATTTGTGAAAGAAATTCAAATATCAAATAAGGATAAATTAATAGAGATATTATCAATTATACAAAGCAAAAAGGCATATAAATATATTCCTTCGCAAGAGAGTAATAGTATTGGTTGGTATGATTATGATAGTAAGATAATGGAATGTCATAAAATTATAGGAGAAGATTATAATTATCTTGAAAACTTTAAACTAATACAAAATAAGAATATAAAAGATTTAACAAAAGATGAATTAAAGACATATACAACAAGAATTTTTAGAGGCGAACGCTTTTGTGATGGTTTAATAGCAAGGTGTATAGATGATGGAACACTTGAAAGTGTAATTAAAAGGTATTTAGAGTTATGTTAGGTGCTGTTATTGGGGATATTGTTGGTTCAATATACGAATTTGATAATATAAGAACAAAAGATTTCCCATTCTTTTCAACATATCCAAGATGTTTTTTTACAGATGATAGTGTGATGACTTTTGCTACATTTAGAGCATTGGAAAAATGTAAGGGCAAATATAAAAAATTATCTGATTATATAATTAAATTTAAGCAAGAGTATGGAAAGATATATCCTAATATGAGTTATGGCAATTCTTTTGGGACTTGGTTGATTACTAAAAATCCAAAACCCTATAATTCTTATGGTAATGGTTCGGCAATGAGTGTTAGTCCTGTTGCGTATTATTCACATTCTATTGATGAATTAAAAGAATTAGTATATAAAGTAACAAGTGTATCTCACAATCATCCAGAAGGGATAAAAGGTGCAGAATCAACTGCTATTGCAATATGGCTGGCATTACATAAATATAGTAAAGAAGAAATTAAAGATTATATAGAGAACAATTATTATAGTTTGGATTACGACTATAATGATTTAAAAGAAAATTATAGGTTTAATGAAACCTGTCAAGAAACAGTACCACAAGCAATTTATTGTTTTTTGATAAGTAATGATTTTGAAGATGCTATAAGAACGGGAATATCTATTGGTGGTGATTCTGATACATTATGTGCCATAATTGGTGCTATTGCAGAAGCATATTATGGAATTCCAGAAGGAATAAAAACACAAGCATTGCAATATCTTGATGAAAGATTGTTAAAGGATTTTAATTGCTTTAAGCAACAATTTATATCGTAAGGAATTTCGACATAGACGATGCTTGCTCCACCAATCCAAAGCTAAATCGCACCCACGATTTAGAAAAAAGAACACTATTAAGTGTTCTTTTTATATTTATGCAACATTTGATGAATGATGAGTGTGTAGAACAACCCATTTATGCATTTTTATTCCTAACCAGAATGAATATATGCCTAAGGTTATTATTGTAAGCAAAAGCCATTTAATATAATTACCAAAAAGTTGAACAGCCTTTCCATCAAAATATAGTTGTTGGCCATCAATAATTGTGTGTTTTGCATACCATCTTTGCGATATACATGTTGTCCAAGGAATACCTAGTCCTAAAGTAAAAATAATTATAATAAAAGATAAAATATTAATACCTATTAGACCAAGCAGTCCGCCTGTAAACTCTGATTTCATATTAACCCTCCTTATTGTGAGTATATAGTATAAAAAAAACAATGTCAACAATATTTGATGAATTTATAAAAATTTCGACATAGAGGATGCTTGCTCCACCAAATGATAGGCTCAGCCAATAGGCTGGGCTTTATTATATTGTTTAAATAGATGTGTTTGTGCTTTTGTGTTGAGCATCTTGATGAATGTATATCTTATAATTAAAATAATTGAACTTTTTGATGAATATGTGTTTTATAATTAAAATAATTGAGATTTGATGATAAGTTTATAATAATTATATGTTATAATAGTATAAAGGTGGTGGTATGAATTTTTTTAAAAACATTTGGAGCAAAATTAAAACGCCACATGGAATATGGCTTGCATTATTCTATGTATTTTTTGCGCTAATAACGGCCGGTACTTTAGTTTTGGTTATCCTTGTCCCAAAGCAAACATTATTACATTATTTATTATATGTTTTAGCAGCATTGGCGCTTACGTACTTTGTGTATACAATGGTGATATTTGCTCCTAAAATAAAGAATAATACAATTAGATTTTTACAAAGCCATAAATTTACCAATAAGGTGCTTGAGGATTATGGCTACAGAACGGTTGTTTTTGCCGTGATTTCGTTTATTATAAACATGGCATATATTTCATTGATTTTAGTTATGGCTATAATGAGTAAAACGGCGTGGTACTTTACAATCACAGCCTACTATATGGTTCTTGCATTTATGAAGGGTAATGTGTTTTATTCAAAACGTAAATATGGCTCCGAAGTAAAGCAGGCAAGAGCATTAAGATTTAGCGGTATTATGTTTGTTATTATGACAATCGTATTTTCCGGAGTTATTGTTTTGATTTATAAAGCAAATCATTATTTTGAATATGCGGGTATTTTAATTTATGCAGTTGCAGCATTTACATTTTACAAATTAACGTTAGCAATATTTAACATTTTTAAGGCAAGAAAACAAGATGATTTGTATATCGAAAATATACGAAACATAAATTTAGCAAGTGCATTAATTTCATTCATAATGTTACAAGTTGCAATGTTTCAGGCTTTTTCGCCCGAGCATAACTTAGGGTTTGCAAATGCTTTGACTGGAGCAGGTGTTAGTGCAATTATACTAGTGCTAGGTGTATTAATGGTTATTAAATCGAACAAGAGATTAAATGCTTTAAAAAATGCAAAAGATAAAGAAGGTTAAATTTTGATAGAGGTGTACGTATGAAAAAGAATATTAAAATTTATCACAAAGGCAAATTGGTGGATAAGGAAATCAACTATATCCCTACACGATATATTATTGCAATCCTTATAACTATATTGGAAGTTTTGTCCATAATTGGCATTGTTGTAGTGCTGGCAATTTATGTACCATATTTTTATTCTGCGCTTATTTTAACCGAAATAGCTGTGATTGTATCAATAATGATTTCCAATAACAATCCAGACTACAAACTGGTGTGGCTGTTTGTTGTTGTAATGATTCCGCTTGTTGGACTAATGATTTATCTAATATTCTACAAGCGAAAACTTCCTGCCAAGGCTATTAGGCGATTGGAAAAGGTAAAAACAAGTTATTCGTATTCTGATGAGGGAAATTTTAATCAACTTATGGAGACAAACAGTTTAATTTCGACACAAGCCAAATCTTTGTGTAAAACCGCTGACTCACATTTATATAGAAATTCCAAGCTTAAATATTTTAGCACAGGCGAGCAAATGCACGAGGCAATATTGAACGAAATTAAAAAGGCTAAAAACTTTATCTTCTTTGAATATTTTATTATTGAAGATGGGGAGTTTTGGAATTCTATATTGGACGTTTTAAAACAAAAAGCACAAAGCGGTGTTGAAGTTAAATTGATTTATGATGATATTGGTTGCATGGGTACTTTGCCAGGGAATTATTATAGGAAATTAACTAAAAAGTTTAATATACAGACCGTAATATTTTCAAAACTTAAAGGTCAGGCAAGTGGCGAATTTAATAACCGTAGCCACAGAAAGATTTTGGTTATTGACGGTAAGGTTGGTTTCACTGGCGGAATAAATCTTGCAGATGAATATATAAACAAAGTTGCAAGGTTTGGTCATTGGAAGGATACTGGAATTCAAATTGAAGGAGAGGCTGTAAATGAACTGACAAAGTTGTTCTTTATGGACTATTCGTTAAATTACTCCAAGGAATTAAATATCGATTTTGATAAGTATTATATTTCAGCTTCAAGCACACAAACGGATAATTATATTATCCCATTTGGAGATGCGCCAAGGCCGTTAAATGATTTTTCGGTTTCTAAAATGGCAATTTTAAACCTACTAAATCAGGCAAAAAAGTATGTGTATATAACCACACCATATTTAATTGTGGACAACGAACTTATGCGTGCAATTGAAAATACGGCAATTAGAGGCGTTGATGTAAGGGTTATAATTCCACACATTCCTGACAAAAAAATAATATTTGGTATGACTAAAAGCGTTTGTCAACAGTTGGCTAAATCTGGTGTTAAAATCTATGAATACACTCCAGGATTTATACATGCTAAATCGTATATTGCAGATGATGAATATGCTATTATTGGAACAATGAATTTGGATTATCGAAGTTTAGCACACAATTTTGAAAATGGTGTTTGGATTTACAATGATAATGTTGTATTGGATATGAAACAAGACTTTATTGATACCATGAATAAGTCCGAACAAACCAGCAACAACACGCCAAAACGTAGATTGATTTCTAAATTTGTATACATACTAGTAAAAATATTTTCACCGTTATTATAATTTACAATATGTAAATTTTATCACAGATAATTTGTATTGATAGATAGTTAAGTGTTGATGGTATTTAAGTATATAATAATACCTACACGTGAAATAACATTTAATGGTACATATAGTGTTAGAAATTGTGATAATTGCATACGTTAATTTAGTTGTGATGATGTATAAATTTGTATAAATTTGTCGAAAAGATATTTACTTTTAATGCGTTGTGTTGTATACTATTGGATAGATAGTTGAATTTTGGATATGTATATGTTAAAAATTTGTAAGTTAAAAAGGTTAAAAAAATATAAACTTGCTGTTCCTAATTATATTAGGTTGAGTTTTTACATGTTTCCAATAGGCGACACCTCATTTAAAACCAAGCTTACGGATAGAGATATTGATATAATAAAAAATATTGACACTAACAATATTAGTGGCCTTGTGGATATTGTGGAATATGTTGATAAGGGAGATTTATATTCATTAATGGTTGAGGGTGCTATTAAGGGACGTGCAACAGGCGCTGACTTAGGCATATACAACTATAAGCCACTTGATAGCGATAATCACAAAACCGTGGACTTATCTAAGTTTGTTGGTCAAAAATTTATTAATAGCATTGATGATAGCGAGATGGTGTCTTATAGTGGTGGCGATATATTTGCTAATTGCATTTTAGCTGAACCAAATAGTAATGGCGCAGAATACAGTAAGGTTATTAAAACTTTTAAAGGGTATTTGCAAGTCACGATGGAGGAGTTTAGTTTTATACGTAGTTGTGATTGCAACTCAGAACTATCAATAGTGTATGTTCCGCAGTGTTATGTGCAAAAATATAGATTGCGCAATGGTGATGAATTGGTTTGTACGTGCAAGGAAGATAAAGGGTGTATGGTGCTTACTTCATTATTTGCCATAAACAAGATTTCATGTGCTAATTGGGATAACAATCGCCCATGGTTTAATAACTTAAAACAAACCAAAACGGAAAGTTTGCATGCTGCGGGCGAATTTATGCAAGCGGTTATAAATAAGTTTGATTTATATAAGGGTGACAATATGTTCCTATATTTAAACCAAACTTGTCAAAAACAAAAAATCTTGCCTCAAATTGTTAATGAGTTGGAAGATATGTTTGACTATATTGTATACTTAAATCCTAAATATTCAGCAGTCCCATATATTGATAATAGTTATAAGGTTATTAAATTTTGCACTCCAATAAATGCTAAACCAAAACATCAGCAAAATATAATATTGCTTGGAGCAAACTATGCTAAGCGTTTAGTGGAACTAGGTAACAAGGTGGCGGTTATTGTAGATGATGCCGAGACTGTTATGGGTTTGGAAACTGAAATTGATTTGCCAATATGTAAAACAGTATATAGTTGTGCACTAAACTCTAATGTAGCATATTCCAATTCATTTACAGCCGTGTCACTAAGAGGGAATTCAATAGATAATGTTAAATTAAACACAATATTAAAGTCAGCCGAAACTATTGGCATAATGTTCGATAATAATGAAATAGACACATTCAATAGTTATAGGGTATAAAAAATCAGCATATAAAATAAATTTCACTTTATATGCTGATTTTTTGTTTGGTTGAGCATTTGCAAAGTAAATAGAACTCTAATATAAGTCAAAAGGTTTAGAAATCAATTCGCCATTTGAATTTGTTAGTTTAAAGTATAATTGTTTGCCTGTTAAGTTTTTAACTGAAAATTCAGTTTTAAATAATCCTGCTAGATTGTATTTAGTTTTAATTTTAGTCCCGTCTAAAAACCATTCAATTTTGTTTGTGAATAATGATTTTATAGTTATTATTCCTTGATAGTTGTCAACATTAATCTCAGTTACTTTTGGTGTTCCAATTAGAGTGGTGTTTTCTGCTTTAGATATTATAAAAAGATTTTTAGTGTTAGCATAGTTTACTGTGTTAAAGTCAATATTTTCATAAGGATTTGCAATCATAGGGATATAACTTTGTTTAAATTCAATATCTTTACTGCCAAATTTACTAAGGTCGGCAACTATATTCCATCTATAAACTTTGTTTTGTTCTTCGTATTTCATTTCCGCTTCGGTTAGGTGGGCAATAAAGTCAAGTTCGCTAGCGTTATTAACTTTCATAAAATGAGTTTTGGCATCTTCGCCATAACCCAATCTATATGAATTTCTTATATGTTTTACACCATGACACCTACTACAAAGGGCAAGAATATCAACCAATGTTTGAGTTTTATTTTCTACATTAAAATTCCAAACTTCGTGTGCGTCAAGTTCATCACTAGCATATCCACAAATTGCACATTTATGATTTGCTCGTTCATAACATTTATTTCTAAGTATGTCCCAATCTTTTTTGGAAAGTGTTTTGCTAAAATCATTTCCCCAAGCACCTTTAGGAAGTAAATCAATAGTTAATTTATAATTTTTCATAATTTCTCCTTTATAAATGCAATTAACTCGTAAGAGTTAAAAATATAATATTATTCCTCCTAAATTTCAGGATACAACTCGCCAGCGAGATATTTTTTTGTAAACTCCGCTAGTCCAATCTTTTTAATTAACTCAGTTCTATTAAATGGGTCAACTGCTTTTATATTGCCTTTCATTTCTTTAAAAGGGGTGCCATAACATATAATTGCTGAAGGTTTGATTATTTCTAACATCTTATTATATCCCGCCATAAATTGTTCTTTATAACTTTCTCGCATATAAGTTGATATTGCAACTACTGAGCCTTGTTCAATACCATCAAAACAAAATTCAAAACTATCATCAGAACTCCAAAAGATTGTTGGTATTACGATAAAACCTTGCTTTTGCCAGTATGCTCCACACCATCTACTTTTAAATACGCTATCTATTTGCCTTGCTAGTGGCATATCGTTATATGTGCTAAATTCTGGTGTGAGTAGGGCATAATATTGGTCTAATTTCTCTAACGCCACTTCTGGCTTTTCATAAACATTATCAAAGTGCCAATCATAAGTAAAAAAATGTATAGTTTTATCTTTATGTTCAGCATCATTATTTTTAGTTTTAGTGTAATTCCATAAATTTACTTTATCTAAATCAATATCTTGTTTTTTAATGAGAGGCATACCATATTTGCCTACTGTTTTAAATTCGTTTCGTGTTATTTTTAGTTTCTTTATTCGCTTTTCTTCTTCATAATTAGACTCATTGTCTATATGTGAAAAAAGCGAACTTAATTGTTCACTTGTTTTCATAAATTCTCCTTAAAATATTAATTTTACATATAACTAGGGTTTTCGACTAAGTGCCATATATCTCTTACGTATTCGTTTCCAATTTTAGCATTCTGAATAAAATCTTCTTTATTTTTAAATAAAATCTCATTACCTTCTTCATAGTAAAAAGATATTCCGCCTTCATTATTACTTCTAAAAAGTTCACAATCAATATTTTTGTAAATAAATTGCATTTCACCATACATATCAAATCCTTCAAGGAAATCATTTAAATCGGGTCTAAATGGTTTCCCTTCATTATATAATTGCTTTGCTTTATTTAGAGAGACTAAATTAGGGTATATAACATCATTGGGACTTTTTTCACTTAATGTATCAGTATACCAATTACAGTTAGGGCATTCTCCTTGTCCAAATTGGTCGACTAAAAAACTTTCGTTACAAACTGAGCATGTTTTTGGGAATATTCTTTTTCCAGGACTTTCTTTTCCGCAGATTGGACAACAACCATCATAACTTTCAATAGATATATTATTTTTGCAATCACAAGTAAAAGATGTCATTGAGAAAGATTTTGGTCGGTTATTAAACAATCTATTTATAATATCCTTAATTTGATTTGTATTGGAAATGCTAATTTTTATTTTAAATTGTGTTTCTTTTGATTTTTGTATTTTAATTAGTTCTTGTTCAATATTTTCAAAATCAAAATTAGTGTTAATATAACTATATGAATAAAGTTCAAAATAAAAATCGCTTAAAAGATTAAAATTGAAGCACAGCAAATCTTCTTTACTAAAAGTAAATCTAATAAAACCTATATATTTTTCGTTGCTTACAAGGTCAAGTGCAATATCAATATTAATATTGTTTAGTTTGCAAAAGATAACTGGAATAGGATAAATTTCACTTGTTATTTTATCGTTGATTTTTATTGAGTTACGATTGTAAAATCCTAAAGAATGATCAATACATTTGCTTCCTAGGAATTGTCTTATATTTTCTATTTCTTTTAATATGGGTATATATAAATTGTTTAATTCATTTACCTTATCTTGCATATTTTCTCCAAAATGTTTTTATTGTAACCAATATCTATCAGTTGTTTCGTTCCATATATCTTTTAAATATTGATTTCCAATTTTTGCATTATTTTTAAATTCTTCTTTTGTTTTAAATTGTTGAGTTGTATTTGAAGGGATATCATACATTATTATACTAATTTTTTCATTATTTCTATTTATTTCAACACCATAATAAATGCCATTATATTCAAATTGAACTTCGCTATAACAAAATAGAGCTTCAATAAATTCATCTAAATTAGGTGCAAATGATTTTCCTTCTTTATAAAGTTGTTTTGCTTTATTTAATGAAATTAAATTGGGATATACGACACTGTTTTTATTTTCTTCAATCGTATCACCATTTCTCCAACCACAATGACTGCATTTCCCTTGCCCATAGATATCTGCCATATACTTATTACTACATACTGCACAAGATTTTTCAAATATTGGCTCATATATATTTTTATTTCCCATAATTGTCTCCTTTTAATAATAGTGTTTATTTATTTTTTCACCATTTAGACCCTCATAAGGAGGTCTATCAGGGTGTTCTATATTTGTCCAATCCCAAGAGTGGTCATGCGGGAATGTATGAACTCCGCCATGTTTCCAATCTCTGTCCCAAACTGCATGTCCATCTGGACCATACCATCGTTGTTGTATTAATATGCCTTTTTCATTATACATATCTACTCTTGAATTGGGAGTTCCTTCACGTTCTAAATCTCCAATTCTTCCAACAACACGTTTTACTCCGCCACTAGGTTTACACATTCCCATTATAGCACCTCGCACGATTTTTTGCAAGTAGTTATATTTTTATCTTTAGGAATTACTTTTGGATTAATAATATTGTTCATAATGATTCTCCTTGTATTAATTAAGATTGATGACATTCAATCTTTTGGAGAATTGTATCATACGAAAATCCAAATCCGAACAAGGTGTGCCATTTTTTTGAAGATTTACAATAATAGATTTATAAGTTATTTCAATAATAAGATACAATAAGTAAGCATTCGTAACAATACAATAATATACGATATTCAAGTTGTTTTGCAGTAGGATTTGTAGAAAATTTGTAGAAATGGGGGATTTGGGTGAGTTGAGTGTAGGAAATGGAAAATAAAAAAAACCTATAAATAAGGGCCTTTTTGATGGTTGACTGACCGGGACCTAAAATGAACACCAATCGCAATGCTTAATTTTTATCTATAATAAGATGTTTTTTAACAAATTAAAATTTTAATTCGATATTTCCGTTTTCTTTAAATATTTTATTATGAAGGTCAAAAAGTTTAACTGAACAATTTTCTACAATATGATGTTCAAAGTATGCAGAATAATCCTTATTATTAAAAGCGGTAATAAATGCTTTTATAAAACCTTTGTGAGAAACGATAAAAACATTATCATATGGAAGATTTGAAAGGTTTTCAATTACAGATTTTGCACGTAATACTATTTCAACATTATTTTCATTTTGATTTTCATCTACTTGATTGTCTATAAAGTTTTTCAATAATGTACAAGAATTTGATAGTTCTTTATTGTACTCTTCTAGTTTAGAAATTGAGGCAGTAACATGGTCATAATGTTGATATTCGGAAATAGAATAATTGATTAATACAGGTAAATTTAAATATTTATTAATATTATTAGCGGTTTGTTTAGCTCGAATATAAGGACTAGAAATAATTACAGAGTTGTCTAATGAAATGTTATGAGTTTTACAATAATTTAATAAAGTTTGTCCTGTTTGTAGTGCTTGATTTTCTCCTTTATTTGTTAAAGGAACTTTCCAATCTTCCAAATCGCATTTCCCTGCATTTTTAAGACTTTCGCCATGTCGTATTAAAAAAATTTGCATAAATTACTCCTTGATTAAAATACTGAAATCTTGTGTATTGATAAAGTTAAAAATTGATAATTCTTCTTTATCATCAAGATTAAAATAAGGCAATAAATGAATAGGATTGTTTTTTAACAAAATTTTCAATTCATCAATTTTATTTTCTTTGCTGGATTGACTATTTATAACCTTATAAACACAATATGTCAATAGTCCAACACAATCCAAATAATAATATTTGTCTATTGGAATATTATTATCATTAAAAAATTTATCAAAATATTTTCTTTGTATAAAAAACTGGCTAATTAAATTATGTTCATATTGTCTGGACAAGGAGTTTTCAACATCTCTATCATAAACAAGTATTGGAAAATCTTTAAAATAATAAGTGATGGCAAAGGGGAAAAACGACAAATTGAAAATCACATCCTCGGAATAGCTCATATTAGTATTAAATTTGATATGGTTGTGTTTTATTATAGATGTTTTATACAACTTATTTTTTATCCAGGTGGAAACTGTGACATCAAACAAAACTGAAAGATTTTTTTGAAACAAATCATTTTGAGATAAACTTTCTAGTAAAGGAAGATTATATTTATGTAGATTATTTTTTTTGTTTGAAAAGATAGAAAAACAAATTAAATCATTATTTGTTTGTATTGCTTTTAGCATGATATTCAAACTATTTTCTGTTAAAAAATCATCTATATCTAAAAAGAATATATATTTTCCACTAGCATTTTCAATTCCTATATTCCTAGAATATGACACCCCACAATTTTCAGGATTGTTTAATATGATTATATTATTATATCTATTGGCATATTGACAGCAAATATTGTAGGTATTATCTGTCGAAGCATCATTAATTAATATAATCTCAATATCATTATCACGACACTGATGGAATATGGAATTTAAGCATCTATCAATATACTTTTCGCCATTATATATTGGAATTATAAAACTTATAAATTTCATAACTATATAGTAGCACTTATTAAAAATATTGTCAATACTTGCACTATTAAAATTTATATGTTATAATAATAGAGATTATGGATAAGCATTCTTTAAAAGATATAAAATTAATAAACGGCGATTATATAGAGTTAACTGCTAGATATCTGCCTGCTCAAAACTCAGATACTGTAATAATGTATTGCCCAGGTTTCGGTGGCGGATATGGGAATATTGGAGAGCTACTTTCTGACATTGCTCAAAAAAATGGGTATGGATTTTTATTTGGTCAATTTAAGGATAGCTACGATAAAATGGAGACTGTTAAGCATTTGAATAATGGTGAAGTTCAAAAAGAATATATTGGAGCAACAAATTCTAGATTATATAAAAGTATTGTTGATTTTGACTGCTTTTTTAAATTTTTAAACAATGAAGGATATAAAAATGTAGTAGCAGTGGGATTATGTGGTTCGGCTAGTAAGTTGACGTATTATCTACAACATAATCAAAAGGCTAATAGTATGGTTTCAGAATTAATATTGTTGGCACCACAAGATTTTGTGGAAGTTCGTACCAGTTCAGTTCATGAAGGGTTGGAGCAGGAAGCGATTGATAATGTTAAACAAGGCTGTCCCAACAAAATATTAAGCAAAAAGTTTTTAGGTTATATGGACATAAGCAGTATAACTTATTTAGATGTTAGTCTTAATAATATATTTAATACTCTTTCATATAAAACCAATATAGAGAAACTTAAAGACTTACAATTAATAGATGCTAGAATTTTGTTTGTTATGGGGAGATTGGATTATGCTATTAGAAATGAAACTGAGGAGATTATTTTAAAATATTTTAATAGTATGGTAAGAAATTGTAAGAATGGTAAATTTTATATAATTGACAATGCAAAACATCTGTTTAAAGGGAAAGAACAAGAGTTGGATGAAATAATAGAAGAATTTATAAATTCAAGAACAAAGGAGATAAATAATGTTTATTAAAGATGATTATAAAATAAAAATATTGCAAAGAGATGGTATTGAATTGAAAGGATATTATTATGAAAATAATAAAGATTCGTGTGTTGTATGTTTTGCTGGTTTAGGTGGGACTTGTGATAATATGTTTTGTGCCATTGCCGATGAAGTTATTAATAGTGGATTAAGTTTCTTGTTCGGAAATACACAAGCAAGTTATAAGGTTAAGGGATTAAAGCAAAAACTTGCGGATGGAGAAACTAAACTTGTATTAAGGGGTGGTGCTTACGAAGACTATGATGAAACTATTAAAGATATGATGGAATGGGTTGAGTATATTATTAATAAAGGTTTCAAAAAAATATATTTAGTAGGTGCAAGTTTGGCATGTAATAGATTAGTTAGTTTATTAAATGTAAAACAATATCCAAATATTAAAAAATTAATTTTAATTTGCCCACAAGATATTAGTGTTCAAGTGGATAATAATATGATGGCAGAAGCCGAAGAAAATATAATATCTAATAAAGGAGACGAACTTCTTACACAAAAATTGTTTGGTTATTGCGAAATTTGTGGAAGAACATATAAGGACTTATTTTCACGTAAAGATATTAATAATCTTCCCTATTTAACAGAAGATTGTGATTTTGGTATGTTTAAATTAATAGATATACCAATTTTTGCAATTATTGGAGAATATGACCAAGGGTTAAGTTATTCAAATTTATCGGCAGAACTAGCCATGAAACGATTACAACACTATAATTTAAATCTAAAATATAAGATAATAGCAAATGCAAAACACTCATTTAAAAATTATGAAGAAGAGTTAGCAAAATATGTTATTGAATATATAAAGGAGGATTAATGAATAATAAACTTTTTTCAGTAATTATTCCGTGTTATAATTGTGAGAAATATATAGATGATACATTAAAATCTGTAAAATCACAAAATTTTAATGATTTTGAGATTATATGTGTTGATGATGGTTCAACAGATTTAACACTAAAAAAAATAAAATCTTGGAAAAAAGAATTTAATAGCAAGTTAAAATTGATTTGTAAAAAACACAAGGGTGTTTCGCATGCAAGAAATATTGCATTAAAAAGGGCAAAAGGTGAATATATTGTATTTCTTGATGGTGATGACAAGATGGAGAAAGGGCTTTTATGTTCTTTAAGTAATGTAATAAAATCAAATACAGATTGTATAATAGGCGAGTTTAAATGTATCGCTGAAAAGGGGATAAAAAAATTATCTTGCGAAAATATTGATAAAACTAAAATAATTGGTAGGTCACAAGAAGAAGTTTTAGATTATTTATATCAATTAAGATTTATTATGGCAGTTTGGAGATTTGTAATAAAGAGAAAGATTATAGAAGACAGTAAAATATTCTTCAATGAAAAAGTTATACACGAAGATGAAGAGTGGATAACTAAAATATTATTATATTGTAATTCGTTCCAATGTATTGATATACCATTTATTACGTATAGAAAAAGAAAGAATTCAATAACAACAAATCCAACAAATTTTAATTATATTTCAAAATTAGAGATTGCTAAAAATCTTTTAAAATTCTCGGAACAATTTACCGATTATAGAAAAACACATATATTAAGAAAAACTTATAGATTGTGTAAGGAAATGTATTACACATTAATGGAACAAGCGGAATATAAAGACCAATTATAAGGAGAATTATATGAGAAAAAATATTAAATTTTCAATAATAATTCCAGCATATAATGTTGAAAAGTTTATTAAAAAAACAATACAAAGTGTTTTAAATCAAAGTTATACAAATTATGAGATAATAATTGTTGATGATGGTTCATCAGATAAAACAATTGAGATGATAAATAGTTTTAAAAATAATAAAATAAATCTAATACAATCTGACCATCAAGGAGTCTCTGTTGCTAGAAATATAGGATTAAATAAGGCAACTGGCGACTATATAGTATTTTTGGATAGTGATGATTATATAGAAAATTGGATATTAGAAACAGTTGCTAAAAAACTTATACGAAAACCTAATATTGAAGCGTTTGTTGGCATGTTTAACACTATTAAAGAAGATGAGAATTTACATGGATGTTATACCGAGAATTTAAATAAGAGATATATTAACAATAAACAAAAATCACAAGTATTGGAATACTTTTATAGAGTTCGTTTAATATTTACTGTTTGGAGATTTATTGTAAAAAGAGAGATTATAGAAAATAACAATCTATATTTTGAAGAAGGGATATTGCATGAAGATGAAGATTGGGTGACAAGAATGTTGTTATTGGTTGATAATTTTTGTTTAATAGAACAACCTTTTTATAATTATCGAATTCATAAAGACTCTATAATGCAACGTGAAGAACCCGAACATTTGAAATTAAGATATAATTCAAGATATCAAATAGCTATGAAATTTTTGGATATGGCAGAGAATAGTGTTGAAAAATATGAAAAAGATTTTTTATATCGTTGTGCATATAAAAATGTACAGCAAATATATAGAGAGTTAAAGAAAAAATCACATCCACTATTACCTATTCGAAGAAGGAGATATTAATGAAAAAGAATATATTATTATATGGTTCTAGTAGAAGTGGAAAAACGACGTTATCTAAATTATTAAATAAAAAGTTTAATTATAATGTTATAGCGTTAGACTCTTTTGTATCGGCATTTAGTAGGGCCATACCGCAACTTGACATTAATCATAACCGAGCAGATGGTGTGGTGGTAAATAACCTTAAACCATTTTTATGGGAATACATAAATACAATAAACAAATCTAACAACAAAAAAAGAGATATTTTTTATTGCGTAGAGGGTGCATATTACGATATTAATGATTTATATTCTAATAAAGACAATTTTATCATTGTGATTTTGGCAGAAAATTTAGATTCTCCTAAACAATATTTTGATAAAATGCGAAAATTCGATAAAGAATATGACTGGACATATAAATTGTCCGATGAAGATTTAATGAATTATGCTAATAATCTATATAAAGATAATAATCGTATTATTCAATTTTGTAAAAATAACAATATGAAATATTATGATACATCTAAAAATAGAGAAGATGTTTTTAATCAAATATTACAAGATTTAGAATATGAAATAAATTTAACAGAAGATGATTACTTCGAACAAGTTGTAATAAAGTATGGAGAACTGAAAATAAGACTAAAATCTCCAACATATCTTATAGATACAATTAAAAAGAGATTTAAGGGAATGGTGTCGATAAGTCCTATCGGCGAGGATTATGACTATTCGGTAGAGTTTTGCAAACAAACAGAAAATTATATTGACCAATTATTTACTTTAAATATACCATATATGGATTATCATCCTCAATTTAGTGTGAACAACGAGAATAATTCTTGTAAAGTATTTTTTTTAGATAGTTATGATAAAGAAGCTAAGAAGAAAATAGCAAGAAATTTCATAACTAATTTGTTTATAAGATTGTATCAATTAAAAGGAGCTTTATTATTGCATTGCTCATGTGTTGAAAAAGATAACAATGCAGTAATAATTGTAGGTAATGCTAATTGTGGAAAAACAGTGACAATGTTAAATTTATTAGATTTTGGATTTAACTTTATTACAAATGATTTTTTGATAGTTGACAAGAACGATAATAGACTTGAATTTTTGCCATCACCTCAATTTATAGGTATTAGGCGAAGTAGAAAATGGTTGGAATTAGAGAAGAATAAAAAATACGACTCATTAAAATCTGAGGGATATATAAGGGTCGCAGAGGACCGAATATATATGAGCCCACAGGATTTAATAAGTCTAAATAATGTAAATATTGGTAATATATGTTCAGAACTTAAAATAATTGTAATTCCTCAATATACTCCTAATTCCAAATATTGTTGCATTGTTGCAAATAACAATCAAAAGATGGAAATATTAGACAGTAACAAATTTAATAACTTTATAGATTATTCTAGTCAGGAAAATTATGATAATGATTTCTACAAAATAAATGTTTCTATTAGGAATAAAAATATTAAAAACGATATATTTAATGAACTAATTAATAAGCAGACATATATAGTAAAACAAAATGAAAGTAATATGGAAAAAGTTGGAGAGTTTATTCTCAAACAATTGGAGGAATAAATGAAAAATGTATATATAGGCGGAGTGTCACGAGCAGGGAAATCCACATTGGCTCAAATGTTATATCATAAATTAGGTTATAGTGTATTTGAACTTGATACAATAGTACATAGTTTTACTAAAATATTTCCAGAATTAGGAATTAGTGAAAAGAAAAAGGAAGATTTAGATAAGAATTTTGCACCATTTGCTTATGAGATGTTAAAATGTTGTGATAAAGATAGAAAATATGGCAACATTAAAGTTGCTATTAACGGATTTCAACTTTCTCCTGAAACAATTTCTAAATTTTCCAAAGTAGATGACTTGATAGTTATCTTTTTGGGTATGTCTAATGTAACTAAGGAAGAAATGCTTGCGAATATAAAAGAAACACAGTCATATGGTGATTGGACATTAAAATATACAGATGAGCAAATGTTAAAAACTTGCCAAAAGTTAATAGATAGAAGTATAAATATAAAACAACAATGTGAAAAATATGGGTTTTTATATTATGATACAGCAATTGATCGTGAAAAAACATTAAATGAAATTGTGGATTTATTACAAAATATAAATTAAAAAGAGGGTTTATGAAATTTAGTATAATAATACCATTTTTAAATTCTGAAAAAACATTGCATAAGTGCTTACAAAGTGTTGTAGAGCAAAATTATAACAATATTGAAGTGATTTTAATAGATAATGGATCTACTGACAACTCATTAAACATTATTAAAGAATTTAAAAATCTTGATATAAAATATTTTATAAACAAAACTGGTGGAATTGGTAAGTTAAGAAATATTGGATTAAAGAATGTGACAGGTGATTATATTTTATTTTTAGATAGTGATGACTATTTTAATAAGAAATTAATCGATTGTTTAACAAGTCGCATACAAACAGATTTACAAGATGTAGATGTTATAAGATTTAACGCCAATAGAATAGAATACTTAAAAACATCAGATAAAGAATTAAATAAATATATGTTAGGAGAAATGCCTCCATTAACACCTAAGGAAGCATTGAAAATTTTTAATGAAAACGAATGTGAGTTTGGTCCATTATGGTTATACTGCTATAAAACAAATTTTATTAAACAAAATAAATTTAAGTTTTTAGACTACCATATACATGAAGATTTATTAAATGATTATATACTTTGTAAAGCAAATAAAATAGCGAATATAAATTTTATTGGATATAATTATGTTAAAAATGTTAATGGAGTGACAGCACCTAAGGATTTATTGAATGAAAAATTGAGAGCCAAAGCAATAATTAAAAATTATGATTATGTTTCGAAATTAATGATTAAGTATATAAAAAAAGATTTAGAGTTTTTAAAATTAAGAATGGAAATTTTTAATGAAATGCTGACTTATAATACTAAGTATTTTAAAGATAATGTATTAAAATATTATATCAACAAAGTAAGAAAAAGAGAAATTAAATATAAAAAATTGATATATAGGTTAGAAAAAACAAAATGTGTAATAAAGTAATTCATGAAAATTTTATATTAAATTTATCGCATACTAGATATCAGCAAAGTATACATTTTTTTAATAATAAAAAAGATGAAAAATTTTTAATTCAAATCAATGATAGCGATGGCAATACAAAACTTTCCGCCAGTGTGTTTTTGCGTAAAAGCGATAATGGCAAATGTAAATTGTATTGTCCAAGAGGTCCAATTTTTGATGAAGGAGACATTCAATATTTTAAAGATTTTTTAATTAAAACCGAAGAGATTGCTAAACAATATAATGCCACAAAGATTATTTGTAATCCATTAATTTCAAATAAGTGTGAGGAATATTTGAAAACTCTAGGCTGTGAAATTATAAATAATCCAACAAAAACAATGTTGCCACCAAATGAAATATTTATAAAATCTGACAACGAAAAACAAATGCTGGCGCAAATGTCAAAGAGTTGTAGAAAGAATATAAAAAAGGCCAATATATATGGTTTAAAAAGCGTAGAAATAGAGGATGTTAATAATTTTGATTTGGATAAATTTTATGAACTATATGTAAAAACAATGCAAAGGAAAAACCTTTCAATACACGATAAACAATATTTTAAAGATTTTTTATCAAATATGGATAGCAAATGTTTAAGATTTAACAAAACTAGTATTGAAGACGAGGTTGTTGCTATGAGTATAGATTATGCATATAATAGAGTTTTGGAATGTATATACTCTGTTAGCGATAGTATGTATAATGATAAAAAAGTAAATAATATGTTGCACTGGGGAAGAATGTTATATTGTATAAATAGCAAAGATATTGATTACTTTTTATGTGGAGGAGTATATTGTGATAAAAACGATATATCAAATAAGGATTATGGGGTATATCAATTTAAATCAAGTTTATGTGGTGGGAATATTAAAACATATATTGGTGATATAATTTACAATTTTAAAAGGTAGAGTTATGATAAAAAATTTAACAGAAGAACAACTAATTTCAATTGATAATACGGCAGTTATAGATTTAAATAAATATAGAAAAGCATTAAAGGTCGCTTCAAAAGATTTGGAGCAATATAAAGATATGAAAAATTTATGTTTGTTAGGGATTGCAAGAGGTGGATTGCCTTTTATGACAGGAGTTTCTCATTTTTCAGGGTTAAGAAATGTATCTTCATTGCAAGTTCAAATGAATAAATCTGATGAAAGAGCGGATTACGGGGAAGCATTTTTATTAAGTGGAGAGTTTGATATGTCGTACGATAATTATATTATATTTGAAGATATAATTTATAAGGGTAAAAGTATTAATCAAGCTGTACAATTATTAAAACATAAAAATAAAAATGTTCTTGCTATTTATTCATTAGTTATTGATGAAAATTATATTGAAGATACAGTATTTGAATATGATGATATACCTGTAAAGTATGTGTATGAAGTACATAAAGATGATTGGGTGTATTTCCCATGGGAAAAAGGCTATCCCGACACAATATAAAAGGGAGTGATAATAGATGCATGGTTTTTATGATAAGGGTGATTATGTGAAATATTATCACCTATTTAATGGTAGATTTGCAATAAAACGTGCAAAACATGTGATATCATTTTTTAATAGTAAAGGTATTAAAGTTCATAGTTGGCTAGATTTGGCTAGCGGGACAGGTTCTTTTTTGGATAAGATAGTAGAGCCTTTAAATATACAAGAGGCAGTGGGAATAGATTGTTCAAAAAATATGATAGAATATGCACAAGCATATATAAATAAACCTAACATTAAATTTATTTATGGAGATATGACAGATTTTAACTTAAATAAAAAGTTTAATGCTGTTTCATGTAATTATAATGCTATAAATGAGTTATTCCCATTTTTAAAGTTAAAAAATATGTTTAATGCTGTATATAATCACCTTAAAAATAATGGATGGTTTTTGTTTGATTTTAATACAATAAACAAATTTAAAAAAGGCGGAAGAGTGATTTTTACCGAAACGGAGGAATGTGATGAAGTGGCTATCAATAATCCAATATTAGATGGTAAAATCCAATTTAAAACAATAACATATTCAAAAAATGATGAGGGATTATTTATAAAAAATGAATATGAAATGACTCAATATGAATATTCTACAAAAAAGATATATAAAGAATTAAAGAGTGTGGGATTTAAGCAGATATACTTATTGGATGAGAATTTTAAAAAAATAAATATACGAAAAGCGAGTAGAATTTACGTTTTATGCACAAAAAAAAGCTGTTAATATCATAATGGCTTTTTTAATAATATTAATAAAGTAAATAAAAATCCGAATTGAATAATGTGTTCAACTCAGACCAATTGGGTTGCTCATCCCTGTCAACATAATAACAATTGACTTTATGCCTATTTTCTAGTATGTTTTCGATATCCTTAGTATAGTCATCAAAATCAACTTTTTTATCTGAATTATCACCAAAATCAACATAAATCATATAGTTATCATCAATTTTATCAATATGAAATTTTTATAATTGAGATACAAAAAATTTTAATGATACATAAATAGTGTATCGAATGCTACTAAAATAATGTCGTATTAAAAAAATGGAGGATAAATATGAGTGTTGTAGTAGCAGTCAAAAAAGATGATACAATTAAGACTGTAATTGGAATCATATCATATTGCGGAGGAAAGAATATTCTCGAAATGTCAAATAGCGAACTTCAACAGTTTAGGTCGCAAGTGGCATATGTGCCTCAAGCAGATGACTATATAAATATTGGGAAAAAGTTAATGGTTTTGATGTTATGATGGATAGTGCAGAGTTTTATTCATCTACTAAGCTTACTAAACAAGATATTAAAAATATATTTGATGAATATAAATTAAGAATTTACGACGCTAACGGTAAGCCTTTGTTTTATGAAAAATCTATACCTTCTAAATTAAGTGGAGGACAACAAAGAATGTTATCTATCATCTCCGCAGTTGCAGTACGTAAAGATGCAAAGTTATTTATTATTGATGAACCTTTAAATAATTTAGATTTTAAAAATGCACGTAAAATTAGCAATCTAATTACTATGATACATAAACAAAATCCGAATGCTGCCATTTTGATGGTTACGCATTGCATGATATTTCCTTGTATTACTAGGTTGATAACCTTAAATAATGGACAAAAAGTTACAACGGAAGAAAAATATGTTTGTCATAGTTGTTTTGGAATAGCAAGTGATGATGGATTTTATGAAATAGACTAATTAATAACGTTTGGAAATAAAAATACCAGAGATTAATACTCTGGTATTTTTACGAACACTAGAATTATTTTCTTTTTAAATAAGATTTCTTGTGGTTCATATATTAATAATATTGGTTGCGGGAGCCGGATTTGAACCAGCGACCTTCGGGTTATGGGCCCGACGAGCTGCCGAACTGCTCTATCCCGCGATATAATACGATGTATATGCAACTGCATACATTTATATTATATGCCATATAGATGGTTTTGTCAACCCTTTTTTTAAATTTTGTTTAAAAATTATCGCTTTATTTAAAATGTTTATAATATTTTGCTGTTGATAGTAATTTTAAATTAAAGGTTTTGATTTTGTTGTGTATCAATGGTTCTAAAGTGTATACAAAATTTATACATTTAATTAGGGGTAATTATGTACAAGTTAGGTATTAAGGAACTGTTGGATAAATTTAACACATCACAAAATGGATTGACTATCGAACAGGTTTCGAGGAATAGAGATAGGTATGGAATAAACGCTATTGCAGAGAAAAAGCGCAAAAGTCTATTGATTAGATTTTTGGCTCAATTTAAAAATATAATGGTTCTAATACTTCTTGTTTCCGCCATTATTTCGATTAGCATTGCTATTATGCACAGGCAAACTAGCGAACTTTTTGAAGGTTTGGTAATTTTATTTATTGTTATAGTAAACTCGATTGTTGGAGTGGTGCAGGAGGACAAGGCCGAAGCGTGTATCGCAGAATTACGCAGAAGTGAAAAAACTTCGGCTAAAGTTAGGCGTTATGGAGTAATCCAATTAATACCAACGCAGGACATAGTGGTTGGCGATATTGTATATATTGAAGCGGGTGATATTATACCTGCAGATATTAGATTAATTGATAGCAACAATTTAAAGTGTGATGAAAGTAAGTTAACAGGCGAGTCTGTATCTGCCAATAAGGACCACTCATTTGTATGTAAAACAAATATAGCCCTTGCCGAAAGGCGTAATATGGTATACTCTGGAAGTGTGGTAACTGCGGGAAAGGGCTGCGGTGTGGTAACGGCTGTGGGCGCTAGCACCGAGATAGGGAAGATTGCACACCTATTATTTAACACAAAAAAAGAAATTACACCATTACAAAAAAGCATTGAGCGTATTGGTAAATTTATAACATGGTCGGTACTAAGCGTTTGTGTGATTGTTTTTTTTATTCAAATGTTTATTGTCAAAGATGGTGGGTTTGTAAGCGCATTAATGATTTCGGTTGCTCTAGCCGTTGCAGCTATACCAGAAAGTTTGCCGGCTGTAATTACATTAATTATGGCTATGGGTGTGCAGCAGCTTTCAAAGCGTAAAGTAATAATCAAACAACTTAGCGCGGTAGAAACTTTGGGAAGTTGTGAGATTATATGTACAGACAAAACAGGAACATTAACGCAAAATAAAATGACAGTTGTAAGTGCGTTTTGCAACAACAGATATTACGAAAATGCATCTCAAATAAATCGTCAAATGCTAAATTGTATGATATGCTGTAATAATGCATATATTGACGAAAAAAACAACGTTGTGGGCGAGCCTACCGAAAAGGCAATATATGAATATGCTATAAATACCAATGTAAGCAAGGTAAGGCGAGTTCAGGAAATCGCATTTGATTCCACTCGCAAAATGATGACAACATTAAATATTGTAGATAATCAAATACTTAGTTATACCAAAGGTGCTTTTGATAGGGTGATTAAAATATGTAAATATATAGATATCAACGGCGAAATTATACCACTAACCGACAATATGAAAATAAGATTAAATGAGATTAACAACACGCTTGCCGATAGGGCTTTGAGAGTTTTGGCCTTTTGCTATAAAAAACACAATTCACTTGACCAAACGCACAATTTGGAGGAAGATTTAGTTTTTGTTGGACTGTGCGGAATGATGGATACTCCTCGAAAGGAAGTAAAAGGCGCAATTAGTAAATGCTTTAAGGCGGGTTTAAAGCCTATTATGATAACCGGCGACCATAAACGTACAGCTTTTGCAATTGCAAAAGATTTGGGTATAGCAACAAATATTAATCAGGTGCTTACCGGCGACGAGATTGAAAAAATGACAGATAAGGAATTTGCAGATAATGTTCAAAGGTACACAGTATTTGCACGTGTTAGCCCTGAGCATAAGGTGAAGATTGTAAAAGCGTATAAGAGCCTAAAAAAGATTGTTGCAATGACAGGCGATGGCGTTAATGATGCTCCAAGCCTAAAGATTGCCGACATTGGCGTTGGAATGGGAATGAGTGGTACAGATATTGTTAAAAGTGTAAGCGATATGCTAATTACTGATGATAATTTTGCTAGCATCATTGTGGCGGTCGAGGAGGGCAGAAAGGTATACAACAACATTCAAAAGGCGCTGCAGTATTTAATATCAACCAACTCGGTAGAAGTGTTTGGAATGTTTTTTGGATTAATATTCTTTCCGCAATACAGTTTCCTATTGCCGTCACAAATGTTGTTTATAAACCTTGTTAGTGACAGTTTGCCAGCATTTGCGCTAGGTAAGGAACTGGTTGAGCCAGAAATTATGCGTCAGCCGCCTCGCAAAAGCAATAGCGGTTTGTTTGGGCAAGATGTAGGTATTAGTATAATTTACCAGTCGATTATACAGATGGTTATAGTGGTGGGTGTGTATTTATATGCCATCGCCAACTTTAGTCCTAACGTGGCTACAACAATGGTGTTTTTTGTAATAGTATTTATGCAATTGTTGCACAGTATTAATTGTAAAACCAATCAAAGCATTTTGGGCAAAAACTTACTAGACAATAAAACTTTTAATATATGCTTTTTGGTGTCGTTAGGCATTAGTTTATTAATAGCTGTTTGTCCAGTATTCTATACTATTTTTGAATTAGAATTCTTAAATATTCATCAATGGATAATGGTGGCTATTGCGTCAATATCCATAATACCATTATGCGAAATTGTTAAATTGTTTTTAAATTATAGAAAAATAAATAATTATAGATTTGGATATAAAAAAATAAATAAAAACAATTAAAAAATAATTAATTTGTGAAAATGTAATAAAATACTACAAATAAGATGTTTATTAGTACATAAATAAATATTATTAAATTAATTTAATGTAGTAATTTAATTTTTAAATAATTATTTAAATTAAATAAAATGATTTTAAAGGTTTAATTTTGATTTATTTGTAAATAATAATACGTAGGAGGAATTATGGTAGATTTTCAACAAAGTAAAACAAAAGAAAACTTAGCGCGCTCATTTGCTGCTGAATGTCAGGAAGGTGCAAGATATCAATTTATGTCGCAAACCGCAATGCAAGATGGCTACACCTATATGAGTGCGTTAATTAGAACATTGGCTCATAACGAAATGGCGCATGCCAAACAATTTTTTCAAATGATTACAAAGTATGGCGGCGACAATGTGCAAAATATTGATATATGTGCAGGATATCCGTTCCGCTCAGGAGAGTTGGTTGACTTGTTAAAACTTGAAAGTGAAAACGAGCATTCGTCTGGTGAAAATATTTATCCTGAGTTTGCTAAAATTGCGCAAGAGGAAGGATATAAAGATGTGGCTAAATTGTTTACAATGGTAGCTGATGTAGAAAAGGGGCATGAAAAGATTTTAACACAATTACATGAAGAATTAAAAGGTAAAACATTGTATAAATGTTGTGAGGGTGAAGGTTGCTTTAAGTGTGACGAATGTGGCACCGTTCAAACTGGTAAATGTGCGCCGGTGGAGTGCCCGCTTTGCCACCAACCTCAAGGATATTACCGCATAAATATTACAATGAATAGAAGTAAATAGGTTAAAAAAATGAGTGAACTTAATCACTCGTTTTTTGTTTTGATAGTTGCTTTCTAAAACATAGGTAGCACATACTTTCATAACACTCTTCGGCTCCAATCATAACTTCGGCTCCGCTAGTTGTAATTTGTCCATTTATTAGACGGGCGTTTACACTTGCCTTACGTCCGCATTTGCATACACTTTTAACTTCCTGCAAACTATCGGCAATTTCAACTAGGCGCTTGCTTCCTTCAAATAGTTCAGTTTTAAAGTTGGTAAGTAGTCCATAGCAAAGCACATTAACATCATAGGCAATTCGTCTTAGTTGCTCAATTTGAATTGCGGAGCAAAACTGACACTCGTCAACGATTACAACATCAATTTTTTGCTTTAAATTTTCAGTACTAAACAATTTGATTAAATCTTGATTTTTATCAAATTTTATGCAATCAGCCTTAATTCCAATACGTGAGATTACTTGTGGATTGTCTTCCTGAAATCTATTATCAATACTTGGCTTTAAAAGAAGAACATTAAATCCTTTTTGAATGTAATTAAAGCGACACATCAAGGCTTCGGCAGTTTTGCTGCTACCCATAACGCCATATCTAAAGTACAATTTGCTCATAAATTTTTCCTCAAACACATAATATCAAACAACTAAGGTTTTGTCAAACAAAAGGGCGTAAAAAATGAGTGGAAATTTTCCACCCATTTTTAGTTGTTAAGCATCTTTTCCGCAACAGTTTTTATACTTCTTACCGCTTCCACAAGGGCATGGTGCATTGCGGTCTACTTTTGTTTCTGCCTTAGCAGGTGTTTTGCTAACATTGCCTGGCACAAATGGACCTTTAGCATTAGGTGCTGCCGCTGGTTGTGGTTGATTGCTAGTAGGGATTGGTGCACGTTGAGGCACTTTGATATCGATACGAATCTTCATTCTAAATAATGTAGATGCAGTATATTCACGAATTTGTTCAATCATATTATCAAACATATCAAAACCTTCATTTTTGTATGCGATAATAGGGTCTTTTTGACCATATGACAATACACCAATTTCGTTACGTAAAGTGTTCATTGCATCAATGTGGTCCATCCAGAATTTATCAACTACACGCAACATAATTGCACGTTCGATTTGTGAAAAATCAATACCAATCTTCTTAATTTCGTTAACTTTACCTTCGTACAATTCAAGGGCTTTTTCATACACTTTTGCACTTGCTTGGTTCACATCACAATCGTCAACAAGTTCCTTGGTTACAATATTTGCGCCCTTTTCAAATAATTTATCTTCAAGCGCCTTGTTAAGAGTTTCCAAATCCCATTCGTAACTAGGTTTTGTATCATCAATGTAGTCCATACAGATAGAGTTGATATAATCATGCAACATTTCAATAACTTGAGCATGTACATCTTCGCCTTCCAACACTTTGTCACGTTCGTTGTAGATGATTGTACGTTGCTTGTTTAATACATCATCATATTCAAGCACTTGTTTACGTATACCAAAGTTCACACCTTCGGTTTTCTTTTGTGCACGTTCAAAGAACTTGGTAAGCATACCCATTTGGATAGGCATATCTTCATTTCCTCTAAAGATTATAGAGAATAAATTTTTCATACGGTCTTCGCCAAAACGTTGAGGAAGTTCATCTTCAAGAGATATAAAGAATATTGATGAGCCTGGGTCACCTTGACGTCCAGCACGACCACGTAATTGGTTATCAATACGGCGTGATTCGTGGCGCTCAGTACCTAATATGTGAAGACCTCCAAGAGCCAACACTTTTTCACGTTCTTCAGCAGTTTCTTTTTCATAGTCTGCCAAAACTTTGTTATATTGTTCTTTAATTTGTTTTTCTTCATCTGTTAATTCTACGTTATATGCGGTGATTTTGTCGATAACTTCGTTAGAAATTCCTTCTTGAGTAAGTTTTGCTTTAGCAAGATATTCTGCATTACCGCCAAGTAAAATATCTGTACCACGACCTGCCATATTGGTAGCAATAGTAACTGCTCCGACACGACCTGCTTGGGCAATAATCAAACTTTCACGTTCGTGATTTTTAGCATTAAGCACGTTGTGAGGGATTCCGAGTTTGGAAATTTCGCGGCTAATGCGCTCACTCTTGTCAACTGATGCAGTACCTACAAGGATTGGTTGACCTGATTTGTATTTTTCTTGAATTTCTTCAACGATAGCCTTGTATTTAGCGTCTTCGGTGTAGAAAATCATATCATTTTCATCAATTCTTTGTACTGGCTTATTGGTAGGGATTGTTACAACGTCTAGGTTGTAAATTTTGTTAAATTCAATTTCCTCAGTTTTTGCAGTACCAGTCATACCGCTAAGTTTTGAATAAAGTTTGAAGTAGTTTTGGAATGTGATGGTTGCCAGAGTTTTGTTTTCATTTTTAATTTTAACATGTTCCTTAGCTTCGATTGCTTGGTGCAAACCATCGCTATAACGTCTACCTTGCATCAAACGTCCGGTAAATTCGTCAACAATCAACACTTCATCATCTTTTACAATGTAGTTGCTATCACGTTTCATAATAAAGTGTGCACGCAACGCATTGTTTATATGATGGTTAAGTTCAAGTGCTGAAATGTCGGATAAATTTTCAATTCCAAAATATTTTTCGGCACGTGTAACACCATCTTCGGTTAAACGGATTTGTTTTTGTTTGATATCAATTTCATAGTCACCTTCATTTAATCTACGCACAAAACTGTCGGCTTTTACATACAAGTCACTTGTTTTGTCGCCACTACCTGAAATGATAAGAGGAGTACGTGCTTCATCAATTAAAATTGAGTCCACCTCGTCCACGATACAGAAAGTGTGGCCACGTTGAACCTTGTATTTTTTATCTGGTTGCATATTATCACGCAAGTAGTCAAAGCCTAACTCGTTATTAGTAGAGTAGGTGATATCGCAAGCGTATGCTTTTTGCTTAGCCTCAGCAGACTGACCACTAAGTGATACACCGATAGTAAGGCCTAAAAACTTGTACAACTTGCCCATGAGTTCAGCTTGATATTGTGCCAAATATTCGTTAACGGTTACAACGTGTACATTGTTGCCTGATAGAGCATTTAAGTATGCTGGAAGTGTTGCGGTCAAAGTTTTACCTTCACCTGTACGCATTTCGGCAATACGGCCTTGGTGTAAAACAACACCGCCAATTAATTGTACACGGAAATGACGTTTGCCAAATACACGTGTGCTGGCTTCACGCACAACAGCAAAAGCGTCTGGCAAAATATCGTCCAATGTTTCGCCATTAGATAATCTTTCCTTAAATTTAGCGGTCATACCTTGAAGTTCGTTGTCACTTAAGGCTTTGTAAAAATCAGACTTTTCTTCAATTTTGTCAACAATTTTGTTTACCTTTTTTAAGTTTCGGCTGTTATCAGAGCCGAACAAGTATGAAAATAATCCCATAATGTCTCCCTTTCTGAGCAAATTACTCTTGACCCTATAATACCAAATAATCAACTTTTTGTAAACTAAAATAACAAGTATATTATATTAATAAATATAATTTTTTGTAATAATAACAAAAAAACAACCATAAGAATATTATGATTGTTCTAATGAATTGATATTGTTTAAATCTTAAGCCTTGTTTAAAAATTTTAAATATTCTTCATATATCTTGTCAGCGGTTTGTTCTGGAGTGAGATTTGAGTTGTCGATTACAAAAGTGTAATTATCAAGATTGTCGCAATCAATATTGTATAACATTTTATATCGTGACACGTCTGCGTTATAACGCTCGGTTACCTTTGTTAGAGCTTCTTCCAAATTTTTTCCACGCTCATTTTCTGGACGGTCTGAGTTGAATAATCTTTCAGCCATAACTTGGTCAGGGATGTTGATAAACACGTTAAATGCTTTTGGCATAAAACTCCAAGAAGTGCGGCTTTCAACTAGCAGGTCATCATTTAAACGTGCGTGATATAGTTTTTCTAAATCCTTATCTACACGTTTGTCAATTTCACACATTTGTTCACTTTTGCAAAGGTCTGTTATATCAATACCTAGTTCACGAGCGTGCGCCTTAAATATTGCTCCCGCATATACTCTGTCAAAGTTGTATTTTTTGCAAAAGATTTCTGCCATTGTGCTTTTGCCTGTGCAAGGCTTACCGCTAACTGTAATAATCATTATTCCTCCTCAAAAATCAAATCGTCATCAGTGTAGCCCAAATCATAAAGCTTATCTTCGTAAAAATCCTTGGCGTTTTGAAGTTCCGTAATTTGTTGTTCCTGCTTGGCGATTTGCTTTTTGTACTTGTACACGCAAACTATTTCAACAATGGATACCACCAAAAGCAAAAACACTATTGCGATTGCGGATAGTGCTATTAATGTTACTTTAGATTTAGTCCTTGATTGATTCATTTTTCCTCACAAAACAAAACTTTATATACTTAAACGACTTGTTATAAATATAATAAACTTTTGTTTCGAAAAAATCAAGCAAAAATCCAAGAGTTTTTATACTCCATATTAATCCAATAAAAAATGATAAAATAACAATTGGATTAAACTGCCCAAAATAAAAAATATTTATGGAAAATATTAATAAAATACCGATAAAAATACTAAAAATAAATTTAAAAATAAAATTAATTAATTTATTTTGGTGATTTTTAATTAAAAATACACAAAAAATACTATAAATAAGCCCACAAAGTATTCCGCAAAACAAAATTAAACAAAAAGAATATAATTGATTTATGCTGAAAAATATCATTTAAAAATCTTCTTTAATAGTGGAGTTTTAGTATTTTCAAAGTATTTAATGTTATCAAATTTTCCTGTTAGGGTAATCGTATGTTGTTCCACGTCAAGTTTTGTAACTTCAATGTTTTGCCCAGATATTGCAATGTCGCCGGCGGTAGATTTGATTTGCAAAAGTTCTGGCTTTACACTAACAACCTTGTCAACTCCTGTAATGGTTAGGTGTTTTCGGTTGGTTAGTGTTAAATTATGCTCAAGGACTGGCTTGGTATTATTAGATTTATTCTCTTCCATATAATTCTCCTAGTTATTTATATGCTATGGTTCTATTAAATATGATAAGTATAGCAGTTAAATCAGGAGTGTAAATATGTTGATTATACTTGAAAAAAATGGTAAGTTTTGATATAATAATTATATGAATGATGTAAAGCAAGATATAATTAAATGTAAATTATGTGGAGATTTGCCAAAACTTGTGGATGATAATATTCAAATTGGGACTACAAGATTTGTGGTTATTGGCGAAAGCCCTGCAAAAGATGGCTGGATTCAATCGCATAAAGCTTTTTATAACACTGCAGGCAAACTGCAGGCAAGTGGCAGGGTTCTTGAAAAGTTGTTAAATATTATAGGTTTGAGTATAAGCGATATATATTTTACCGAATGTTGTAAATGTATTATTGACGATAGGAAAACATTACCTAAGTGCTCTAGTAAATGTTTACCAATCTTGGCAAGGCAATTAAGGGATTTGCCTTGTGATATTATTGTTACAATGGGGCTGGCGCCAACGCAAGTATTGTTGGATTATAAGTTGAATAAATTTTCAGATGTGGTCGGTAAAGTGTTTGATATTGAACTCGGTGGTAAGAAATATTTATTGTTGCCGATATATCACCCATCACCATTAAATCCTAAAGGGTATAAAAATAATGTTCCAATATTTGAAAAATTGGGTGAAATAACAAAGGAGTAGAAAAATTTATGAAAACAGTTTTGATTACAGGTGCGTCACGTGGGATAGGTAAGGAGATTGCTTTAAAGTTTGCACGTGAAGGATATAATGTTGTATTAAATTACAATACAAGTGAAGCTAAGGCTAAAACTATTGCAAGGTATATTGATGATATAGGTGTGCAATGCTTATTGATTAAGGCAGACGTTTCGGTGGAAAGTGAAGTGAATGAAATGGTGGCTAAGGCTTTAAAAAAGTTTGGCAAAATTGATGTGTTGGTCAATAATGCGGGTGTGGCGCTATCTAAATTATTTCAACTTACAACCACTGATGAAATAGCACGAGTGTTTGGAGTGAACACGTTTGGTGTAATTAACTGCTCTAGGGCGGTTGTTCCAAGTATGGTCAGTGAAAAGGCTGGTAAGATTGTTAACATTTCATCAATTTGGGGTAAGGTTGGTGCTAGTATGGAAACTATTTATAGTGCTAGTAAGGGTGCGGTTATTGCATTCACTATGGCGCTGGCTAAGGAACTTGCTCCAAGCGGAATATGTGTAAATTGTGTGTGTCCTGGAGTGATTGATACTGATATGTTGTTGGACTATAGTGATGAAGATAAAAAGGAATTAAAAAATCAAACACCACTTAACAGGTTAGGAACTCCGCAAGATGTAGCAGATGCGGTATACTTTTTGGCTAGCGATAATGCTACATTTATTACAGGGCAGGTCGTTACTGTTGATGGTGGGTTTGCGTTGTAATTTAAATGTGTAATTAAATATATGAATTAGTTATATAAAATAATTATAAAAATAATAAAAAAATATATCTATAATTGCAAAAAACATATTTTAATTTAATAAAAATTCAATAAAAAAAACTATAACAAGGCAATGTTATAGTTTTTTAATTTTTTTAAATAATTATTAATAACGGCTTACAACTTGTTCAGATTCTTCAATGTTGGCTTTTGTAGTTTTTTGACTTTTTAGGTCGTGCAATAATTTTTCAAAGTCATCTGTTGCTTTGGCTGCCGAATTTTCACATACTGTATCGCTAGCTGTAACATGGTCCTTAATTCTATTTTTTAAATCCGTGCTGCTAAGCGTATCTGCGGAATTGAATGAGAATGTTGAAGCATAAACATAATTTTCGGTGTAGATTACAACAGTGTATGTGTATTTAAATCCATCTTCGTTTTTCTCACGGCTATTTAATAATAGTGAGAAAGATGCTGAGTCCACATTTTCAGTTAAATTAGCTGATTCTTCTGCGGATAATCCTTCCACAACTTTTTGAGCAACTGCTGACTTGTTGATTTCATCAAAGTTAATAAGGCGTTGTCTTGCATCTAAAGCAAATGATGTTGCTGAGTCATTTAATATTTCACGAACAGCTTCTACAAAATCTTCGGTATCAATTTCAGTGCCACTAATATTAAAGATTTCCAAATCTGGATTTTCGTTTTGCATAGTGAATATGCAGTTGCCAAATTGTTCACCATTTTTAAATTCGCCCTTTACGGCAACCTCGTTTCCTTCAACTTTAACGTTACTTACGCCAATAAATTGCATTTTTGACAAACTAGCTCTATGTTCTGCGCAATACTCCTGAGCTTTATTTGTTAAATCTGCTATAAGTGAGCCGTATAAAGAGTTTGCAGAAACATTTTGCTCGGTTTCAGAAGTTACGTGTTCTGTAGCAGCAGATGTATCTTCTACTTTATATAAAGGTTTAGAGTCTGTTCCCAAATCGCTAGCTGAAACTTTATCCTTAATCCCTGGTGTGCCGGTAGAATTCTCTTGAGAAGTTGTTTTGTTGCTATTGCTTATGAGCACAGAGAATCCAATAGATACTAGCAAACAAACAGCGGCGATTGAAACTTTTAAAGGTGTGCTACCTTTGGTTGCTTTCTTCATTTTACTCATAAAAACCTCCTAAATGTTTTTAAATTTATCATATTATATCAGTAATCTAGCGCAATGTCAATACTGTTTTTGAAAAAAAATGTATAACTTTGTTATAATGTTTGCTAAAATAGGGTAATTGTTAGGCGGGGAAAATGAGATTTAAGTCTAAAAAATAGAGATAAAGTGCTTATCTCCATTTTTTTGTATGTATTAGAAATTTGCTTTTATAAAAGCATTTAAACGTTCAATGCATTTAGATTTTGAAACAGTTCTCATTATTGTAAACAACTCAGGCGTATTGGTGCGGCCTGTGATTGCAAAACGTACAAACTTAACCGCATCTGCCACATTGCCTGCATATAATTCAGGATTCTTTTTGTAGTCCTTCATATCGGCAAAGTTGTGCTTTAAAGCGCATTGCTTGATATCGTTAAACCAAGTGCTATTGTCAGGCGCTTCAGTGTAATTATCAGTGTAGTCAATCAAAAATTCTTTTAAATATGCCTTGTTTACTGTGCCAAAGTCAATTGTGTTGCCAACCTTGAAGTCTGGCAAAATGTAATCATAAAGTGATACAACTTCATCAAATTTGGTTATGTCCTTACGAGGGCGTTCACATTCACGGTCAATAGACAACACTGATTTAAATGCTTCCTTATTATTTATAATAATATCGTAATCCTTTGGCGCATATTCTTTTGCCCAAGTTAGTATATTATCTAGCACTTGCTCAGTTGTATATTTTGAAATAACGGTTTTTGAAATATCATTTAACTTAACAATATCAAACATTGGGTCTGATGTGGTTAAATTTTTAGGATTAAATGGATAATCACTTAGTGGTGCATCTGGGTTTGCTAGTGCCCAAGGCTCATATTCGCTGTTAATTAAGTTCATTACATAACGATTAACTGCTTCCACAGGGTAACCGCTGGTTAAATAGAATCTCATATCTGCTTCAGGGTCAAAACGTTTAGAAATTTTACGAGCATTTCCTGTAACCTTGTCCTTAATCATAATTAAGGAGTTATGCAAATATTTTGGTGGTTTAAATCCAACGGCTTCAAACATTTCCACGTGTAATGGTAGAGTTCCTAACCATTCGCTGCCACGTACAACTGTTGTGGTGTGCATTAGTATGTCATCAACCACGTGTGCTAAGTGGTAAACGGGTATGCCATTGCTTTTTACTATAACATAGTCCATAGTGTTTTTAGGAATAACACGTTCTCCCTTGGCTACGTCAATGTATTTAAAGGTTTCGCCATCACTTCCTAAAGATTTAAAACGTAAAGCCCATTCATCACCATTGTTTAAATGTTCGATAATTTGCTCAAGTGTTAAATCTCTACAAGAGTCTTTAATTTGCATTGTGTTTGTAGTTTGTAATTGTTCGGTACGTTCTTTTAATATCTCATCTTTATTCTCACGCTTTTTACAGAAGCATGGATATGCACGACCTATACTTACAAGGTACTTTGCAAATGTGTTATAAATCTCTACACGTTCGCTTTGCTTGTAAGGTCCATAATTTCCAGTTTGTCCATTTAGCAGATATCCTTCATCTGGTTGTCTTTCAAATTTCTCTAAAATTGATAGCGCTACTTTATCAGCATTTTCAACCAAACGCTTTTGGTCTGTATCCTCAAGACGCATATAGAAAATTCCATTAGAATAGCTGGCAATCATTTTGTCTATTGTGGCACCATAGAAATTTCCAAAGTGCAAATATCCAGTAGGGCTTGGTGCAAAACGTGTAACTTCAGCGCCTTCGGGTAGGTTGCGAGGTTGATAAATATTTAAATAATCTTGAATTGTTTTAGTTGTATTAGGATAAAGTAAATCCGCTAATTTTTTGTAGTCCATAATTTCTCCTTAATAATATAGTAATGTTGCTAAATTTTTCAAAACTTCATAACTGTCGACTGAGATGCCGTAAGCAAAGCGTTCAATGATTTTTCCATAGGATTTTTCTTCACTTGAACTTTTTGAGCTTAAGTTTGAATACGAAACTTTGCTGGTTGCTAAATTAAACTCGGCATAAGCGGCCTCAAATGTTTGATGTATATTAAATAGAGATACAGAGTAGGTATGGATTTTTTCCATTGTAGAACTCATATTAATTAAAGTGCTATAATCTCTACTTTTTAAAGACTTTACGCTAGCCATATATGTGTGTGGCTTGTATGAAGGCAATTGAGTGCTGCTAGAAGATATTATTTCATTTGAAATAGTGCTGTTTTTGATAAACATTTGATGATAAACGTTTGCGTAAACAGATTTGAAGTAATACATTTTGGCACGTGTGTTGATTGATATTTTGGTTAGGTCAGCAAATGTAAGTTCATTTGCCTTTTTGTTAGAATAATCAAACTCGGTCAAAGATAGTATTGTGTTAAAATAGATGTTGGATACAGTAGAGGATAGATTTCCGGCTGCAGTAAGTAGTTTTTCGTATTGCAACAATACTTTTTTGAGATGTGACATATTGATTGTGGTGTTAGATGTTGCAGATAGCGAACTATTTAATATTCCAATATAGTAATCCAGTTCCTGATACTCGTGCTCCAAAGAATAAAGTTGTTCAAATAATTGTTTGGTTTGGTTTTTGCTTAAGCGGTCACTTGATGCGATTTTTTGACCAAAGAAATAAACTGGTGCAAGCGTGTCATCTAAAAGTTGATGGTATAGTGTGTTGATGTATTTATACGAACCTGACGAAGTTGCTGCTTTTAGATTGGTTGCCTTATCGTAATTTATGGCAATTTTCTTGCTGACAGCGGTGTCAAAGTTGTATGTGTCGGTAGCGTTTACCAAAGTTAGGTAAGGCGTGTTATGTACGATGTTTTCATAAGTAGTATAAAAGGTTTTAAGGTCATAGGAATCTTTTTTACAACCCGCCAACATAATAGATGTTATTGGTAAGAGTAAGCAAATTAAAACAATGCATATAAATTTTTTCATTGTTACACCTCCACAATTTGTCTAAAGTAGTATACCGCCAACTTTTCGTTAGAAGTTTCGGTATCAGAATTTATTGTCAATGAGTAGTATGTATTAAAGTTGGATATTAAATCATTTTTGTCAGCGTTGTTGAAATGTTTTTTAAAGTTTAAAGCTAATGAACTAAATTCACCACCTAAAATGCCGCTCTTTAATTTGATGTTGTTGTAACCATCAAGGCTGATTGATGAATTTAAACGATTGATAGTTGTAAGTTCTTTAAACTGACTATTGGATATGTTGCCTACTAAATTTTTAACTCCGTGTGAATACAAACTATACATTTGAAGTTTTATGTTGTTGCTTGGAGCAACAGATGTAAACACGAAGTTTGAAGTATCCAAAAAGCATGCGTTGTATTGCGAGATGTAATTTGCAACCTTATTAAATAAACTGTTGTACAAGGATTTAACCGTTTGACCCTCAGCCAAGGTGTTGCCACGCATTCTAACAATATACTCATCACAATCCTTGATTAAGTTAGTACGTGCCGAAGCTAAATTGTTGTATGATTTGGTTAAATTTTTGGTGGTTTTTGGTTTGGCGTTACATACCACAAGATATGAATTTAGATCCTGCTCAAAGGTGTCTAGCTTTAACAAAACTTCCTTAAGCGAATTCATACGTGTGTCGTTGTAGTGCTCGCTATACAATGATTGAGATGTTGTAAGACGTTCATGCAAATCCTCAGTTTCTTCATGCTCAATAAATGAGTTAACTGCCTGAGCAAGCGGTTCAACCTTTGTGCGAGATAATACAAACCATAAACCCACACCGCAAACGGCTAAAATAGATATTACGATTATAATAACCTTAAAATGTTTTTTCATAATAAATCTCCTAACATATATTATAACTATATACATTACGTTAGTCAAGTGCTAGCTTTAAATTAATAAAATAAAAAAAATAAAAAATTAAATAAAAAAATAATTTAAAATATTAAAATAGGTTAAATATTGCTTAAATATTATTAAATTGTCAATAAGTGTCAAACATGCTACAAATAAGCATAAAATCGCTATACTGTTCAATATTTCAACCTAACATTTTTATTTTTTATAATATATTTACGAAATAATTAAGGAATAATTTTTAAACATTTTTTAATAATTTAAATTGTTTTTGGTTTGTGAAGTATGTGAAAAGGTTTGACTAATAATAATTTTATTATTATAATAATATTATTAAAAGTTTAAAGTTACGTATAATAACATTAACAGGGGTACTTATGAAAAAGATGTCATTATTAATTGCTACACTTTTGGTGCTTGTATCAGGCATTGTTTTTTGCGGGTGTGGTAATAAGTATAAAAAGTTAAATATTAGTTTAGGAAATATTGTTTACGGCTCCGAGGACTATTATGTTAAGAATGGCGAAATTAGTTTGGTGTTAGATGACTCGGTGTTGTCAAAGTGTGGAGTTACTTTTAATATATCCGGAGTAAAGGAATGGGGTTCGGTTAGTGTTGCATCTAGTCCTACCGAAGTTGTAAAGGTTGAATCATGTAGTGCTAGCGGAACTACTTGCAACGTTGTTATTAGTGCATTGCAACCGGTTGAAGGTGGCGAGTTGATTATTACTCATCTAGGTTCTGGTAAAAATTGTAAAGTCCCTCTTAACATTGGTAAAAAATTACAAGATGTAAAAGTTAATAATCAGTCGTATGTTTTGCAACGTCCAACATTTGAAGAGGATGAAAGTGAAAGGGTGTACGAAATTCCAACCAATGACTTATTGGATTGTAAGCCGTTAAATTATACCGACACAATTGTTTGGGATAAAGATTTGCATTCAGAAAATCCTGCTGGTGTAAAAGTGGTTTCGTATGATAAGGACGGGAAAGAGGTTGGTGAAGATAATATTAAAAACGCAGTTAAGAGCGTGATTTTAATAGATAAAACATGTACTACTGATGGGTGGATAGATATTTACCCAGTTTCAATATTGGGCGCTTCGGTGATGCCACATATATTTGAAACGGTAACGGTGTATATAACCGATTTGTTGGATAGTGATGATATTGCTGTCACAAGCAAAACTCATGGAGACATCAAGGGGAAATTACATGAATTAGCACTGATTAGTAACCCTGATGAAGATGCTGGACGTGAAGATGATAGTTATTCAGGCTATGATTTGTATAGCACGGCAGTGATTGAATTAAAATTAAATAACCCAGATGAAGAGGCTGCGAAAGAAAATCCTTATATTGGATTAAATTCGTATGAGTTATTAGATGACCTGTACGACATAACTGCATATAGCAATATTCAAGGTTTAACATTGGAATATGTTGAGTTTGGCAAAATTAGAGCTATTGCTACATCTACTTGTTACGGCGAGGGTGATATAAGTGTTAAGTTTAGCCCTAAAGATTGCGTTGGAGATATTAACTCGTTTGAGTTAAAGATTCCTTGCACGGTTGGAGAGCGAGCAACTTCGTTTAGTGTGGTTAATAACGGCGAAAGGGTTGTTATTGAAAATTCTGATACTAGTAATTATAATTTTAAGGCGCTTACACCTTTAAATGATTCAAACTCGGTTGGTCAAGCATTTAGGTTCCAAATGCTAAGCACTAACACGCTGTCGGCTTTAAAGCAATATAGGATTACAATACATAAGGATTTGTTATATATCAATCCAGAATTTATAGAAGACGGAAAAAGCCCTTATATTTACCAATCTGAAGAAATGAACAAGAGTGAACTGTATGATTTAGTTGGTGTAAAGGGCAATTTGTATCAAATTTCAATATTGAAAGATGGTAACCAAATTAAATTTTATCACGAATCTGAAACAAGTGACTATTTTGTATCAGAGCCACTTTCTAGCAGAAATATGATATACATTAAGTGGAATCTTAACAAGGGTAAAGGATTAAATTCGGATATTGGATTTGGAATAAGTGTATCTAACTGGTATAACGGAGATTATGATACCGCTATTAATGATAATAAGTTTAAAGAAACTCAAATCAAACTAAAACTTGACTTTAATCGTCAACGCACGGTTGGTAGTATTAATTACCAGCCAACTCATGTAACTCCTGGTGGTACTGGTGGTAACTTGTGGGATGCTGCTGGTGCAAATCCTACCGACCCAAATTGGCAATTCTATTTATCTAATGATATGCTTGTATCTAATAGTGAACTTAATAATGTGAATAATGTGAAATCACTTTATGGATTTTATATCACTGACGTTTTTGGATTAAACAACGAAACGCTAAATGATGACGAAAAGCAAAATGTAAATATCAATATTACCATAAGACGTAAGGATTGTGATAAATGCATTAATAAGTCACAATGTGAATGCGATACAAACCTTGGTATTGCTGTATTAAATAAATGGGAAGATGCTACTAAAATAGAATTTAAAGAGGAATTAACATATAATTACCAAAAAGAAGATTCGGATATTATATTAATAGGAAAAATCGATTCGGTTGATGTTGTTTGTGATGATTATATCATTGAGTTTAGGCAAGATGGAGGCGACATCAAGGCAGAACCATTAGTTAAGCGCAATATAACAATATATAAACCTCTTACCGAAGATGATATTGATGTGGATATCCCATTGGCTAACTTTAAGGGGGATGTACTAGATAGCAAGTATGTAAGAATCAAATTAGATAAAATACCGAGCAGTTGGGAAGGTTATTACGTGCTTGATGGTTCTGAGTATAAGCAAGCGGAGAGTCTAAGTTATAATAATACTTATTATGTAGGAAGAGACAATGTTTATGTTTTGGCTACGTCTAGTCAGTACCTTGCAAAGTTTGATTATAAAAACAAGGACTTTATTGGTGATGCTGGTGTGACTGTTGAAAGGTTTGAGATAGGAGATTTATCATATGATACAAGCAATATGTGCGGAATCGACCAATATGGTAACCAAATCATAAAAACAGGATTAAACGGAACATTTAATGCTGCTGAGGGTAAGGAGAATTTTATCCAATTAAGGTACACTATTTCGGTATATAAATACGATTACTATCAAAGAAGTGAAGAAAAGGATGAAATACAAAAAAATATACTTATATATATCTACAAGCCTGTAACTAAAGCGGTGCTTAGCAAAACTAATATAGAAAAATATAGTTATGAACTTGATGAAGGGGAAGGAACTTACAATAATGACCTTAGGGAACTTTATGGAAAGGAAACATTAACGATATCCCTTAACAATGGTGATGATGACGTGTTTAATTATATTGATGTTACGTGGAGCAGTGTTGGCGGAACTGTGGATGTATCCCAAGCAGAAAAATCATGTACTTACACCTTCCGTAATACAACCGACAAAAAGGCAACAGGAAGGCTAATTGCTACAATTAAACAATTTGGCATAGAAATCCCTGTGTATTGTTCATACAGTATCCAAAAACCTGTTTTAAGCAAAAGGGTAGAACTGGACACTACTGTAAATGTGTTTAAATCGGGTGGCCCATATATCAATTTAAAGGTTGGAGAATCTAAGCAATTTAGCGCAACGGTGAAAGGTGAAGATGATAAACCTGCATCATTTAATATTGTGGAATATTTGATATGTTCACCAATGGGAACGCAATCAAACGGTGTTGCAACTGTTTCTAGTAACGGACTGGTAACTGCAACTAACCCAGGCAAGGCAAAGTTGATTATAGTGGCTAAGGATAGAGTGGATAGCGACTGGAGAGATACGCAGAACTATATACACTATGTTGATGGCAGACCTTGTGTGATTATTGATATTATAGTGTCTGACGGAAGTGTGGGCAACCCATATCTAATTGCTAATTCAAATGATTTTAAAAATATCCAAAATGACTTTGTTGAAGGTGTTAACGAAAACCATTATGCATTGATATCCAATATCAATTTAAATGGTCAGGGCGTTACATTTAATGGCGACTTTAGCGGAAGTATTAGTAGCTTTAAACAATACGAAAATGATGATACAAGGTTTAGAATTGCTGGCATAATGTTAACATACGATAACCCTGTAGTGTTTGCTAATTTGACAGGAACAATCGAAAATGTAAGCTTTAACTTGGATATCAATTATATCGAAAACGTTGAAAATAAAAATGGCAACAACGTTTCTATAGCATTAATTGGTAAAAACAGCGGAACTATTAAGGATGTAACAGTTATTGCTGATGGCCAAGTGATTGTTGGACAAAGTGAAAATAGTTATACAATTGCTTCGTTAGTGGCAATAAATAATGGTAAAATCAATCTTACCGATACTGATGTGGTGGCGGTTGAGGCCAATATTAAAGTTGAGGGCAATAATAATTCAACAATAACTTTAGGTGGCATTATAGGTCAAAATACTGGAAGTTTAGAAGGTGCTCAATCATCATACAATTATGATAGAAATGGTGAATTATATTCCAATATGTACTATGGTAAGCAAGGTATTACCGCATACGTCAACTTACAAGTTACAAACTCTAGCGGTGATGGCGCATTAGGCGGAGCCATAGGCTTTAATAATGGCGGAAACGTAACCAATGTGCTTACTGATGGAACTGTTTATGGAATTGACAATGCTAAAGAATTAAACGTAAATAACGTTGGTGGTATTATTGGTAAAAATGCTGCTAAAACGGTAATTGTTAACAGTGTATCTAAGTATGTTGATATGCCGGCAGAAATAACTGTTAGTGACGCAGGTGGTTTGTATGTGAGCGATGCTAAATTTACTGGAGCGGATGCTAAACCTGAAATAGGCTTCCAGATTACGGAAAGTTATTCTACTGCCAAGGTTAAAGGAAATTCAAACGTTGGCGGAGCAGTTGGTCACGATACCCACGGTAGTTATCAACATGTGTATTACGAAATGTATACATCTGGCGAAGGTGTGGAAGGACAGGAAAATGTTGGTGGCTTAATTGGTAATGCTAATAATAGTGACTTGCTATATTGCTATGCAAACAACTTTGGTTGGGGATACAAATCAAAGGAATATGTAACTACATACGACATTATAGGCGATACAAATGTTGGTGGCTTAATAGGTTTAGCAAACTCGGAAGATACTGCGCCTTCAAATGGAACGCATACTAGCCTAGAAATAACAACAGTTATCAGCAGCGCTGCTAGCGTTACTATTAGTGGTTCAAGTAATGTTGCTGGTTTAATTGGTTTAATAGGTTTGATAGATCAACAAGATCAACAAAAGTTTGCATTTGCAGCCATATACACAGCATATTACTATGGAGTGATTGATGCAACAGCATATGAAGGTATTGTAAATCACAATACTATACTACCTTATTACAACGTATATTGGATTGTTAATGGTGTTGATAGTAAGGAACATACAACATACAAAGGTTATTATCAAGGACCAGGAACTGAAAGCACAACTTCGTCCAATGGTTTTATGCTTTATGGTGGACAAAACAATAACGAACCTTACATTGTTGATGAAGAAGACAAAAACATTATCAACCCTATTCCTACACTTATAACTATTGCAGATTCGGATAGTGATTCATTGCTTAATTGGTATAAACAAGATGATAATGGTGAGTATTATATAAAAGATGGAGATTATGCTTTATATGAAAAGGATGTTAGTGGAAATCCTACTAGATACACTTTAAGAGGTAGTGTAATCGATACAGAAGATACAAATTCTAATCCAAGTGATTATCGTGCAAAGGCTTTGATTTTGTACTACTATGGTTTAACTGATATTGCTGATGAAAATGTGTTGGAAGCAGCGTATGAGTTTAACAAGGTTAATATGGATGACATTATCAACGAGAAAAAAATACTGATAGTTCCTGAGTCGCTTAGACGTGTTACATTAAAGAGTAGCGATTCAAGCATTGTCCGTGTGTTAGATGATGGATATCTATTGCTATTAAATGAAGGTCAAGTAACCATTACAATGACATCCATAATTAATCCTAGTGTAAGTGCTAGTTTTGTAGTGATTGTACGTAGCAAAGTTAAGGCATTTAGCTTGCATACAAGTGCAAGTTTGCACAACGATTTTGTTATCAACAATGACACACCATTAAGCATAGTAAAAGGCTCTAGCAAAATAATTTATCCTAACGTTAAATCTACAGTTAATTATTTTGATAAGGAATTTAACTACAAGCCTGCAACACGTGTGGGCACACAACTTACTATTACTTGCTCAGATGATAATGCTACCCAACCAGAAGTAAACATTAAAGATTATATCGAACTAAATGGAACATTGTGTGAAGATAAGTGTGTAAATCATGATGAAATATTTACCAAACTTGTATATCGTATTCCATTTGGAACACCTATAACAATAAGCGTAAAAGATTATTGTGAAAAAACATTTAATGTAGAGGCTGTGCCATATGTTATATCCGATTATAAAGCGGACAATGGGACATCAACTAACTCAGAGTCTCCTATATTGGAGGGATACAGTTCAACATTTAATATATCTACTAAGCGTGGTGCAAGCGCCATTAATGCTAACAAGAACCATATTGTAATGATGCCTGCAGATAGCGAAACCAATTTAAATGTAAAGATTGCAACCGATACAGTTCAAAAGGATATTTATATTGATGTTGAGGCGATAGGTGATTGGCAAGTTGATAATCCATTAGGTGCCGAAGGTGGCAATAATCCAACCATTAACGTGGTTGAAATGTTGGATTTAAGCGCTGTAGCAATTATTAATAACGCAACCACTACTTTAACCAAAATTTCAACTTTAAGTAATGATTCAATTAAATATACATTAAGTTATCCGGGAAATATTATAGATAATTTAGATTTAACCAACAACTTGCAAGAGTTTGGGTTAAAGTTAAAATTAAACGACAAATCTCATTATATCAACAAGTCACTTAAGTTGCAGATTACAATCTACTTAAAGGACGAAAATGGCAATAAGGTTAAACTTGATGGTCAAAATGTACAAGCGGTTACATTTATTGATATCGAACCTCAAACAATGTCTAGTATGATTGCTCGTAACTATCGCAAAAACGGTGTAAAACTTGACCCAGATGGTAAAATTAGGGACAAAAACCTAAATCAAAGCACACTTATTAGGCCAGGCTCTATTAATATTATAGGTATTGACATTGCACCTAATATCGCAGTGTTTGATTATGTTGAAATTGTGGATAGTTTAACCACCGAGCGCATATTATTGCGACAAGTTTATAAAGATAGTTCAGGCGCATACAAAACTCCTGCCAATATGGATAAATGGGTTGACAATGGTATTAAGTTGCGCAAACTTGGAAGCGATGGTAATGATAGTGTACAAGCATCACAACTATTTGTAGAAGCAAGATTGCCAAGCAAGGCTATTACTAACATAACCCATACACTAAGCATGATTGCATATCGTGATGGACAAGCAGTGTATACTACACATTTAAATGTGGAAGCTATTGCTTATCCAACAGTTATTATGACATACACTCCTCCAAAGGGACAATCGTTAGAGGTTGACACAAGTGCGGCTACTGAAATTACTACAGACGAAGAAACTGGTAGAATAGTGGTTTCGGCTGCGAAAGAAACCAACTTGGCAGTTGGTGTGGAGGCTGGTGTTACCGTTCAAACCCACAATATTGATGAGGGTTCATTAACTCCGGAAGTAAAGATTTATAACGACAACGAAAATGAAGTAACTGGACTAAATGATATATTAAAATTAGAATATAGATATGGTAAATATATTTTATTATTTAATAAGGAACACGAAGGCTCATGGGATAGTCTACTAGGAAATACTATTCATCTAACATTTAAGGCTTCCAAATCACTTAACGGTTCAACCGAGTACTGCGAGGCAACCATTAAATTTAAAGTGCAAAAATTTGTAATACATGCTATAAGTATGACTCACACTAGTTCGCAAGGTGATTTGTATGGTGACTGGGATGATGAATTTGTTACTCAATTCTACTTTGACAAAACAGATATTTCATACTACAACAACATTAGTAACACATATTGGAATACTAAATATGAGTTACAGGCAGATAATGCGTTTGAGGGTATTAATAGCACGTTAAAAGCAGACTTGGAAAAGATTAACGATATTCTTAAAGAATTTAATGAAGGATTTGGTGGAACTAATGGAACTAAGAAAATCAGATTAATCGATTTGAATAATATTGCACACGACCTAATAAACAATAGTAGTCAAACATTTGACCGTCAGGTGATTAATGGTGAGGTGGTGGAAACAGGCTTTAGCATTAAGCATGAAGACAACCACTTTAAAATTCACGCCAAGGACCCTAGAATTGCAGGCGGTAAGGATATTAATGACTATAGGTTAAATGTTGAGTTTCCAGTTAAATATGCTGCTGGATATCCAAGCATAGATTCAAGCATAGATTCAGGCACAGATATTTCCAACAGTTTTGGATTTAATGTATCTAAAAAGACCACTCCGTTTGATGAATATATTACCATCTATACTCAAGCGGAATTGGAAGATATGTTGGAAGGCAAGTATTATCAATTAGGCGATAATATTACGCTAAATAACTACACACCTTCAAACGTAGCAATTGGCGGATTTAATGGTGGAAAATATTCTATTACAATTGCGTCATTTAATGAAGACCAGTTACGTAACGATTACTTGACTGGAGATATCAATATTGGACTATTTGGTACACTTGCAGAAAATTCTATTATACAAAATTTAAGGGTTGTATATCGTAACGATAATAATATGGATTTGTGGGCCGAAATTGACTTAAATCAACAATTTGAGGAACACCCTGGCAACAACGTACACTTTGGTGGAATTGCCGGTATTAACCTAGGCGTGATAACCAACGTGGAAGTGTCAGGACAAGTGGAAATTAGGGCTAACAATATTGCGGCTCAATTAATTGATTGTGGTGGTATAACTGCGCTAAATGGTGATACATCTGTTGAAACACAAAAGGATGCTGCTATTACAAATAGTACGGTAACATTACATATTAATGCTATAGCACTAGTTGGCGGAATAGCGGGCACTAACAATGGTAAAATTGCCACAACCAACTTTGATGGTAGAATATCAAGTTACATGGCAACTACAAGTTATGTAAGTGACGTGTTAACTGCTGGATTTGTAGTAAACAACTCTAGTGGCGCAACAATCTCATTAAGTTACGTGGAATTTACTAGAGATGAGGACAATATACGAAGTGTTGGTGATACTGCCGGATTTGTACTAGATAATTCAGGAACAATAACCAACTGTTACATTAATGGTGCTAAGATACATACACAAGGCAGCATTGGTGGATTTGTGTACAAGAGTTCGGGCGATATTATTAACAGCTATTCCAAGGTAGAAACTAAAAATAGTTTGTTCTATAGTAAGTTTATATACGATACAAGCACTGTTGGAACAATAACCAATAGTTACTGTATCACCGACGGCAACAATAATCCTAAACTTCCAGGATTGGAGATTGTGCGACTTATTAATATTGAAAATACTATTTGGAATGGATTTATATTTGCAGAAATCACTTCTGAAGGTATATGGACCAAAACCGTCAAAGGACCAAAGCTTGTAAATGCAGGATTTAATTCAAATTATGACGAATATGATGACATATACAACATCTACGACGTTGAAACATATGAAGGCTGGTTAAAGCAATTTGATGAAAATAAAAATTATACAATTGAGGGTATAACAATTCAAATTGTGCGTGATATTGACTTTGAAGCTGAAGGATTTGTGGGTAACCCTACAACCGTAAACAAAACTTTAATGTCAAATATCGAAGGCAACAATATGGAAATAAGCAACTTTACCATATACAAACTTGAACAAGGACAAGATGATTTAATAGACGATAGTCAACATTATGTAGGATTGTTTAAGGAAGTAAAATATGCTAATATTAGAAACCTAAATTTAATACCTGCCGAGGTTAAGGCAAGCAGTGCTTACGCAGTAGGCGTGTTGGCTGGAGCGATGGATAGCGCTAAGTTATACAATATTAATATTGATAATGACAATTTATTAGTATTGGGACGAAATGCTGTTGGTGGATTGGCAGGAATTATTGTAGGCGATTTGGAAATCGTGGGTGTAACAAGTAACGTTAGCGTACTATCTAGTTACAAGCACGGAACAGGCAAGCAGTACAATATGTATCTTGGCAAAAATGTAACCGGTGTTGCAGGATTTGGCAATGTTAATGAAGTGTCGTATGCCGGAAGCATTGCAGGAATTGTTGATGGTTATAGTGCTCAAACACCACAGGGAGATATCGATTTCTATCAGCAAATTAGAGCTGTTAACGCTGGCGGAACACTAGTTTTGGCTGGTGAAAATGTTGGTGCATTGTTCGGTCTAGTTGGCGAAACTACATTAATTAAAAATTCTCACTACACTGTGCCGGCTAAGGCAAAATATCAAGGAGCATATGTATCCGGTGGATTGGTTGGAGAAAACCGAGGAATAATACAAGGTTGCTCAGTGATTGCCGAAGTTGTTGAAAGTGAAAGAGTAAGTACCGAAGATTGCTTTAATAATTTTGCAAAAATAAACGGCGGTCTTGTTGGTACTAACGTAGGCGGATTGATAGATAACTGTACAGTAGATGTGGATGTTTGCACCAAAGTTAATTTTGCAACCGTAGGTGGAGTGGTTGGTAGAAACGTTGAAGGAAGCGTGTACAACACAACGCTTGCAGGTGGAAAATTAAAAGGATATTTTGTTGGCGGAATTGTGGGTGCCGATTATGGTTATTCAACAATGAGTAAAGCCTTAACAGGTGAGGCAACTATAACCAAACCAACTCTTGAAGTGTTTAATAATCTATATAGAGACGGGTTTAATGCTTATCAACCTAACAGTGTAACAACATCAGATTTTGATGTAACTAAGCCATTTACTAACAATGTGTTTGGCAGGGTGTTTATTGAAACATTTATTGCCAACAAGGTGTATACTTACAATGTTAACCATGGTGGTCAACAAAACAAACTGGTTAATGTAACATCTATTTATGGTTTGGTAGTTGGCTATTCAGAGCATAGATATGGTATTGCTGCGAATAACGAAAGTGAAGCAGATTACAAGTATGAAAAGTATCAACTAACTGTAACACTAACATTGGTAAATACAGCTAATGAAACTAGTATGCTTAGTGAAGAGTATGTGGTGGATACGGATAAAGGTACAAACATAACCTGCATCACACAAATTGATGATAAAACATTTATAGATATGTTCACAAAAGCAAATGGCAAGATTAATGAAAGCGTTATGATGTTATATCTAGTAGTGTATGAAGGCGCTGCCGGTTATGAGTCTTGGAGTTCTGCTAGCGGATATTCTAACAAATTTATCATTGTTGGAGATTTTAAAGAAGCTGTGGAGTAAACTTCAAACGCTTAATCATATAATAATGCATTAATTTTTGATACTGTATTATATATCTCAATACGAAAAAACATCAGCGCATAAAAGTGCTGGTGTTTTTTTAAAAAAAATAAAACTCAATCCTTCGATTGAGTCACCAACTGGTGCGGATAACAGGATTTGAACCTGCAAGAATGTTACTTCACAAGATCCTTAGTCTTGCGCGTCTGCCAATTCCGCCATATCCGCATATTTTATTCTATATGATTTATCATAACACACATTGTTGAATTTGTCAATTTTTTTGTTTAAAATTTTTTGTATACTATCAAAATATTTGCTAAACATTAAATAATTTGATATACTTAGATGCAATGAGGTATGTTATGGAAAAAATTAAAAATTTGACGATATTTAAATTCTTAAACGCAACTGATTTTAAATCCAAATGCATAAAGCTTGCAATATTACTATCCTTTATGGTGTTAGGATTGGTTTTTCCGGTATTTGCATATATTAGCTCGGCAATATGTATAATATATACCTTGTTTGAATTTTCTGCTGACTCTATTTTGTACACGGTGGTAACTGCGATATATTCATCATATATACTTATAGGTTTAATTACTGCGTTGATGTGGATATACTCAGGGATTTTAATTATACGTTTAATAATAGACATTAGGTCTAAAAGGGTAGAGTGGAAAAATTGGAGATTTGTTACTATCCTAGTGTTATTTACAGTGCTAACAATTCTATGGTTATTGCCATTATGTGTTACATATAGTTTTGCATCTCAATTTAATAAAATTGCTTTGTTTTTAACGATTATTTTGACAATGTTATATTTTAAAGATATTAAAATTAAGGACTTTCTAATTTTCTTTACAATTATAGTTGCTGTGCTTTGTTTAATGTTTTATATAATAAATATTTTTAAAAGTATAGGCGTTATTATAACTCAGCCATATTCAAAGGGTATGCTTAACAGATTTAGTGCGTTATATGATGACCCAAACTTTACGGGTGCAATAATACTGTGTGCAATTATGGCGTGGTTTATTGCATATAAAAAGCACTTTATAAATAAATATTTGTATTTTGCAGGTTTAGGTATGCTAGGTGCATTTTTATTAATGACAATATCAAAATCATGCTGTTTAGTTTTACTATTATTTGCAGCATATATTGTTGTTGAAAATGTCGTAATCACAATTAAAACCAGGAATGCAAAACATTTATTGGAGTTGGTATATTATATGGCCACTTTATTATTTGTTTGTTCGGTGTGTTGGAAGTATGTAGATGCAATGTATCAAAGATTTTTCAACCCAGGAAATGGATGGTGGACCGAGGGTGAATTAAACAATACAATGTCTAATTTAACAACTGGCAGAAGTGTATTATGGAAGGATTATTTAGTTGCAATCTTTTCGTCATGGCAAATAATATTGTTTGGTGCTGGCGCTAGTGCTGAATTTATCAGTCGAGGCTCGGCTCATTGTATGCCAATAACGTATTTATATAGTTATGGACTAATTAATTGCTTATTGATAGTTGCAATATTGATTATGTTAGTTGTTCCATATTTAAAGCATACAAAAGTGTACAATTTTGTGCCATTGGTTGCGTTAAGTGTGTTGTTTTGCTCAATTGGTGGAATTAGTATAAGATACATATTTGTATTTATTATTATATTACTTCCTATTTGTTGTAACGGAGCGCAAAATATTGTTCAAGATAATAAGGAAAAGGAAGAAAAGCAAGCGGACATAAAATAATTGAAATTGAGGCTAGTGTAGCCTCAATTTTTCTATTTAAAATCAATTTCAACAATGCTGCCGGTTAATGCGTTTTGATAAATCATAAAGTATCCATCACTCATCACATCACGAGGATTTAGTGGTAGCCATTGGTAATGATTGCCTAGGTCCTTGGGCGGCAAACTATTGTATGGTGCTGGCACTCCATAGGCAATATATTTCATAATATTATTTTCATATATAGCGCCTAATACATACGGATTTTCGCCATCAACAGATACAAATTTTGAGTTAGGTATGATATTTTCAATCGTATTGTCCTCAGGATAACGCAAAAACATTTCATCTAACTGATATACAATGTCATTTAAAAACTCTAATTTTTCACGTTGACTTAAATCGGTATCGTTTGATACGTCATTATCTGCATTTTCATATACAAAGTCATTATTAATTGGGTCGCGATAATCGTTAGTGCTTAAAGATGAAAGAGAGGCTGATTTTAATTCGTCCGTAAACTGCTTTTCCAGGGTTGGGATTACGTTATTTTGAAAATTAGTTATAGGATTAGAATTGTCCGCTGATGTATCTAGATTAACAATAGGCTCTTGCGGTTTAGATGATTCGGTTATTTCAGCCTGCTCGATATCGTCAACTTCCTGATTAGCGGTGTTTGTGTCTTGAGATAAATTATTTACATTTGAACTAGAATGGTTTGTAGTATAGTTATCGTAAAAGTATTTTTTGTACTCGCAATTTTCGCAATTGCAGTTGGTACAATTTGATTCATCTTGCAACGACTTGGTAATTTGTTCCTCTAATTCAGGGTCCTTTGCTTCCATTACAGCGTCAAAAGGTGAGTCGGTAAAATAAAAGCCATTAAAACTTCCACCTTCAAGTATGACTTGTTTGTTGTTTGACGTGTCGATTAATGCACAGTACACGCTTTTGGTTATATCAATGTTTTCGGTTAAAACAAATTCGTAGTGATTTGGCTTTTTGTTAATAGGTGAGGTGTACACTTTTTCGTCAATATATAGCCCAATTTTCGTACTTTTAGGCAGAGTGTCGATATTATATAGCCTAATTTTACCCATTATGTAATTATTTTCGTTGGATAATGTCAAAATGCCCTTTGGGCTATTGTTTAAGTTTTGGCTATTTGACAATATAATTGTTTTGCACAACATAAAAACCTCGCATTTTAAGTTATTGTGAATAACTTGAATAATTCTCTCTATAATTATATAGTATAAATTGCAAAAAAAATTGACAGACTTTTAGTAAATTTGTCGAATAAACTAAATTTTGGGGTTTAAATTTAAAATCGTCCACAAAGATTTGCACCAAAACGTTTGGTTGTGTTGAAAACTTTGGTTAATATGATTGACAAAGATTGCACAATCATGGTATTATAATGAGGTAAAAATGGCAATAATTGTATGCGAGGATTAAAAATGAAAAAATTTATTACTTTTACATTATGTTTATTACTATGTGTTGTAACTTTGGGCCTAGTTGGTTGTGGCAAAAAGAATAAGGACGTAGTTGATACTAGTATTGCAACAAATGGCAATGGTGGTAGCGTTGTTACACGTGGTGACTATATTTACTTTGTAAATGGCTACAAAAGTTTTGAAGTGTTTAATAAAGACAATTTAAATACCGACTTTTCGGTAGGTGGCTTATATCGTGTTAAACTAAACGATAATAACGAGTTGGATTACAATAACCAATCATTAAGTGCTGCCGAAAAAATAAGCGGTAACTTGGCTGGATTTGAAAACACAAGCTTATATGTATTTGGCAACACCATATATTATGCAACTCCAATCACTGAGGTTGATAAGGAAGGTCGCTTGCAAAATACTAAACTTGAATTTAAGCGTGTGTCAATTAGTGGTGGTAAAGCCGAATCTATTTATAAAGCTGGCGTAGAATCTGCTAATACAAAGTTTGAATTCTATTATGCAAATGGTGGTGTGTATCTATTAGTTAACGAAAATGGTACATTAAATCGTGTGGAATGCTTTGGCAAGTTTAAAGCAAACCAAGTTGCAACTGGTGTTAAAACTGTGGTTATGCCACGTGATACTGATGACGTGTTTGCTAGCGATAGTTACAAAAATATTTATTACACCAAGGCAAATGACGATGGCAAAATTGAAATTTACAACTACAACGTATTGTCAAACAGCAATCAATACAAAAAGACTACAGATTTCAAAACATTGGAGTTGTTAGAAGTTAAATTTGGTCACTTATACTTTAAGGCAAGCGGAAATGAGGCTCCAAGTTACACATATTTCTATCGTGTAGATGCAACTGAAAATGCTATTAGAAATATGGCTGTTGAAAAGTTGACTAGCGATAAGGACTACACCAATATTTATTTGTTGGAAAATGAAACCGATGGATTTATCGCTCAAACTTCTGGCAAAACTTATTATTTAAGTTACAACGCAGGTGCAGAAAGTACACCTATAGTTGTTGATAGTTCTAAGTTGGAAATTATTGCAATGCAAAATGGATATATTTACGTTAAATCTAGCACTGATATCAAACGTATTAACATTCATGACCTAAAAACTTCAGGCATCACAACACAACAATCAGTTATTACTGTTGAAGGATTGCAAGCGTATGCCTGTGATATTGATAGCAACAACTTATATGTATATGCTACAAAGGGTTCTAACACTTATTTGTATAGTATTAGATTAAGCGGTTTGGTTGAAGGCGAATCTTTCGAACAATGCTTGTTGGGTGTATACGAAAGTTCAGATGCTCCAGCAGTTGAAGAGTAAAACAAAAAAAATTAAGCATTACGCTTAATTTTTTTAATTGATATTCTTCTTTTTCTTTTTATCGGTGATAATAGGAGTGCTCTTCTTTTTAGGCTCTTTTACAATATCTCTAGTTTTAATACGGGCCTCATCAATTTTTGAATTGGTTATGTGTGTTAAGGTTTTGCAGTAACGTTCAATTTTTGACACAAGGTTATCGTACTCAGCGTTGGTTTCTGCGTTAGAATGTTGATACAATGTAAAGAATAGGGCAGACGTTTTACGCTTGTTTGAGTGGTTTATATATTTATCCTGGTCAAAAGCAAGAGATACTTTTAAGCCTGTGCCATTAATAAGCTTAAACTCATGGCTTAATGTTTTGATAGTGTAGGTTATATTAATTTTCTTTAGCAAATAGTCAGGGTCCATATTTATGGAACTATCAAACATATTTTTAAAACTATTACGTAAAAATGCCGTATACTCAAATATGCTAGCCCTAGAATCTATCTGGATTTCATTATGCTTGTTTAGGTTTTGAGGTTGAATACCCTCGTTATATAATCTTTCAAGCGCCATTGTTAAGGTGTGTTTGCCATTGATTATTGTTCTAAACAATGCAATACCACATTTATATAAATCTAAATTTTCAGTATCGTAATAAATAAATTGCTTATCTACAAAACCATTATCTCGTAGTTGGTAACGCTCAAAAAAGTTGATAAGGTTTAAAACCTCTTTTTTACTATTTTTATCCAACATTTCGTAGCGGCGTTTTTGTCTAACTACATCATATCTCATAATATTTTCCCCCTTTGTTTTAAACTAACTAATCTTGCTTGCGTGACATAAAAATGTATAATATAAATCGTATAAATGATAACAACGATACTGTAAAACTTGCAATGTAGGTAAGTGCTGCCGAGTCCAAAACTTTTTTAACACCTTCGCCTTCTTCTTCGGTTAATTCGCCAGTTTCAACCAGCATTTTGTATGCACGTTTTGAAGCGTCTTTTTCAATTGGAATAGTAATTGCACTAAATAGTACAGATAATCCAAATATAACAATTGCAGAAATTATCAATATTTGGCCTGTATAAAAGTAACTAGTAAATTCAAGAATTAATCCCAAGATAACCAGCGGCCACATCAAATAACTGCCAAAGTTGATTATAGGAATTAGAAATGTGCGAAATTTCATTAAATGGTAGCCTTGCTTTTTTTGTAGCACGTGACCAATTTCGTGACAAGCAATACCCAATGCTGCAACAGATGTTGAATTGTACACTTCGTCAGAAAGGGCAACCGTTTCAGTTTTTGGATTATAATGGTCGGTTAGATGGCCGGAAGTACGGGTTATTTTAACATGTGAGCATCCCATAGAATCAAGCAGAAATCTTGCACGTTCGTGCACTAACTTAGGCTGTGAGTAATTCATATCCTTGTATTTATTAAAACTAGAACTTACCTTAGATTGAGCATAGCAAGCAAATATAATTCCAGGAAGCAAGATAAATCCTAAAAGGTAATAGGTTAGGTACATAAGTAAACTCCTTTAATATATATTAACACTAAAATATTAACTTTGCAAGCAAATTTGTACACTTATAAAGATTTTGGGCTAAATATACGTTAAGATAATTATATGCAAAACTCCAACAAAATACTTAAAACTAGTATTTTTTAATAATTTTGCACATAGTTTTTGGAAAATTTTTTAAAAAATATGTAAAAATATTGTGAAATTGTTAGTAAATGAAAAAGTTTTGTGTTATAATAACATTGAAAGCAAAAACAATTAGGGGTAAAAAAGTTATGAAAGTGTTTGAAAAAATACAAAGTTTTGTTAGTTCGCTAGGCGAATATGTCAAGAATTTTTCTAACTTGTTTTTAATTTTTGTAGGGGCATTTGCATTACTAACAGTGGTGATAATTTTCATCACTTCTTTTGCGTATGAATGCAAACTTACCAAAACTGTGGACAAGATTAACAAATTCTTGGAACGTAATCCAAAAATTAATGATGATAATTTGGTAACGTTTAACAATATGTTAAAGGCAAGAAGTGTTCCAAAGGCGCTACGTCGTCAATGGCAACAATTTATGTTGTATCGTGAACATCCAGCTAGTTACTATATGTCATTTAAGCATTGCGTTGAAAATCCTTTGCGTAATAGTACATATCAACAACAAATGACAGTGTACAAGGTTATTTCGTATATCTTGGTAGTACTAAGTTTTGTTGTTAGTATCTTTATGGCGCAACAGTCGCACTATACATCTGTTGTGTTCCAGGAAATAATAATAATACCACTTGTAATTCTGGTGTGTTATTGGGTTGTAAGCATGATATTAAATCTAGTACACAGCGCAATTAGTGGTGATTTGTTCCAAAACTATCAGTATTTTGAAATCAATATGGACAAAGCAATGCTTACCTTACCTGAATTCGTTGACTATGAAGTATTATTCTCACAAGATGAAATTAGACGTGGTATACCTGTGTTGTTTGCGTATTTGCAAAAACGTGCTATTCAGGAGCAGCAAGAACTTGAAAAAGCAAGACTTAAAAGTGTTGACCACGAGAAATTTGACTTTGATAAAGCTGGTTTAGATGGCTCATTGGTGCTAGAACGTGCAATGCGTGAAACCGAAAACTTTGCATCACAACGTAAAAAATATTTGCAAGAAATTGAACGTGTTAACAACGAAATTAACGTTTTGGAAAATAACTATAAAGAACAAACTAAGGAATTCCAACGTCAAGTTCAAGCTAGTAAGGAAACCGTTGAGAACCTAAAAGAGCAACTAGAACAAGCCACATCAACAATTGAAATTAACTATATCAAAAAGCAAATGAGAGACGAATTAACTCGTCAACAACTTGCTGAAAAAGATTATGACATTCTTACAGATAAGCAAAATCAATCTATTAAGGCATTAAATCAAGAAGTTAAGCGCTACTATGATGAAATTGCTGCTGCCAAGGAAGCTTTGCAAGCAGCAATGCTTAGCGAATTTAACACTTATTCAATTAAGGTTTATGACAACCTTGAAAAGATTGTAGACGAAAAAATGCAAGGCAAGGTTGATGACTTTAAGGGACAAATTAAAGGGCTTGAAACAGAATTGGAAGAAAAGAACGAAGAGTTGGAAAACGTGTATGTTAGATATCAAGAAGTTCTTTCCCAAGTGCCTGCCGATAATCAAGATGTTGCATTCGTAGATGAAACTCTATCAGGAAAGAAGTCTAAGAAAAAAAAGAAAGGCGATAACAATGATGATGAAGGTATGGTTCAACCAGGTGTAGACGAATATAACCAATTTGACTACCCTCAAAATTCGGACCAACAATACTATGATGACCAAAATTATCAACAATATGACAATTACCAAGATGTTCAAGGTGATTATCAAGACAACCAAGTTGATAACTATCAAGATGGACAATACAATGATTATCAAAACGTAGATGGTCAATACGACAATCAATATGCAGACCAATATCAATATAATGACAATGCCGAATTTAACAATGGACAATACGTAGATAATCAAGATTATGCAAACGATACATATCAACAATATGATAATTATGATTCTACTGGAGATTCTTATATCCCACTAGATGAAAATCAACCAGTTGATTCTCAACAAGATGAGTATGGATATGTTCCAACATTTGATAATAATCAAGCGTATACTCCAAGTGAGTTTAACCAGTTTGATGATGTTATACCAGATTTAGATAATCAAGGTTCTAGTGATGATTATGGCGAATATATTCCTCTAGCAGATGAATCTCAATCCTCGGGTGAATACATTCCACTTGCTGATGAGCAAGCCGCTAGCCAAACATTACCAGAAAAAGCCAAGGAAGATGTTTCATTTGATGGTGACGATTTTGACATAGACTTTAGTCAACCAAGTTCAAAAGAGGATAAGCCTGATGAAGATTTCAATTTTGACTTTGGAACTAAGGCTGAGGGAACTCCGGCTAGTGATGATGAAGATTTTGATTTAAATGATTTGTTTGGATTCTATGATGATAAAAAGGAAGAACCTAAGGAAGAGCCAAAGGAAAAAGTTGAAGCACCAGACGAAGAGTTAGATGAAGAACCTGAAGATGACGTTAAAACAGAGGTTAAGGTAGCTGTTGAGGAAGAATTAGACGAATCGGATGAAGATGATGATTCTGACGATGAAGGTGAATTTTTAGATGATGAAGATGCTTTGGTTAAGCCGGTTGCGAAACGTAAAGCAGGTCGTCCACGTAAGATTGTAGATGAAACTGAACAAAAGCCAAAGCGTAAAGTAGGCCGTCCACGTAAAGTGGTGGACGAAACTGAGCAAAAGCCAAAACGTAAACCAGGCCGTCCAAGAAAAACCACAGTTATAGATGATGACGATATTGAAGTTGTTGTTGAAACTAAGCGTAAGCCAGGTCGCCCTAAGAAAACTGAAACTGCAGCAGCAAAACCAGCAACTGCTAAAAAGGTTGCGGACGCTAATGAAGTGTTAGAGGCACCAAAGCGTAAAGCTGGCCGTCCTAAAAAGATTGTGGTTAAGGTGGAGGTAACACCAAAACGTAAACCAGGTCGTCCTAAGAAGGTTGAAGCTACAGCAACAGCCGAAGCGCCAAAGCGCAAACCAGGCCGTCCTAAGAAAAGCTAAGTATAGTAGTGGTTAAATAGGGTATTATTCTAAAACAAAGGAGAACTTTGCTTATGGATTCTATTAGTGTTATTGATTTTAAACTAAATGAAATTGCTAGTAAAATAAAAAAGGAGAGCAAGAATATAAAAATTGCTCAAAAGCAATGTGAGCAAGTATCCAAGGAATTAACCAAAAATTAGTAAATAAAAAAAACTGCGATTTGCAGTTTTTTTTATTTTACTTCTTTTTAGAGTTTAATGCTTTTAGTACAACGTCTACATCTAAATCGTGGACTTCACAGGCTTCTTGCAATGTTTCGGCTTGCGCACAAGGACAATATAGACAGTGCATACCAAAGCTTAATAGTATTTCTTCAGCATTTGAATTTTTTTCTAAAATATTTTTTAATATATCAGTTTTCTTAACCATAATCTTCTCCTTGATAATTGTAGTATATACCTATTTTAATGTTTTGTCAACAAAAATATATTTATTCCAATTTGTAACCGCATCTTAAGCAATATGTTGTGTTAAATCTTGTTACGTTTTTACACTTAGGGCATTCAGGAAATTGTACTTTTGGTATATCTGCCGGCACTTGTTCCTCACTTGGTTCGGGGCTGGTTGTAGGCTCAACCTCATGTGATACGGTTGTTGTTGGGTTGGTGGTGTTAGACGAATCAACAATTTTATTTCCGGGTTGATTTCGTAACAATAGTTCATCTCTGCTGTCAAATATCGAATCCTTTTGATTTTCAGGCTTAAAACTGCTAATTGTTATTCCATAATCCTTAAAAAATTCGGCATCAAACTTTGTGTAATCGCCATTTAACCACGCCAATCCTTCGGTCAATATATCACACACAGTATTTATTGCATAATCGCCGTCAACCTTAAATGTATACAAAAGCATTAGATTGGCAAAATCGATTGAGTCGCTAATGTTAAATTTTACCACATAGTTTTGTTTTTTATATTTAATGGTGATTGTTTGCGGACTTAGGTTAATGTAGTGGCAGACCATTTTAACGTGTTTTTTACGCTTAGTTTTTGATTGGGATAAAATAAGTGGTTCAAACTTATCGTTTGATATTTTATGTTTGCCGCTTTCCAGACCAAAATAGTACTTACCGTTGTTAAAAACCAGGCATTTAAAGTTACTAGGCACAATAATTTCGCTGCCTATTTTGATACCTCGTTTAACGTAGGTTGATGACATTATGCTTTGCTCGTTTTTTATTTCTACTTTCTTTTTAAACCAATTAAACATATTTATATTGTAACAAATAATAAATAAATATTCAATTATTATCGCCATAAATATTGACAAATCTTTAAATCAGGGTATAATATGTATGTAAATTTTGTTTAATTATATATAAAGAGAGCGAAATGTTAAGAGGTGTTTGGCATAAAATAGGTTTTTTAACCTTATATATATTCGTAGCTATTTTGTTGGAAGTAGCTATGTTTTTGTACCTTGATTTAGGCATGTTGCCAAAGTATTGGCTGTATGATTTGTCAATTATATTAACTATTGCAGGCATTATTTTTATAATACCTAACCACTATGTTCAAGGGTTTCTTACTGCAGCTATGATTGCTGTACAAATGGTTTTGTTTTATGTTAACTATAGTTTATTTACATTATACGGCGACATCTTTTCGTTTGATATGATTAACCTATTTTCCGAGGCTAAAACAGCAATGACTAAGGATTTTAGTTTTATCTGGTTACTTTTTGCGCTAATAGGTGCATACCTTGTAATATTTGCATTAATTGTGGCAATTACGATAAAGAGGAGAAGATATCCGGTTTCGTTTAGAAAGAATTTTTCGCTTGTTATAGTAATGATGCTTTTAATTATGCAAGGCTTAAGCGTTTCTACTATAGTTGCTCAACGTAACGAAGTGTATGCGCAGGGAAATATTGTTTCGGCAGATAGTATTAGTGATGCTTTCTTGATGGACACTTCTATACTTAAAATTGCTAGTATGAAAACGTTTGGATTTTTTGGATACTATACAAATAACATTTTAAACACAATCAGCAAGCACAACAATGACCATGTTTTATTAGATTCAGCCATAATGTATTTTAACAACGGTCACACTCACGACCAAACTTGTAGTCCGGCATTTGGCGTTGATAAGGATAACAACGTTATAATGGTGATGATGGAGTCGTTGGAGTGGTTTTCATTTAGCAATGGCGAGTTTAATTCTAGAACTTTGAGTGACGAACTTACTCCTAACATTTATGCATTGGCATCGGAAGGTGTTGTTGGTAATAATTTCTTTGCTAAAAGCAAAACTAATATCTCGGAAGGTATCGGATTTATTGGAAGTTATCCAATAGGTAAATATATGGAGCAGGTTACAAAAAATTGTGACGAATCTCAATATGGATTTACATTATCAAATATTTTAAGGCAAAAAGGATATACCGCTAACTATTTCCACCCAAACGTTAGTTCTTATTATGAAAGAATGAATACTCATAAAAAACTAGGATTTGATAATATATATTGTTGGGATTATCCTGAGTTTGGTTATGATGGTGATTACGATTGGGGTTCATGGATTAAGGAAGAGGACTTTGTGCACGCTGCGATGGATTATATGATTCCTGAAAAGTCCAACAAAAACGAGTATGGCGATAATGCTGAAAAGTTCTTTACGTTCTACACAACTGTAAGTACTCACGGGCCATATGATAATAACCCTGATTGTGGCGACCAAGTGGAATATCGTGAGTTTGTTAAATATGGTAACACTAAGGATTTGCCTGAAGAGCAAAAAGTTAAAACTGAGTGGTATACTAATGTGTTGGAGGCTTATGGAAACAAAGGTCAACAGTTTATAGATAGGCTTGTAAATTATGAAGCAACGGTTGTTGGCTTAGATAAGGCTATTGGTGCATTAGTTAATCAATTAAAAGAATATGGAATATATGACACAACAACAATTGTGCTATACTCTGACCATAACGCATATTATCATACACTCGCCAACGATATTAGAGGATTGCCTAATAGCGAATACATGGATGTGGATTTAAACACTATACCATTAATAATTAAAACAGGCGCTTCTGCTGAAATTGAGCAAGGCAAAAGTGGATTTAAACAAATTGAAAGATTTTCGTCTGCCTATGATTTGCTACCAACAGTTTTGGATTTACTAGGTATTAAGTTTAACGAGCGCATATATATAGGCAACTCCTTGTTTGGACAAATTGATGATACCTTTATAAACGAAGCAGGAGATGTTGAGGAGGTTGTTATATACTACTCACTAACCGGCGGATTGATTAGCGATAGAATGTATACATTTAATATGAGCGAGTATGTTCATGATGAATTTGTTACAATGAAATATTATAACAAATTTAAAGAGGTTGCTTATCATACTTTGGAAAAATTAAACTTCATATATACACTATATGTGTACAATGCATATGAAAATATATTACCAGTTTAATATCTAAAAAATATATTGGATTAATTTCTAATATATTTTTTATTCAATTAATAAATAATTTACAAAATAAAATTATTAAAAAATTAAAATAATAAAATTAATTAAAATATTTAAAATATAAATATAATGCTTATTTATAGCGGCTATTAAAATAAATTAATCGTATATTTAAAATAAAAATATAAAATAAAACATAAAAAGTAATAAAAATTTATTTTATCCACTACATTATTTGTAAAAATATTTAAGATGTGATATAATTACGTTAACAAATAAAGGAGAGGGTATGATTACTAATAAAAAGATAATGATGGTTGCTACAACCGACAATATGCTTTGGCAGTTTTTAATTCCACATATTAAGCATTTGCAAAGCATGGGAAACACTGTTGAATGTGTTTGCAGCAAAACTGGTTTTTGGTTTGATGAATTAAGGGATAAGTTTGGGTTTAAAATGCACGAAATAGATTTTGGCCGCAATCCATTTAAACTTAAAAATCTTAAGGCTTACAAAAAATTAAAGCAACTTCAAAAGCAGGAAAAATTTGACCTTGTATATTGCCAACAACCTGTTGGTGGATTGATGGGAAGGTTGATTGGTAAAAAGTTTAAAATTCCTGTAATATACGTGGCTCACGGTTTCCACTTCCTAAAGGGTAATAGCAAAATTAAAAATATTATGTTTAAGACTATTGAAAAATGGTTGGCAAAATACACCGACGTGCTTATTACAATTAACGAGGAGGATTACGAGGCTTCAAAAAATTGGAAAGCAAAGCATAAATATAAAATCCCTGGAATTGGATTTGATATCAACAAGTATGATAATTCCGAGTTTGACAAAAAGGAATTTAAGCAAAGTTTAGGATTAAAAGAAGATGATTTTGTAGTGCTTACTGTTGCCGAATTTTCACCGGGCAAGAACTATGATACAATGCTAAAAACCATTGCCGAACTTAAAAATACAAACATAAAACTTATTTCTTGCGGTAGAGGAAAGTGTGAAGAGCAAATTAAGGCTCAAATTAAGGAATTGGGCATTGAGGACAAGGTTATTTTGCTAGGATATCGTAAAGATATTAACCGCATTATGCAAGTATCTGATATATACTTTTTGCCATCACACCGTGAAGGCTTATGTTTGTCAATGATTGAAAGTATGAACTTTGCTTTGCCTATCGTCACAAGCCGAGTTAGAGGTTGTCAGGATTTGGTTGAAGAAGGCAAAAATGGATTTTTGGAAGAAAAAAATGATTACCTAGCGTATGCAAAGGATATTAAAAAACTTGCCACTGACACCGAACTATACTCAGCAATGTCAGCAAGAAGTAAGGAACTAGCTCCAACATATAGTATCGAAAATGTAAAAAAACAATTGGAAGATATTTATAACAAGTTGTAAAATAAGTAAAAATCCTAACAATGGTGTTGGGATTTTTTATATTCCTTAAAATTATTTTTTTAAAATTTGTGGTCTGTGATATTATTAATTTACGTAAATCTTTTAAATAGAGTGAAATAATAAAACAAAAAGTAAAAACATGTGTTTCGACTTTAATTTTTGGGCAGGGTCAGCGTATCTAAACCTATAATTCTTTATTTTTAAATTATTACTATAAAAATGGCAAATGAAGAATGAACAATGAAAAATGAATAATTGAACAAAAAGCCGAACTTAATAGTTCGACTTAGTTTTTGTTTGGTAGACCGCTATGTTTCTCAATTGAACACAGAAAATTTATTGTAATCTTGACATAAATTTAAGTTTATGTTACAATATCAAAAATAAAGGGAATACAAAAGTGCAAAAGATTGAATTAACTGAAGACAATGTTAAATATTTTCATTTTACTGAAACTAAATTTTTACAAGATATTCAAGAAAATGGTTTGGAAGCACGAATTGGAAGCAATGCGTTTGGTGTTGAAGAAACAAAGAAGGTGTTCTTTTCTGAAGGAATTGATAATGTAGCAAAATGTATTGATGTTTGGATTAGATGGAGAATTGTTGCTTACAACAAAATAAACACACTTCCTAAATATATTGAAGAAGAATTTGGACAACCTGTTGATATACAATATTATCAAGATCATGGAGAGTTGTCTGAGCGAGATGTACAAAGATATACTGAAGCATATCAAAGAGCTTATGACAGATTTAAAAAAGAAATCGCAGAAGGTGAATTATCTACCCCAGAGGCAAGAGCGTATGCCTATGAAGATATGTACAAATGTTGGAAAAATAGATCTTATTTATCTTTGGATTTAATAGAAGGTGAAGATTTTACAAGAACAGATATTTCTGAAGATAAAAAATCAGCTTTTGAAACAGATTCAAAGGAATATTTAAGATATATGTATGGCGAATATGAATTTGATTCATTACAAATGGATACTTGGAATATGCACACAAAAGCAGGACAAGGTGTTGATCCATCAAAAATTAAAGGTGTTTTAGCTGTTGATGGTAAGACTGACGGTTTGAGTGTTGCCAAAAGAATTTATGAAATTGTTAAAACTAAACATCATGATCAAGCAGATTTGCCTGACTTGGAAAAGTGGCTAGCATATTGTCATAGCAGAGAAATTTCAGAAACTAGAAATGCTGATAAATATTTAGAAAATGCTACTGAAGAACAAAAAGGTAAAGTTCCAACATTAACTTATGAATCTAGAGAAATAACATCGACAGATGGTCTTCGAAAGTTTTCATTCTATGGTTCAGAGTTAGATGAAAAATTAGTTAAAGCATATATTAAGAAAGATGCTGGCAAAATTGAAAGACTGGTTGAGGAAGGAGCAAATTCCAATATTCCAATAACTTTTCAGAGTTTTAAAGAAACACAAGATGAAAAAACAGAAGAAACTAAATTAGAATTAGCAGAAGAATCTACTCTACCAATTCTATCACAATTTATAGTTAGAAATATTAATGTTCAAAATCCTGAACAAGAAATAGATTTTATAAATCAATGTATATTAAGTGGTGCCAGACTTTCGACTTTAGGCAATCAATATGTGATGTCTGAAGAAACCGTAGAACAAATTCGGGATGAAAATATTAGAGAACATATTCAAAAAATAAATGATGTTGCAACAGAATCTGCAGAAAGCACAAAAAACGAGTCTAATAAAAAAAGTTACGAATATATGCAACAAGATATTATAGATAATGTTATTACAAAGAATCAAACAGCAGAACAAACAATGCAAGTTAATCCTTCTAGTCAAGGTGCAAATTAAATTAAAATAAAAAATCACTAAACTAAAATATGTAGTGATTTTTTTATAAATAACAAACAAATAAAAAAGAACCAGCTGAACTTTTACGGGTTCAACTGGTTACACAATGGTAGCCCCTACGGGAATCGAACCCGTGATACCGCCGTGAAAGGGCGGTGTCTTAACCGCTTGACCAAGGGACCATATATTGTGGTAGCGGTAGAAAGATTTGAACTTTCGACCTATCGGGTATGAACCGATCGCTCTAACCCCTGAGCCATACCGCCACGATATGTT
>JBGVOQ010000022.1:0-12981 GCA_045126575.1 Candidatus Onthoplasma sp. | reverse complement strand
CAGTATGTCCACCACTACTACAAAGCCTAGTAATAAGAATAACCCGATAGTATGGATATATGCCTCAACGTTACGGTTAATAGGTTTACGTCTAATCCACTCAATTAGCACAAATATCATACGTGCACCATCAAGTGATGGGATTGGAAGTAAGTTAAATACAGCCAAGTTAACAGCAATCACAGGTATTAATATCAACAGATAACTATAACTTTGTTGTGTAGTTTCTGCCATAACCTTAATGGTTGTAACAGGTCCGCCTAATGATTTAATAGGAAGTTGGCCAGTAAGCAAATCGCCAAATATAATACATATTTTTTGCGCCCAACGGCATGTAAATGTAAAACTTTCGCCTATTGCTTCAAAGCCATTGTGGCGGTAAGTTGCAAACTTAAAGTCACTATCATCAGCGTTTACAAAACTCCATACTTCTTCGCCGTCAACTGTTTGCTTTTGAAGCACTCCGTCTACCACCATTTTTTTGCCATCACGCTCAACATTTAGTGGTATAGTTGAGTAATCTACCCCAGCAGTAGTCCACTTATCTTCTTCAAAATCTAAGTTATTACGCACATAGTCGCCTAGCAATGAGTTAAAGTACACATCATCTACAAAGTCAAATTCAGTGCCATTAATACCATATATTTTATCGCCTTCCTCAAGGTGATTTTCTACCATATACTGAAATGAATTGTTGGACATTGATTTTACTTCAACAAACTCATATCCGCACGCTACTAGTAAAATATATGAGAACACTATTGCTGACAAAAAGTTGAAGAATGCACCACAGAACAATACTATCAAGCGCTTCCAAGGTTTTTGATTGTTAAATGCGGTTGGACTATTGCTATTTTCGTCCTCGCCATCAAAAGCGCAATATCCGCCAAGTGGTATTGCACGTAGGCTAAACACTTCGCCGTCCTTTTTCTTCTTTTGCAATATTTTAGGGCCAAAACCTACTGAAAATTCGTTGATTTTAAAACCTAAAATTTTACCTGATATATAGTGTCCAAATTCGTGTATCATCACCATTAGTAACAGCGCAAATATTGCAACTAATATATACCAAATAAATGATAGACTTGAACCTATTGATAATAAATAATTCACGTTTACTCTCCTATATTATTTATATTATAAACATGTCCAAATATACTTTTTTGTACATTTTAATAGGGACAAAGCGCGCGTTAGCACGCGCTAAAATGCCATCGGCATTTTAAAGGCGAATAGCCTTTGCTTTGTCCCCCATCGTTTAAATTAAAAACATTAAAATTCCGCCAACAAACACCAATGCAAACATTAGTGCGTCCACTCTATCAAGCATTCCGCCATGACCAGGCATAAAGTTGCCCGAATCCTTAACGTTGGCTTTACGTTTTAGATAACTTTCAAATATATCGCCCACTTGGCTAACAGCAGAACCAACTCCACCCAAAATCATAAGCCACTCAAGGTTAATATGTGTTCCTGTTAAAATAATACTCATGCTTGGTACATTTTTGATAATAACGTAGGTAATTACGCCCATCAACACGCCACCAATCACGCCACCAATTGCCCCACTCCAACTTTTGTTAGGGCTAATTTTAGGACAAAGTTTTGGTCCACGCAAAGTACTTCCCACAAGGTATGCAAATGTATCACTAAGTAGCGCAATACCCCAAATAAATACAATCAAAATAAATGATAGGTATGGCACCTTAATTGCAAGACCTGTAAACGCTTCGATATGGTTGATGATAAAGAAAACTGCAAGTAATAGTGATGGATACACCATAACCTTTAGCGAATTTATCATTATGTCAAATGCTTGTCCTACACGATTTTCCTTATTAATACATAGTTCGTATATAAATATAAATGCCGCATACATTACAAACACGAGTGCAATATTGATTAATGCACGGTACAATTCTGCCCCACTATTTAATGCAAGTATAACTGCGAGGTACAGCATTACTATAAACATACCGCACAAAAATCTACTTACCTTAATGTTGCGTTTTTCCATCATATTGCACATTTCCAACGCACCCACAATACCAATAACCGCAACAAATATGTCAAATATTTCTGCTACTAGAAATTTGGATGCAACTGCTAAAACTATTGCAAGCATAATAAAAACGCCCGAAATTGCTCTCTTTTTCATAACTTACTCCTTAATTGCGCCAAATCTTCTATCCCTAGAAGAATATTCCTTAATTGCCTCTATCAAATCCTTTTTGCCAAAGTCTGGCCACAAAACCTTAGGGAAATAAAGTTCGGCATAAGTGCTTTGCCATGGCATAAAGTTGCTTAAACGTTGCTCACCACTAGTACGTACAATAAAGTCAGGGTCTGGGCTATTGCAACTATAAAGGCTAGCGCTTATATCCTCTGCTGTAACCTCAGTTTTGCCTTCAGCAATCAGTTTGTTAACGGCGTGAACAATTTCCTCACGTCCGCCATAGTTTAAACAAAGGTTTATATAAAATTTATCATTATTTTTAGTTCGATTCATAATGTCCATCGCATTTTTGCGGATATCGTCATCAAATTTTGACAAATCTCCTAAAAATTCAACATGACAATCCCCATACTTCTTTTGATTGTAGAATGTATTAATAGCCTTTCTAAATAGCTTCATCAAGCCATCAACCTCTTCCTTAGGCCTATTCCAGTTTTCAGTAGAAAACGCATAGATTGATACATATTTAATACCAGTATCACGTACCATTTTATACATCTTTTCTATTTTGTCAGCACCCTTAATATGCCCTTGACTACGTGGCAAGTGATGCTGTTTTGCCCATCTACCATTACCATCAATAATAAATGCTATATGATTTGGTATCTTGTATACTGTCTTTAGTTCGGTTAATTCCAAATTAAACCTCCATAATTTCTGCTACTTTTTTGTCACAAGCCACATCTGCCTTAGCAGTTGTTTCATCTAAGCACTTTTGAACAGACTTTTCTAGTGTATTATATTCATCTTCGCTGATTTCTGCATCTTTTTTCATATCCTTAAAGATGTCCAAAATATCTCTACGAGCATTACGCATAGTAATCTTGTAGTTTTCCAAAGTTTTACGTGCTTCCTTAGAGTATTGTACACGGCGTTCCTCAGTTAGTTGTGGGAATGTGATACGAATTTTTTGACCATCGTCACTGCAACTAACGCCAAGGTTAGCCTCATCAATAGATGACTTAATACCCTTAATTAGGCTAGCATCCCAAGGTGAAACAAGCAACATTCTTGCCTCTGGCACACTAATATTAGCCGCTTGGCTAAGTGGCACACGTGAACCATAATATTCAATCATAATCTTTTCCACCAACTTAGGGTTAGCACGTCCTACCCTAATCAATGAAAATTCGTCTTCAAGCTTATTAAAGATTTTGTTTAAATCTTGCTTGTAACTATCCATATATTCTGTAACCATTTCGTTCATAAAAATCTCCTCTTTTAATATATATAATATATTTACTTTTTAGATTATATATTAAAACAAAAAAAATAGCAACCAAATTAACAACAATAACCTAAAATGCAATTAAAATTTTTGATTAAAAAATTAAAAAAATGATGAGTTGCCTCATCAAATTTTGAAATCAATAATTATTTAACTTCTTTAACTTTGGCTGCCTTACCTTGTCTATCACGAAGATAGTAAAGTTTAGCACGTCTTACGCGACCCTTACGAACCACTTCGATTTTGTCAATACGAGGTGAATGTAATGGGAAAGTACGTTCAACGCCAATACCGAAAGAAATACGTCTAACCGTAAATGTTTCACGGATACCAGAACCCTTTTTAGCAATACAAGTACCTTCGTATGCTTGGATTCTTTCCTTATCACCCTCAACAACCTTTACATAAACTTTAACGGTGTCGCCAATATTAAATGGAGTGATACTAGATTTCATTGATTCCTTTTCAATTTGTTCGATAATTGGATTCATATATACCTCCTTATGAATGTTCTTGTAATTGGATACAGCGGACCATTCAAACTGGTATAAGTATAGCACACCGTTTCCATTTAATCAAGAGTTTTTAATAATTTTGTTAAAAAATATTATATAACAAGTTTATCTCTTTTTGATACTATCTAATTCTTCAATTTTTCTAATTTGTTCCATACCAGAACGCAATAATCCCTTAACCATTAGTTCGCTCATAGCATATTTTTCGGCTAATTCAGTAACTGTGTAAGAAATATTTTTTGCATTGATACCATAATAATCTCTAACAAGCGAAATTTGGACAGATGTTATTTTATAAGCCTTTCGTAACTCCGCGTCACGCGCTATTTCATCTAAAATAGAAATTACCATTAATAATGACTGACGATTAAATTCCTCGTCCCTCATTCTTCTTGCCTCTGCAATATTTGCCTCTCTAACAATTTTTTGCTTAGTTAATGATTCCTTTTGTAATAAAATTTCTTCATTTTGTACAGCAGATATATGCAAACACTCCTTGGCCAATGTATTTTGCAAAAGCATACCAAAATTCTCTGGTTTTTGTTTTCCTCTCCAAATCAAATCATAAAGTTTGCTAAACACTTCGTTGTATAAATCAGTAGCCCTGCTTTTTTCAATGCCCTTATCCTTTGCCACCTTAATCAAAAAAGGTTTGTATGCATCATATAATTTCTTTTCAAGCACACTATTTCCACCTTTTTTTAATGTTTCAAAAATACGTTTTAGTTCTTCATGACTAAGTGGTTCTTTTATTTTATCGTTCTCTTTTACTCCCATTTAAATTCTCCCTTAAAAAATAAAATCATTCATATTATAAACCAATATAACCACCTTGTCAATAGGGTAATAAAAAAAACTAACAATGTTTTGTTAATTTTTTACATATTAATTTCTACATTTACATTATGCTATCCGCATATCTTGATAGGATTTTTAAAAGGTGTAATTAAAATGCGTTAACTATATGCCTTAACTCGTCATCAATTATCTCAATAGCATCAAATCTAATATTTTTATCTAGCCAACCCTTCATTTTTAAATAAACTTGAGCGGTTGTGTAAATTTTGCGCACCTTTGCAGGTGTAATTGCCTCAATTGGTCTACCAAAAGCATTAGTCGCCCTATATTTAACCTCCACAAACACAATATAATTGGTTTCAGGGTCAAAGGCAATGATGTCAATCTCTCCTGCTCCGCACGAAAAATTACGCTCCACTATCTTATATTTTTGCGTCTTTAAATAATGGATTGCCATATTTTCGTACTTTTTACCAATTGTTGTGGTACTTAACATCTGTATCTCCCTTATAAATTTGTTTTAAGACTCGCATCTATTCGCAAAATAATTACAATTTATGCTAAATTCATCCGCAATAAGCAAACGAAGTTTAGCGTCTGCATGTGCGTTAGCACACTTCATGTTTTCATATCTTCATTATCAAATTTTGCCTACAAAATTTGATATAAAGCTATCTCTATGTATTGGGCATTTGCCGTAAGTTTTAAGGGCTTCAATATGCTTTTTAGTGCCATATCCTTTGTTATTTGCAAAGTCATACGCTGGATATTTCAAGGCATATTCATCCATCATTCTATCCCTATAAACCTTTGCAATTATTGATGCACAGGCGATTGCGTAACTGGTGCTATCACCCTTAATAATAGGCAAAGTTTCACAATTTACATCAAGTTTTACTGCATCTACAAGTAGTACATCTGGCTTAACAGATAGTGAGTTGTATGAGTTAATCATGCTCTTTTTAGTAGCATTCAATATATTTATTTCATCAATAGTTTTTTCAGTTTCAAGGGTGATTGAATATACTATCGCTTTTTCAAGTATTAATTCGTATAGTTTTTCACGTTTTTTAGCACTTACACGCTTGCTGTCATACACTCCGTCAATCATCTCATCATATGGCATAATAACGCACGCTGTAACAACTGGACCAGCAAGTGGTCCACGTCCTACCTCATCAATACCTGCAATAAGATTGTACTTTTGCTTTATCTTCAAATCATGTTCAAACAATGGTTTAGTGTCTATCATTTATATCTCCTAATCATATAAAGCGAAAGCGTCCTTAATTTTTCACTTTTCACTCTTCGTTATTCACTACATTTAGTCGGGTAGACTAAATGTAATTCTGCCTAATGCTCCTTTTCTAAAATCGTTAAGTATCAAGGTTGATACACGTTCGTAGTCAATTTCGTTACCTCTAAGCACGCAACCACGTTTTCGTGCAACAAGGCCTAATAGTTCAATCCAATCCTCATCATTAGTTAGGTCATACTCACGTGTTAAGGTAAGTTTGTAGTACTCGGTAAACTTTGACTTAATGTTGGTTAGTTTAACAGCCAATTTACCCGCCACCTCGTTTATATTTAACACATCATCTTTAATGCTACCAATGTATGCTAATTGATATGCCAAATCTTCATCTTCAAAACTTGGCCACAATGTGCCTGGCGTATCCATAATTTGAAGTGTGTTGTTTACCTTAACCCATTGCACACTACGTGTAACACCAGCCTTATCGCCAGTTACAGCTCTAGACTTGCCACATAGATTGTTAACTATTGTTGATTTACCAGAGTTTGGCACACCCATAACCATTGCACGGAAAATAAAGTTAACTTGGTTTTGCTTATTCATCTCTAATTTATCTTTAAGTAAATCCATAATAGCGTTAACTATAACACCGCAATTCTTACTAATAGTCGCATTGGTAACCACGCACCTACTGTTTGGCAAAGCATTAAAATATTGCTTCCATTTAGTAGTAGCAATATCGTTTGCTTTATCACTTTTGTTTAGCACATAAACAATAGGCTTATCACCTATTACTTTTACAAATTCAGGGTTTAAACACGCCTTAGGGCTACGTGCATCAAGTACATACACAAAACAATTGCACAGCTTGTTTAACTCGTGCATTTGTTTTAATGTTTTATTCATATGTCCTGGAAACCAGTTAATCATAATTTATTCCTTTATAATATTAATTTTTAGGATTGTGTTTACCAAATTATACCTGAAGCAGTCACCTCGGTTTCTTGTAATCCTCTTAAACTTTCACAATTTTTTTTGTTTTCTTTGATAATCTTAACTATATCCACAGCCGTCAAAATCTTTGGAGCAACTGCAATATATTTTTCACTTTTTATTTTGCTGTAGTAAAAACAACCATTTTCAAAATTCAATTTTGAGAATTCATCACTTATTTCATAGTCTTCTTCCTCAGAGACTCTATTTTTACTTATAAAATGTGTTGTATTTTCAGAAACCAAATCAAGCATCAAACTTGAAGACTCTGCAAATATTGCCAAGTCATTGTCGCCACGCTTGTGTATGCTATTAATAAATTGACTTCTATTGTACTTTTTTAACGCTGCTTCAACTTTCTTTAGAAATCTACTATGTTTTTTCGTATCATTAAATACTATTGGTTTAACTAATGATAAATCCATAAAATCTTTAATTGCAGTTCTATTTTTCTCGGTTATCGCTTTATAAACTTCTTCCATAGTTGTTTCAGTTATAAAAAAATTAACCATACCTTTTTTCAAACATTTTAATAAAAAATTGTAACTATATAGCCTCTCGTAGGTTGGTCTATTTAAAACCTTGTTCTCTTGATAGTAGCCTAAATAAGAATCTGCAATCAAATCAGGCAAATCTTCCTGTTGTATTCCAGCAAACATTCCTGGAGACAGAATCCCTCTATCTAACAATTCCTTAACAGTAACTCTTTCAATTCTCATTTGTTTAGTATAGTCACGCCACTCTGGAGTGTCAAACTCGTTTAGGTTTTCAAAAATTTTAAGTCGAGGAAACTCTTTAATAGGGTCCGCAATGTATCTATAATTATCTGAGTTTATAGCTTCTATGTAAAAAGGAGTGTCATTAAACACCAATTCAGACATAAAATAAATTTCATTAGTATCTACACAAAACATAGGAACTCGTTTTTCGTGATTATTGCTCATCTGCACCCTCCATTTTCTCTAACAATTTATCTCCATTAACAGTTTTCCATCCAGATTGTTCTATAAACTGCCTAAGTTTTTCTTGCTGACTTAATCTATATTTTTGATATCCCATCTCATTAATTTTACTTTGGATTTCGCTTTTTATTTCAACAATTATATCATTAAATTGACTATTAGCCTGTTGCATCATATTATTTTCTCCTTAAGCATATTTTAGCATATAATAATGTTATTTGTCAAGAAAAAAGATGTTACTTAAACACCTCTTATCTTAACATTATAGTATTATCTTCACGATTAGTTTTCAAATACCTGTTATCAGGATATAAATAGTATCTTTCATCTCTTAAGCTTGCTATAAATGATGATAACAACATAGTTGAAGGTGTCATCATTTTACCACCCTTAGATTTGATACCTAAATTTACATCTGTAAACTTTCGATTAGTATCCTTAATTATATTAGTCATGGCATGTCTCTCGTCATCAAGGTGAACAAGTGCTAAATCATTAGTAATTAAAGGAAGCCCGCAATACGAAGCCTCGGCAACTATACATGCCTTAGAGTAATCACGTTGAAAAACCCAGTTTCCTGTATTTGCTTTTTGCTCATTCTTTTTATATTGATTAGCTAGCTTATGAATTTTACTGTATATTTCTTCCGCATCTTCGTTTCTAACTGCTAATTTTACAATATACTTATTTAAAAACTCCTCCTCAATATTGTTAAGCCCGGTTAAGCGTGAAGCCGTTAGTGGAGTTATGTATATTTCAACATCACCATTAATTATTCTTTGCAAAAGTTTGTATATATTTTCAAGATAATAATATCTACCGTCAGTAACTCTACCCAAACTCCTATCTTTTAGCAATTTTGGTAGGCGTTCGTATTCTACATCCGCCCAGTCCTCAGCACGCAAAGTTCCTTCTTTTAAAGATTTCATTACTTGACCATCAATATCATTTTTAGGATGAATTACTGTAAATAAATCAATCATTAGGCTTGGGTCAGCCGCAACCTTAACTCTATTCCTAGTCATCACTTTCATTTTCTAGTTCCTCCATAACTTCCTTGTAGTCCTTAGTTTTTACACCCTTTTGTTTATACATATCGTTAACTTCCTTATTTAACCTAATCAAGTAGTCAACACCATACTTTTCAACGTTTAAATTAAATTCTTCAGCCTTTTGTTTGCTACTAACTTTTAGCGGATTTACATCTTGCATTGTGATTATCTCCTTTAAATGTTATTACAATAGCATAAATAATGCCACTTGTCAATACCCACCCTAACAGTTTATAACAAAAAAAGATATGCATAAACATATCTTCGTATATTATCCTAAGCTAAATTTAATCCAATAAATCTGGGCGATTTTTACGTGTATTATCTAGTGAATTTTGCTTACGCCACTTTTCAATATTGGCATGATGACCTGAAAGTAGTATATCTGGCACCTTCATACCTTTATATTCCGCTGGTCGAGTGTATTGGTCATATTCTAGCAGATTGTTGCTAAAGCTTTCGCTATCCAAACTTTCGCTAGTAATAACATTAGGTATTAGCCTTGCAATCGTGTCAATTACCACCATAGCAGGCAATTCTCCACCCGTTAACACGTAATCTCCAATCGAAAGTTCTTGAATATTGTAATAATCAATCACTCGTTGGTCTATACCTTCGTAGTGACCGCATAACAACACGACATGCTCATAGATTGACATATCCTTTGCCAATGCTTGATTAAACACCTTACCGCGTGGCGACATATAGTACACCTTGGAATTAGGCCTAATTACACTATCAATTGCTTTAAATAATGGATCGCAAAGCATAACCATACCCGCACCACCGCCATAAGGCTCATCATCACACTTAAAGTGTGGAGCAGCGGCAAAATCACGAATATTTGTTACATTGATTGTTACAATCCCATCATCTTGAGCACGTTTAATAATGCTATGATTAAGACTTTCAAACATTTCTGGGAAAAGAGTAAGGACGTCAATTATCATACTCTAATCTCCAAAAATCTCTGTTCATCAATAATAAACACATTATTAGATTTATCAAATTGTAGTGTATCTTCAATCAATGGCACCATATATGTTGTGCCACCACAATTGATTGACAAAATATCGGCTGCGCCATAATTATCCACATCAACAACTATACCAATATACTTGTCATCCTTAGTTTTAACCTCTACACCTATGTAGTCGCTAGTAAGTACAATATCGTCAAACACGCTATAATCTTCACGCTCAACATATATAGGTTGATTACGGTAAGTTTCTGCCTCATCACAAGATTTAATGGTGTTAAGCATTACTGAATAAAAGCCGTTTAGTGGCATAATTTTGGTAATCTTGCTAGGGATTTGTTTTTTACCTAGATACACATCCTTAAATATAGAAAAAGGGATGTCAGGTAAATTTACCGACACCTTAACAGCACCTTTAACACCGTGTGGGCGTAATATTTTTGCTATTTGAATTTTGCTCATATAACTCCCTTATTTTGCTTCAAACTTGATACGCATACGTTCATGACTGCTAGCAGACTTAACCACTGTGCGAATAGCCTCAGCAATCTTGCCACCCTTACCGATAACGGCGCCAAGGTCGCTTTGAGCCACGTTTACAGTATAAAAGTTGCACTTGCTAGTTTTATCCACGCTAACATTTACGGCTTCCTTATTTGAAACGACAGATTTAACAATAAATTCAATTAATTCTTGCATAAATTAGCCCTTCTTACTTCTTTTTACTTTTCTTATTGTTAGTTTTAGCTACGCTGTTACCCTTAACTTCGATTACACCAGCAGTTTGCAAAATGCTTTTTGCTGTTTCAGTTGGTTGAGCACCATTAGCAATCCACTTTTTAGCAAGTTCTACGTTGATTTTAATTTCAGCTGGGTTCTTTAGTGGGTCATAAGTACCGATTTGTTCGATAACTTTGCCATCACGAGCTGTTCTAGAATCAGCAACTACCACACGATAGAATGGTGATTTTTTGTCGCCAAGTCTTGTTAATCTAATTCTTACTGCCATAATTTCCTCCTATAAATTTGTATATATAACTACTAACGTAGGTTATATCGATTTAATTTTTAATGCGAAAGCTTCCGCAATTTTTCACTTTTCACTCTTCATTCTTCATTTGCACGAAGCATCTACCCTTTCATCATACGCATAAGGTTAGCCATACCGCCACGCTTGTTGTTTTTAAGTTGTTTCATCATCTCTTTAGATTGATTAAACTGCTTAATTAGCATATTAACATCATTAACAGATACGCCAGCACCTTTTGCAATTCGGCTACGACGAGAACCATTAATTAAATCTGGATTTTCACGTTCCTTTTCGGTCATTGACTGGATAATCGCCTTATTTTTAACCAATTGTTTTTCATCAATTGATTCTTCCAATTGCCTAAGTTTGCCACCAATGCCTGGTAGCATACCAAGTATTGATTTAAGTCCGCCCATCTTGTTCATATTGTCCATTTGAGCAATGTAGTCGTTAAAGGTAAAGGAATTTTCACGGAATTTACGTTCCAACTCCTTAACTTGCTTTTCATCTACCGCCTCTTGCGCCTTATCGATAAGGGTTAGTATATCACCCATACCAAGAATACGTGATGCCATACGATCTGGATGGAAAGGTTCAAGGTCAGTCAACTTTTCACCTACACTACAGAACTTAATTGGTTTACCAATTACGCTACGCACACTTAATGCCACACCACCACGAGTGTCACCATCAAGTTTGGTAAGTGCTACACCTGTTACGTCAAGCGCATCATTAAATGCAGTTGACACATTTACAGCCTCTTGACCAATCATTGAGTCAATTACTAACAAGATTTCGGTAGGATTGATTTCCTTTTTGATTTCCTTTAGTTCTTGCATCAATTTTTCATCAATTTGAAGACGTCCCGCAGTATCAATGATAACTGTGTCAAGCATGTACTTTTCGGCATACTTAATAGCCTCACGGCTAGTTTTAACCGGATTATTTGTTCCACGTTCAAATACATCAATATTTATTGACTTACCTAGCACCTTTAATTGGTCAATAGCCGCAGGACGATACACGTCACACGCAACTAACAGTGGCTTTTTGCCTTGCTTTTTAAGGCTTAATGCAAGTTTGCCACTAAGGGTTGTTTTACCGCTACCCTGCAAGCCACACATCATAATAACTGTTGGTGGTTTACTTGCTACCTCTAACTTAACATTTTCGCCACCCATAAGGGTTGTAAGTTCGTCCCTAACAATTTTAATAACTTGTTGTGCTGGTGTTAAACTTTTAAGTATCTCCTCACCAACCGCCTTTTCGCTAACACTGGCAATAAACTTCTTTACCACCATAAAGTTAACGTCCGCCTCAAGTAAAGCCACACGTACTTCACGCATTGCTTCCTTGATTTCAAGTTCGGTTAGTTTGCCACGCTTAGTAAGTTTGCTAAATATATGATTTAATCTTTCGCCTAGCCCTTGAAATAATGCCATTACAATTCCTCCAAAATCTTGTTAATTTGTTGCCTTATATTACTATCTTTTGTACTTTTAAGCAAAGTAGTTAGTTTAACTTTAATATTTTGAAATCTAGCCAAAATATTTAACTTATGTTCTAACTTTAACATACTAAGGATTGCATTGTCAAGCGTATATTTAACTGCTTGGCGTGAAATATTAAGTAAATCGCTAACTTCACCAAGGCTAAGGTCCTGCAACACACAAAAATCGACCACTTGCCTTTGCTTATCGGTCAAACTGTTGCCATACACATCAAATAGTGCTGACATTTCAACTTTAGTTGCAATATCCATATCCGCCCCTTTTAGTGTAAAGTATAATTACTTAACACTTGCATTATATCACACAAAAACACCCTTGTCAACAGTTTTTATAAAATTTATTATTTCTATATATAAAAAATGTGAGATTTTATCTCACACTTTAAAAATATTTACCTACTATTAATGCTGTATTCCAAAATT
>JBGVOQ010000021.1:0-13406 GCA_045126575.1 Candidatus Onthoplasma sp. | reverse complement strand
AGATGTGAGTTAAATTACATCAAAAAAAGGGATAAATATTGTGATGTTTGTAAACGTGAACTAAAATTAATTCAAAGTGATGATGATATTGCAGATTTAGAGTTATGCAGTATGTGCAAAATCAACTTTGTCCAAAATGGTGAAGAGGTTTGCGAGTCATGCAAGCAAGAATTCGGTATCAACAATATGGACGAAATGGACGAGGAAATCAACAACTGGCACAAGTATATATCAGATGATGACGAGGGTGATGACGACTTTGATGAAGACGAAGACAACGATGCAGATATTGACGTTACATCAGGTATTGATGATGACTTAGATTACGTTGATGACCTAGATAAAGATGGTCTTGATTTAGATGATATGGACGATATCGACGAAGATGAAGAATTTGACGAAGAAGATGATGAAGACGAGGATGACGACTTCGACGATGACGATTTTGATGATGACGACGAAGATGATTTCGATGATGAAGATGATGATTTTTAATATCTAATTGTCGGATAATGTCGAAAACGAATTAAATTAATAAATTATGCCAAACCTTGTATTGAGGGGTGGCTATAAATGAAAAGAAACATAATAACCATAGAGGATATCAAGCAGTCAGTTTTACAATTAAAAGGCGAACAGGTAAAGCTATATATAAATCGTGGGCGACGTAAAATTTTAAGATTGCAAGGAATTATAGATAATGTTTATACAAGTGTTTTTACGGTTAAGCAGGAGGTTGGTGCTGCTTCGACTTACACATATTCCTACAGCGATATCTTATGTGGTGAGGTAAAAATAAGCAAATTAGCAGAATAAAAAAACTAGCATTTTTGAAGTGCTAGTTTTTTTGTTTTAATTAAAGATATCATTTAGGTAAGCATACAAGTTACCAAGGTTTGAATATGTTGAGTAGTGAGATGTGTAACTAAATGTTTCCAGGCTATTACTTTCAGGGGATATAATAGCGGTGGAGTGATAGTCAAATTTATTTTCACTGGATATTTCAAACACCAAAGTTTGATACCAAATATTGCTAGGGTGTATTTTGTTTTCCAACCTTGCAATTTGAGGCGTGTTATAAATAAAACTTACCTTAAAACCATTAAAATCAACTTTTTTCAGGTCATGTTCAACAATCTCAGCATCTTTAAATATTTGACCATTGAATACAGAAGTAATCACCGTTTGCTTGTGCGCATTCTCTAGCATTTTACAAATAGTGGTGTACCCACTATCGCTGGGTTCAAATACAACGTTTTTGTTGTTAGAATTGTAATATACAACTATCTTATCGGGAGCGTTAAACTTCATAATATGCGAAGTTTTAATTAATGAAATCGATACAAATATTCCACCAATTAGTGTAACAACCGATAAAATAATTGCAATTATAATCTTAATCTTCTTTGTCTTTTTTGTCATCTACTTTGTCACCAGAATCAGTGCCCTTATCTTCAATTTGTTCTTTATTTTCTTGATTGTCAATAGTTTTTGCCTGTTGAGCTAGTTCCTGCTTGATTTTATCAAAATCCTGTTGTGAAATTAATCCAACACGAAGAGATGCTTCGGCAGTTTCAAGTAATGAATTTATTTCCTTATTTTTCTTTTCTGCTATGGCAGATTTTTTTGCATCTTCTTGATATTTTTGTTTTGCTTGCTCATTTTCGGTCATTATTTTACTAACTTCCTCAACGCTTGCGCCATCATATAACAACTTAAATTCTTCGTGATAAATAGTTTCCTTATCTAATAATATGGTTTGCAAACTTGTAATCAAGTCTTTTTTACCGGTTAGTATTTTAATTGCTTTTTCATGGGCTTCGTCAACAATCTTTTTGGTTTCAGCATCAATATCTTTAGCCATTTGTTCGCTATATCCTTTGGTTTGTTGATAATCACGACCTACAAATATTTGATTTCCTTGACCAAAACTTACCAAACCAAACTTTTCACTCATTCCCCATTCAGCCACCATCTTGCGTGCCAAGTTTGTAGCACGTTCAATATCGTTAGATGCGCCAGTTGTAATGTCATTTAACATAACTTCCTCAGCGGCACGTCCACCAAGCATCATAGTAAGGGTATCTAATAGTTTTTGTTTTGTTGTGTGGGTGCGGTCTTCTTCATCTAATGTTAAGGTGTAGCCACCTGCATGCCCACGAGGTATAATAGAAATTTCTTGTACAGAATCGCAGTTAGGCAAAGCGTGTGCAATTATTGCATGGCCAGCCTCGTGTACTGCTGTGATTTTTTTGTCATCTTCGGTAACTAGTCTAGATTTCTTTTTAGGTCCAAGCAATACCTTGTTGATACCTTCTTGAATATCTACCATAGTTATCTTTACACGTTTGTCACGAGCAGTAAGCAATGCTGCTTCGTTAAGCATATTTTCGATATCCGCACCAGCAAATCCGCTAGTAAGTCTTGCAATGCGCTTGATATCCACATCATCACTTAACGGTTTGTTACGTGCATGAATTTTGATAATCTCCTCACGGCCTTTAACGTCCGGAATATTAACATATACTTGACGGTCAAATCTTCCAGGACGGGTAAGTGCTGGGTCAAGAATATCTGCACGGTTTGTAGCAGCCAATATTATAACACCGCTATTTGTTTCAAATCCGTCCATTTCAACCAACAACTGGTTAAGAGTTTGTTCACGTTCATCATTTCCGCCACCCATACCAGCGCCACGTTGACGACCAACAGCATCAATTTCATCAATAAATACTAAGCATGGTGAATTGCTTTTTGCTTGTGCAAACAAATCTCTTACACGTGAAGCACCAACACCGACATACAACTCTACAAAGTCAGAACCGGATATTGAGAAGAACGGAACTTTCGCTTCACCGGCAACTGCTTTAGCAAGCAATGTTTTACCTGTTCCTGGAGGTCCTACAAGCAGAACTCCCTTAGGGATTCTTGCGCCAAGGTCGGTAAATTGTTGAGGATTTTTTAAGAACTCTACCAATTCTGCCAACTCTTGCTTTTCCTCATCAGCGCCCGCAACATCAGTAAATCTTACCTTAGAAGATACAACCAATTTTGCCTTGCTGCGGCTAAATGAAAATCCTTTGCTACCGCCACCTGACATTGAACGGAATATTACAAATCCTAAAATTACTAGCACGCCCAAACTAATCCAAGGTAAAGCAGTGTCTAGCCAAGAGCCTGTATCCCATTGGCCTTCGTATTTAATGTAGCCTTCCTTATAATAGCCTTCGGTTACAATGTTTCCTTCAGTGTCCAATACAGGAGCAACCCATAGGGATTTATTGTATTCTTCAATAAAGTTGATTACTACTTCGTTATTCATATATGAGCAGTAGTAGTCATACTCGCTAGGGAAGTTGTCGTCTTTGATTTTACTATCTACCTTTTTAACATAAATAGTGTAATCATTGATATACACTTCGCTAACTTGTTCGTTTTGCACCATTTGTGTAAACTTGGTGTAATCTATTCGCTTGTCGGTTTTATTGGAAGCATATACGCTATACAACAACACAACAACAAGCAACACACCAAGTATTATCCATAAAGTGCGTTTGTTATTATTTTTTTTAGCAACCATTTTTCACCTCTTTATAATAATGGAAATATTTTAACACAAATTTGATAATTTAACAATCAAATTTTAACAATATTTTACTCATATTTAAATATTATTAACTTTACTTGAATAAATATGAATTAAACACATGAAAATATTGGTTCTATTGCAAAAATAAGGTAAAAATTTGTTAGAATGCTTTATTTTTGAATTATAATATGTTATTATAGTGTATATAAGTAAAGGAGAAGGTATGTTATTATCAGTTGTATCGGTTGCGGGCATCGTGCTTGACGTTGCAGTAATTGGATTATTGGTGATATTTGGATTCATAGGGTTTAAAAAGGGCTTTTTCAAATCCATAATATCAATGTTATCCACAATAGTTGTTATTATAATAAGTATTTTTTGTGCTAGTCCATTAGCACGATTACTTAATAAGTTCTATGATTTCACTGGGCTAATTGCCAAGAACTTATGTAATGGTATTGCTAGCATGGGGGCTTTTTATAGTCAACCAATTCCAGAGGGAGTATCTGGTGCGGACCTTGTAAATAGTATACCTGCAAGCACTAATGGTTTCCTAAAAAAACTTATGTCATATGCATTAAATCCATTAAGTGCAGCTGATGTTCAAGGCGCTACGGTGGCGGATATTGTTAGTGGTGCATTTGCCTCTGTTATTATGTTGATTATAAGTGGCATATTGCTATTTATATTAATCAAAATAATACTTGCAATCGCAACAAGAGTGTTTGAAAATATTACACGTAACAGAGTATTTGGCGCAACTAATAAAATATTAGGTTTGGTATTCGGTGCTGTTAAAGGCTTTATTATAGTATTTATTTTCTCGGTAGTGTTAACATTCCTAACAGTTATACCAGCAATTAATACTAAGATATCTCCGGCAATCCAGGACCACTCGGTAGTTGCTAGACCAATATATAACTGGACAGATGAGATTGTGGAAAAGCAAGTTGTTGATGGCAAGTTAGTGCAAAAGTGGATAGACAAGTTGTGGGAAAACAAATATAAAGGCAGAGGCGGAGATACTCCGGCAGATAGTACACCAAACGGAACACTTAATAAACCTTATGAAATAAATATTGTTGAAAGTGCTGGTGTGTACACAGCAACAATCTCAATCAATTTTGCAAGTGCCAATGAAATATATTATTCATTAAATCCAAGTGAGATAACTAGCGAAACGTTTGCATTATCAACCAATATTACAGATGATACATCTTGTGCTGTTGCGTTGGCAAGCGATACCAGCAGTACAATTTCAGATGTTACAGCTCTAGCAAAATCTCAAAACTATATTATTAAATTTACAAAAGGAACAAACTCACAAGTTGATGTAACTTTAACACTTACACCAAATGCTTAAAAGGGAAAATTATTATGCAATTATACGAACTACTAAAAGATAGAGGATTAATTTATCAATCAACAGACGAAACAAAATTAAAGGAGTTATTAAACGGCAAACCAGTGGCAATTTATACAGGTACCGACCCAACAGCAGATAGTTTGCATATTGGTCACTGTGTGCCAGCATGTATTATGCGTAGGCTTCAACAAGCAGGCCACAAGGTTATTATCCTTGTAGGTGGTGCAACTGCTGCAATTGGTGACCCAAGTGGTAAAACCGAGATGCGTAAAATGCTTACTCAGGAACAATTAAGTCACAACATTGAAAGTATTAAACGTGCTTATAGCAAATTCCTAAAATTTGATGGCGAAAACCCTGCAATTATTGTAAACAATGCCGATTGGTTTAAAGGTTACGATTATGTAAACTTTATGCGTGATGTTGGCGTGCATTTTAATGTTAACAAAATGGTTAGCAACGAAATTTACGCTAAGCGTATGCAAGAGGGTGGACTTACTTTCTTTGAAATGGGCTATATGTTAATGCAAGCATATGATTTCCTATATTTAAACAAGGAATACAACTGCTCTATTCAATGGGGCGGTGCAGACCAATGGGGTAACATTGTTGCCGGTAGCGAACTTGGCCGTAAAATGAATTTTATTGATGGTAAGGATAGATTGATGGTTGGTGTAACTAATCCACTATTACTTACTCCAGAAGGCAAAAAGATGGGCAAAACCGAAAAGGGCGCTATTTGGATAGATAACGAAAAGATTAGTGCTTACGATTTCTATCAAGGAGTGTACCAAACTCCAGATGCTTGCGTAGAAATGATGTTTGCAATATTTACTGATGTGCCTATGGCTGAAGTACGTGAACTTATCAAGACTGATATTGTTGGTGCTAAAAAGCGTATGGCATACGAAATTACTAAGTTTATACGTAACGAACAAGACGCAATTGAGGCTCAAAATATGAGTGAAAACCTATTTAATGGTAGTCAAAATATGGACAATGCCCCAACTATTACATTAAAGGTAAGTGATGTGGCAGATACAACTCCAGTTCTTGACCTACTTGTGCAAGTAGAGTTTGTTAAATCAAAGGGCGAAGGCAGACGTTTGATTGACCAAAAAGGTATTTCAATGAACAACGAAGTAATCGCCAATGCTTTTGCTACAATTTCAAAGGCAGAACTAACAGAAGGTGTACTATTCAAAAAGGGTAAAAAGAACTTTATTAAAATTATTGTCGAATAAAGTAATAAATCCACTAAGATTAATTTCTTGGTGGATTTTTTATTGTTTAATATTGACAAGATTGCTAGTTTATGATACAATGCAAAAACTTAAAAGGATATGCTTATGAAAGTTGAAAAAGGGAATATTTTACTAGATGATGAAATTGTGGCGTTGGATAATGTTACACTAATTGATGTGGTTAAGCAGGGTTCACCATTTGATAGACCTAAATTTTGCTTAAATATTGTATATGTTGATGGAAGTAGCAGAACTATCGAAGCGTCAAGCGCTCAAAGTCAAATGAGATTGTTTTATACACTTAGCAGATTGGGTGATAAAATTATTAAGGAGGGTAATCGCAATTTTGGCAACATTGGTATTGCTTTAATAAATATGGATTATGTTGAAGGTGTTAGATACAATGTGGATACCGAGCATATAATTATAGACCTTCCTAACAATCAAAATAGTACATTTAGGGCAACTCTTGCCCAAGCAAAACGAGTGCTAACCAGGGCGGAAGATGCATACCGTTACTACAATTATATTAACGAGCAACAATAAAAAAATACTAGGAAATTAATCCTAGTATTTTTAATCTGTCCTTTTTGTATAAATATTCAATCCTTTTGGTATTACATTAATTTGAAGTTCTTCAAACTCGTGAATTTCGCCATCAAGCATTGCGCTAAATGGTTGCTTTGATTTAATATTTACATAAGTTGACCAGCTGTTAGAATTCGGATTTTTATAGATATGTTTACCTTGCTTTACCACAGCATAATCACCCTTAATTTTCTTATTGTCTTCATAGGCAATGGTTACAACATTTGCAAGACCATCATGTATATTGCTAAGTGGGCTAACATACATATTGTTGCCATAAAATCCGCCGTTGCATACTGCACATGATGTGTAAAGTTTGTGTTTTTGGTTAAGGTTGTCTGCATCAATATTTAATGCCATTCCATCAAATGTTTCAAGCGTTTGTTTTAATATTTTTCTGCGGGATAATTTATCGTTAGGGTCTTGATTTAAATATTTGCTTTCCGCAATTTCAATAGCCCCGCATGAGATTAAATTTAATGCCCTATATTCATTGCATTTTAAATAGTCCACCTTTATTGTTGGGTGCTCCAATATATTTTTAATTGCTTCAACAGGTTTTTTAGGTAACTCTAAATATCTAGCAAAGTTGTTATGTTTACCGGCGGGTATTATACCAAAATTGGTTTTGCTAGGGTCGGTAAGTGCGTTGACAAAATTGTTAAGTGTTCCATCTCCACCGATTATAATAAATTCACGTTCACCGTCCTTACTTAACTTTTTGGTAATCTCGTACACATTTTCATTATCCTGCGAAAAAAACACCAAAAATTCAACGTTTTGGCTTTTAAGATATTTGGAAACTTTTTTAACCACATTAGCGGCTCTACCATTATTTGCGGTAGGATTAACAATTACATTATACATAAATACCTTGAATATATTATAATAATTTTTTTGGGTTTTGTAAATACAATTTAATATAATAATTTAAAATTTATATAAATCGACAAGTTAAATTGTCTTAATATATATTATTGTGTGCGTGTAAATAAAAAAATATAATTAAATTAATTTAATTCTAAATAATACAATAATTTGTAAAATTATTTACAAATATTAATTATTTTTAATTTAAATAGAGGATTTGATAATTTTAAATAAAAATATTTATAAAAATCCAAATAAAATATTTGCAATAAAATTATTTACATATTATAATGATTCTTAAAACAAGGAGAAGAATATGATTTATATTATAGTATGTATCGCAGTTGCATTTGTATCGTGCGTGTCCAGTGTGATTGTGTGTGTGCGTGTTAGTAAATTAAAGGGTGGCAACTCAAATGTGCAAATAGAACGTGAGCTAACCCAAATGCAATCGCAAATGAATAGTAATAACAAGTTATTGATGGATGGTTTAAATAATACATTAATTAACACCAACAATACAATAAATAATATACTGCAAAATCAAAAGCAAGAACTTGAGCAGGTTAAAAAGAACCTAAGCGATTTTGCTGACCGCAATGAATTACGTATTTCAAAATTGACTCAAGATGTAAACACTAATATGAACACTATCAGGCAGGAAAATGCACGCCAAATGAGTGATTATCTAAACAATACTCAAAATGCCATTGTTAGCATTTCCTCATTGCAAAAACAAGAGCTTGAAAACATTCAACAACGTGTAGATGCTTTAACTACCAAAAACGAGGAGAAGATTGAAAAGCTTACGCAAGATATTACGGTTAATATGAATGCGATTAGGCAGGAAAATGAAAAACAACTAGATGCAATGCGTGTTACAGTTGATGAAAAGTTGAATATATCATTAAGTCAACGCTTAAATGATAGTTTTGCAAAAATTCAATCCAGTCTTGAACACGTAGATACTGGCTTGGGCGAAATGAAAGCGCTTGCAAACGGTGTTGGTGACCTTAAGAAGATGTTAAGCAATGTTAAAACTCGTGGCGTTTGGGGTGAAGTTATGCTTAATACTTTGCTGGAGCAAATGTTATCACCTCAACAGTTTAGGGCACAGGTTCAAATTAAAAACAACAGCAAGGAGCGTGTTGACTTTGTTGTTGTGATGCCTGGCAGAGATGATAAGGAAGTTTACCTACCAATAGATAGTAAATTTCCACTTGAAGACTATTACCGTTTGGCTGAAGCAAGTGAAAGGGCAGACCTTGATGAGGTTGAAAAGTGTCACAAACAACTTGTACGCCGAATTAAAGATGAGGCAAAACAAATTAGTTCCAAGTATATAGATGTTCCAACCACAACTGATTTTGCGGTAATGTTTTTACCTATCGAAGGATTGTATGCTGAGGTTGTTAAAGATGTGGAACTTACGGATTTTATTCAAACTAATTATAAGATTGTTATTTGTGGCCCAACCACATTGTCGGCACTTTTAAATAGTTTGCAAATGGGCTTTAAAACAATGTATATCGAAAAGCGTAGTAGTGAAATTTGGGGTATACTATCAACATTCAAAACAGAGTTTGAAAAGTTTGTGGCATTGCTATTAAAAACTCAAAACAAACTTAGTGATGCGAATGACACAATTGAAATGGCTACCAAGTCATCTAAAAAGATTGCCAAAAAACTTAGTGATGTTTCACAAGTTGTTGGTATTGAATATGATAACAATACAATCGAATTTATCGAAGATGATGGCGAAAGTGCATAATATTTAACATATTAAATGGCGGATAAACTCCGCTATTTTTTATCTGTACAATTCTTCTTCTGTTGAATAAGTGTATAAATTTAACGCATAATACTATGAGGGATTTATGCGAAATTTGTCGAAGGGTGTAGTGTTGATTGCGCTGTGCGTGCTCAGTGTGTTAGGTATAACATCGGCACTTTTTTGCCGCCCACAGTTTTGTGTGTATGCAACTCAAGTAGAAAGTGTGGACGACACCGTATTCAACATATCCTACAAAAACAAAATCTGGACATTTAAGGGAAGTGACTTTAATATTGATTCCAACATATTTACAATCGATGCCCGCATTAATAGATTTGGTAAAAATCTAAACAGGCAAAATAAGGTTGAAATTTTAAATAAATTAATTGATATAAAAATAACTCCGGAAATAGCATTTAATTATATTTACCCGGGATTTAATATAAAAATAAATAATATTTGTAAAAATATTGAAAAATTACCACAAAATGCTAAAATTACTATAAATAAGAATAAAATAAATATAAAAAATGAAATTATTGGAATAAAAATTAATAAAAATTTATTTTATAACAAACTAATTGATTTATATTTAAATAATAAAATAATTAATTTAGAAATACCTGTTGATGAAAGTTGTCCTAATGTAACTGCAGGTATGTTGTCAAGATGTACTTATAAAAGAAGCGAGTTCTCCACCGGTATTGCATCATCAAATTTCAATCGCAAATACAACGTGCGTAAGGCGTTAAATGCTATTGGTGGCACGTGCTTATCAAAGGGTGAAAGGTTTAGTTTTAACAGCGTTGTAGGAAAGCGCACTGCTGCAAATGGTTACAAAAATGCAAAGATTATTTTGGACGGCGAATTTGTTGAGGGTGTAGGTGGTGGTGTTTGTCAGGTGTCCAGCACTTTGTACAATGCTGCCTTGCTGGCTGGATTAAAAATTGTTAAGGCGCAAAAGCATAGCCAACCTGTAAGTTATGTAAAGTCTGGATTTGATGCAATGGTTAATTACGGAACATCTGATTTGGTGTTTGAAAACAATACTAATGGAGAGGTGTATATATTATGCAATTATACACCTGACAAAATATCCATTAGTATTTATGGTGAAAGTTTGCAAAACGTAAGCTTTGCACGTGAAAGCGAAATTGTTAATCCTGTAAGCGCTGGAGAGGTAAATGTTGTACATGACACACAGGGCAAGTACTTGGACAGGGTTAAATATGTTGATGAATGTTTTGAACTCAAACGCCCACGTGATGGGTATACTGTCAAATCATATCTAGTTAAACTTATTGATGGTGTAAAGGTAGACCAAACACTGTTGCGCACAGATATTTACAAACCTCAGCAGCAAGTGTTGGTGTATGGTACTCAATTGCGCGAAAATGGCAACGATAACGCCTTGTTAGCGATTTAGCGATTGTGATACGTTATGTTAAGTTGTGGAACAAAATTGTGGAAAACTAGTGAGTTTAACTATAAATTAGCCAAAATTCGACACAAAAATACAAATTTTCTGTGGAAAAAGTGTGGATATGTGGATAACTTGTGTGGATAACTACATATTGTGTTGAGTAAGGTGATATAGTCCTACTAGCGGTGTTTTTTGCTCCTCGCCATCTTGTGGAACATATGTTTCGAGGTCTTTATCGGTTTCGATATAGTGAAAATTTCTAGCCATTGTATCGTACGCTTCGTTATAAATCGCACCTGTTTCGGTTTGTTTGATATATTTATTGTTGGAACTGTATGTATGTCTAAGTTGAAGGTCATTGATGTTGACAATTTCTTGAATAATCATAATTTTTCTCCTTTTATTCTCTATATACGGCAAAATATATGCCGTCCGCTGGGCACTCGGTTATTCTTAAGCGGTCATATCTGCAGTCAAGTTCATTTTCATACCAAACCACGGTTTTGTCGTTAATTGTGGTAGGGAAAACATCGCCTGCCTTGAACGAAGCAAACATTTCCATATAGCCGGTTCCCGTTAAATAGTTTGTTGCGTTGTAATATGCTTCATATGAGCCCGCAGGCACAACTATAATGGTTGTTGGTATGTCGCTTAATACGCCGCTTGAAATTGGTATAGGTGTTGGATTTAAAAATCTAACAACATTTGGGGTGTTGGAATAGTAAAATGTTCCGTCTTCAATTGAGGTTATTGATTCGGGTATTATAACCTCATAAACCTGTCGCAATGAACCTAAATTTTTTCTATATAAAGTAGTTACATTGTTGGTTATTTCAATTGTTCTTAAGTTGTAGCACATACTAAATATGTCAGTAGCCGATGCAGTTAATTGGGTGTCAATAACGCACTTGGAAATATTCGTGTATTGGAACGCCTTGTTCTCAATTTCTTTTACGGTTGGCGGAATTGTTAAAGTTCCTGTTAGATTGCATCTAAGAAAGGCGTATTCGTGAATGATTTGTACGCTTGGTGGTATTGTAAAGTTATTGTGAGTAAATGCGGTCAAGTCACAACCATAGTTGTACAAGTCAAAAGCGTAAGGTCTAATTTCGGTTACGGTGTCAGGTATAAATATTTCGGTTTGACCTCTGCCGGATATCAAGCAAGCAATGTAGTCAATTAACTCGGTAGAAGATGACACGGTTAACGTTCCGGTTTTTAATTCATTGGTTTGGCTGTAGAATGTTTTGCCAGCCACAACGTCAGCTTCGGTGGCGGTAGAATCACTCAAATCAAAACTAATGTTTTTAATTGTTTCGGTTATCTCGCTAGGCGAAGGGTATGTATTTGCGGTATTTACCGGAAAACCCTTTTCGGTTAGCACTTGTTTTTGCGTAATAAGTTCGTTGATAATGGTATTATAGGAATTCATAAATTCTCCTTTTATAAAATATTGTTGTATGAAATTGTTGAATGTACTAGCAACTCTTGTAGCTTTACGGATTAATTACTCCAAAGTATAGGTGCCGTTAGCGATTTTATCAATATCTGTTTCAGGGACATATGTTCCATTAACAATAAAACACAGCTCATTATCGGCGGTTGAGCCGTTTATTACCAAACCGTCAACGTAACGTGACAACTTGTCAATAGAGTTGGATAAGTTGGATAATTTGGTATCCAACTCGTTAATTGAAGTTTGCATATCGGTTTGGAATTGGGTTAGTTGGGTAGATTGAATATCTACGGTCGCCTGCAGGGATTCGATATTGCTAGTGTTTGAGTTTACGGTGGCGGATAAACTCTCCACTTTTGAATTGCAAGTATCAATACTGGCGATTATGGTTGAGTACTGACCTTCCAGTTCTTGTATTGAAGACTGAAATGAAGTTAGTTGTTCTTTGATTAAGTTAACTTCACTTTTCAAATTATTTATAGAACTGGTTTGGTCGCTGCTGGAACCGGATATGCCCTTATGTGATAGCAGGTCCAGCCTGTTGGTTAAATCACGTATTTTTTGTTGAATTAAATCAATGGTTATATTCATATTTCTCCTTAATAGCATATTTCACTGCGCATATTGTACAACACTAAATGTCGAAAAATAACACGTTGTGCCAAAAATTTACGTTTGTCCAAATCTGATACATAAAAATTAGATTGTGGCTAACACTAATACTGATTTATTGCGAAAACAGCATCATTGACTATCAAATAAGGGTTGCCAACGTGTTTTAATAGCACAAAACCTATTAAAAGATAAAAATTTATTTAAAATTTGGGAAAAATGTAAAAATTAGTTGATTTTTTAATTTGATATTGTTAATATGTTTGTATATAAATCGCAAGAGATAATGCGAAAAGGGGGAATTATATATGATTTTTTCACAAATGTTGGCAGATATTGCGGCAGATTGGCAAACTAAAGTAACTACTGCTGTTGATAAGATTTTGGTACCAATTTTGGTTATTGCTTGTAGCGTGGGTATGGTATGGGCAATAGTAGTAGGTATCAAGATGATGAAGGCAGACGATAAAACCAAGCGTGAGGA
>JBGVOQ010000020.1:0-15540 GCA_045126575.1 Candidatus Onthoplasma sp. | reverse complement strand
TATTCTACCGCTAGAGTTATCTATTACTGCTTGTACAGCTTTTAATATATTCATTTTAACGATAGTATTTTCCACTCCACTTGCTACAATTACTACTCCCTTAACATCTGGAAAGTTTTGTGTTTGGATTACATTATCCTTAACCGTTGCTTGCGCCATATCTAACGTAAGCATTACACTAACATTGCTGGCCCCCTGCACTTGGGATAATATCTGCTCTAGTTTACTCTCCATATCATCTACATAACTAGTTATAGTGGTTTGTGTAACTTTGGTACTAGATGACTTGTTGCTAGATACACTTTGTTTATTCCCCGTTGATGAAAAGAATATAAGTATTAGTATTATTGCAAATATTATGGTTATGTATATCTCTATATGTTTTATGTTCCTTAACTTATCAATCCATTTAAATTTGCTTGGACGACTTTTGTCACTCACAAAACACTATCACCTCCTTAGTTATGTTTAGTTTGCTTAATACTACTTGTCTAATATATACATATTTATTTATATTCACGCAATTTTCATTAATGACTAACTTACTTAAATCTACCAAAACTTGTGATATTTTGACATTTGTCGCATCTATAGTGAATTGTATATCTACTTTGACATTGGTGTACCCGTTATTAGATAACTCTTGTTCTATTCCCTTTTCCAGTTCGGTAAACTTGGAGTTGTTTATGTTATATAGTAGTTTTTCATCTAAACTGATATCTTGTAGCGTGAAATAGTCCTTTATGCTATACCCATTCTTTACCCAAGTAAGTACTGGCGATATTATGACAAACATTACAACAATGGCAAATATGCCGGATATGTACTTAGAAGTGCTTCCGCTTGGAAGTATTACATCAATGACCACACCTAGTATAACTACGCCTAATATGCTTAATAGATACCCTCCCATTGATTACTCCTTTTATATAACATTAGCGGATGCCATACACATTCCAATACACAAAAAGTACATAAAACTTACCGCTATAATACATGTAGATAGCATTGTTACATTCTTGGACGAACTATTAAGGAAATTGGTTATACGGTTATTGTTTAATGGTTGTAGTATTGCACTTACCGCCTTTAACATCAAACTAAATATGGCAATTTCCAGTATTGGTGAAAGTATTGAGGATATGATAATCAATATACCTACTAACCCTATTGAGTTTTTGATTAATACACCGCTAGCCATAATCAAATCCATACCTTGCGATAAATATCCGCCCATAATAGGCACATAGCTGCTTACAGTAAATTTTGCCGTTCTAAGTGATACCGAGTCAAACGAGCCTGCTGTTATACCTTGGATTGATATTACAGCAAAGAAGATTGTAAATGTTATACCGATAACCCATTTAAACAGGCTTGATAAAAAACTATTAAACTTGTCCAACTTTATATTATTGGATAAATGACCTATTACGTTTAATACAAAACTAAATATAAATATTGGCACAATTACCTTGAATATTACAGTGCTTATTATCGTACTCATAATAGCCAGTATTGGCTGAAACACACTTACGCTTGACACTTCACCCAAGGAGGTCATTAATGTAAGTATTATTGGAAATATAACGTTAATGGTGCTTTGCATACCTCCAATGGTTGATGTGGTGCTAGCAATTAGCCGCTTAACACTTGTAGCCATAACAACCACTATTAAGCAAAAACACACAAAATGAACAATATCAGAAGTGGATTTCTCGTTAAATTTGCTCTTTATTTGCCCAAGCAGGCTAGCAATTATGCCAATACCTATAATCAGGGCAAACATAGGTACATACTGCACTATAAGTTGCATTAAAACATCAATTATAACTTCCAGCATTGTTGCGTAGTCCACAGCCTGCTTGCCATTGATAATATCCTGTACTTTACCCTTAACATTTCCTAGGGAAAACATCTTTACTTGATTAGCATCAAACTCAGCAATTTTTTCCTCAATTTCTGTAAAGTCAACATCACGCAATATATCACTAATGCTTTGCTCTAGTCCTTCAGTTGTTTCTATCAAACTATTATTGGCGCAATACGTATATGTCGGCTGAATTATAATGGCAACAAACGATATGATTAATATAAGCAATATACAAGTGCGCTTAAGTATATCTTGTTGCTTAGGCTTAAACGGTAGAGTTTTCATTACACCAACTCCAACACAACGTCAATAACACTATTAATTATTGGTATAGCAATTATTAGTATTGAAATTTTACCGCAAAACAATATTTTATCTGCAATGCTATTACAGCCGCCATCTACACATAAGTTTGCTCCAAATTCACACAAATAGCCTATACCCACTATCTTAAATACTGGCACAAACAGCGAACTACTTACACCCGTTTTATTAAATATATTCATAAAGTTGCCAAAAGCGCCTTGCAGCATTTGAACTACAAACATTATCAAAATAATGCTACCTGCAAGTGTTATTAGTATGGCAATTTCCGGCTTTACTTGTTTTACAATAATTGTGGCAACAAGTGTAATCAACCCAACCGCCACCACTTTAACTATATCCATACGCCACCTCAAAACGAAAATAGGCTTTTTACCGTATCCAAAAGGTTTTGAACCAAGTCAAGCACCATAAGTAAACATATTATTAGTCCTGCCAGCGTTGTAACTGAGGCAATCTCTTCCTTACCTAAATGTTTTAATATTTGATTAACAATGGCGGTAATAAGTCCTATACCCGCAATCTTAAATATAATATCTACCGACATATCTCTCCTTTAATACTTTCCTCATCTTTCTTGCATAACAAGAAAATATCATTTTGCTTAATACAAAATATCATGTGCATTAGGACATATCGTGTTCGTAGGAACATATCACTTACTATTCATTGTTAAATGAATAGTATCGCTAGTCCAATAGCAAACAAAAATGATAGTTTTGTAATCAATGGGCAATACTTGTCCCTTTCTGCTTTTGTTTTATCCATTTTGTCCTTTAAGTATATGTCGTAAGCATCTAGTTGCTTTAGTTCGCCTGATGTATCATTTTTACCTAATGAACGCAACATATTGGTTAGATGTTCTCTCTCCGTATCATCAAGCACTTTTACAAAATCTAAATCTAGATTATTACCCTTATCTAAGTAGTCCAAATAGGCAACATATATCTCCTTGTTGGTGCGCTTTAGTGTAGTTTGATTTAATATTTGGTTTATCTTCTGCTTTTGAAATCCAAGGTTTAGGCGCATCTGCCTAAAAAAATCATTAAGTGTCTCATACAATGCGTATCTTTCACGATACTGCTTACACACTCCTTGCGCTACTAGCATAATTACACCTATCAAGGCAAACATTAACAAATACTTCATTTTAATCCCCTTAAATTATGAAAATATCAAAGTTCAAACAAGTTTGCTTATTATGAAAACTATTATAATTTTACATTATAACCCGTCCTCAATTAGTAATAAAATTACGTCTTCATAAGCGTAGCGACTTCATATTTTCATAAGGCGTAAGCCGTCTTCATATTACTATAAATCATCTACAAAATAAGCATTTTAGATTATTATCATATATATGTGTAAGCGTTCCCGGGCCTTCGCTATCACTAAGCACGATATACCGGTCAAACACCTTGTTTTCTAGCACCTTATCAAAGCCTCGCTTGGTTTTTAATTCCGTAATATTATTGCTATGTATTGTAGCCAGCACTTCTACGCCCGAATTAGTTGCGTCGATAATGCTTTGTAGGTCATTATCAATATCAATCTCATCTGTTACAAATATATCCGGTTTCATACTACGAATGCCTTGCTTAAGTGCAAACGCCTTACTGCAATTGGAATAAATATCTGCAAAGTTGCCTAGCGGAATTTCCGCCACCCCATTATTGACACTTGCAATCTCATTACGTTCATCAGCAATTAGCACGTTATAGCAATAGTTATGGTTAGACAATTGATACACCACATCTCTAATAAAAGTGGTTTTACCTGCTCCGGGTGGTGAAATCACCAAGGTGGACAAAAACTTGTTGTCTAACATATAATCCAGTGCCACAAGGCTACAACCTCGCACATTATGCGGTATACGAATGTTAGCAGATTGAAAGTTCTTTATAGTTACCACCTTGCCATCCTCATATACCACATCACCACAAATCCCTACACGAACACCCTTAGGCAAGGTTATAAACCCTTGTTTTAACTGGTCATTAACCGCATACACAGCATTATCGCATAACCTGTACACAAACTCCTGCATCATCTCGTAACTACATATTATGGCATTGTCATAGTCGCTAAAGCCACGCTCGCCTATAAAATACTTTTTATTCTTAATACATATCACCAAAGGGCAATTAACCCTCATACGAATTTCATTAATCTCTGCATAATTTAAATGCCTTGCAATAGTGTTATATATAACCTCTGGCAAATACCTTTTTAACATAAAATCCCCTTATAACTTATCTTTGATAAACTTCACTGGCAATGGTCAACATCACTGAAATTTAATTCAACTTTACTTACGCCAGCAAACTTCACTTTTTATGTCTTACCTATTGATATAAACAAAATATAGGGTTTAGAACGCAACAAAAAAATAGCACTAAAATTCGTGCTATTTCGTAAAAATTTTTAAATTAATTCTCTAAACCTAATAAATCAATATACTTAACAATATATTTCGGCTCATTAACTTATTTGCTGGCGGACACTCTGCCCGCCGTCTGCACAAGACAAAAAAATATATGCCGATGATAAATCGGCATACTTTTTAAGTTTTAAAATTAAACTCTTTCCATATATTCGCCTGTACGAGTATCAATACGCACACGGTCGCCTTCGTTTACAAACAATGGAACTTGGATTGTGTAACCAGTTTCAACCTTAGCTGGCTTGCCACCAGATTTAGCGGTATCGCCACGAACACCTGGTTCACATTCAGTAATAGTAAGTTCTACAAACATAGGAGCTTCTACGTTAATAGGAGTACCCTTATAGAATTGAACTTGAGCACTCATATTTTCAATCATAAACTTCATAGCATCCTCAACTGTATCGTAGTTGAAAGGAATTTGCTCATAAGTTTCGTTGTCCATAAAGTAGTACAATCCACCTTCGTTGTACAAATATTGCATTTCACGACGCTCGATTTGGATATCGTCAATCTTTTCAGATGGGTTGTAAGTACGTTCAATAACTTGACCTGTGATTACGTTCTTCAATTTTGTACGAACGAATGCAGCACCCTTACCTGGCTTTACGTGTTGGAAATCAACAACTAAGAACAAGTTAGGGTTTTTAGGGTCCTTACTAGTACCATCATCAAAAATAACACCTTTTCTAATATCACCTGCTGTAATCATAATTTTCTCCTTTTATAAATTCTACCTTTGTATTATAACACACTGTCCGCTATTTGACAAGTATTTTTAAATAATTTATTTAAGTTCAATTTTCCCGTCACGCAAATCTTGTAAAAATTTAATATTTTCTTTATAATGCTCCACTTCACCTTGCATTTGTGGAATTTTTTCATCAATCATAATTTGATAATGGTAGTCTCTTATCATTCTATCAATTATTCTAAAACTTTTTTCCGATTTAATTTTGCGATCAATAGTTACCATTAGTGTTTTTGTTGATTCGTCACCAATTTTACGACAGTACGGTCTAACTATATTATTTCTTTTAATAAAGTCATTTAAAGATACATAGTGAGCACCAAATTTTGAGATTATTTTATCTATTTTGTACTTTCCTGTACAACTTCTTCCGTCGTAACTATTGGCAGGGGTATTATTATATGCAGTTTCGTATAATTTTGCAGCATATTCAGCGTCTGTTTTGTCCTTAAATGTACCAACAAGTTCCCATGTAGTTTCATTGGACTGTAAACAAGGCTTAATCTCAACATACAACTTGTGTATAGTTACTCGTTCCATAAAACACTCCTACTTTGTAGATCTTTTTTCATCACGCAAGCTTTCTAGGTATTCAACATTTTCCTCAAGTTTTTGTACAGTTTCATCCATAAGGTTATCTTTTTTAGCAAATTGTAGTTGAATTGAATATTCTTTTAGCATTCTTTCAATAATGCGAAGTTCCTTTTCTTCGGCGGTTTCAAATCCAATCTCTTTTAAATGTTGTTCAATAGCATCATTGCCTACTTCAGCGCTGTAGCCTTTAATCACGCTATTTTGATTAATAAAATCATGCACACTAAGTATATGAGCGTTTTTTACATATTCTTTAGGATATTCAATGCTCTCGACTCTGCAAACTCCGGTGCATTTCTTATCGCTTACTTTACCAAGAGTATTATTAAAAGCGATATGATATAATTTAGCAGCACACTCCGCATCTAGCCTACTTTTAAATAGAGCAAGTATTAGATAATCTCGCTCAACCTTGCCATTACTAGTTCTACCTTCGTATTCAGCCAAAGCTCTATAACATGTAACTTTTTCCATAAAACATCTCCTTATAATTTGCCTTATTATATAATATGATAGCGTTTTTGTCAATATTAAACCCTAAAATAAGCATTAAAAAAAACTACAACCTTTAATTGTAGTCTTTATAAATAGTTATAGTTAACTTTATAAATTGGTACATTAACTTATTTGGTGTGCGCATCGCACCTAAAGTATTTTGTCATTTTAATATGTTTGCTTTTTGAGGTAGCAATGGCTACAAACTCGTTATCTTTGTATAGCCTATAATCACCATCAGTTAGGTCAGCAATCACGGTTTGACCATTAAGTAATCGATTAACCATTTGCACATCATCTAGTGTGTTTAAATTATTAAATACACTATCTATTGGTAGTAGTTTGGACTGAATAAGCTCATTTGTACTATCCTTGATGTCTATACAATCCTCAATATTCCAAGTTCCTAACTTAGTTCTAACAAGGCTTGTCATAGTGGCAAGAGTGTTAAGTTTTAGGGCAATATCACGACCTAATGAACGGATATAAGTACCCGCACCGCACTCAATTTCAAGTTTTAAAACTCCATTGTTATAATCCAAAATTTTAAGGTTGAGTATGGTAACTTTGCTTGGTTTTAGTTCAAATTCTTTACCGCTTCGAGCCAAATCATACGCCTTTTTACCGTTAATTTTTTTAGCACTATACTTTGGTGGCATTTGCTCAATTTCGCCAGTAAATTCTGGCAAAATTGCTTCAATTTGTTCCAAGGTTGGTATTATATCACACCTATTTTCAACTTGACCATCAGCATCTAGTGTATCGGTAGAGTAGCCAAAAGTAAATTCGGCTACATAGGTCTTGGTTTTGTTTAAAAACATATCAAATAGTTTGTTAGCACTACCTACCGTAACCGCTAGCACACCAGTTGCCATAGGGTCAAGCGTGCCAAGATGACCTACTTCACGTGTACCAAACACCCTTTTACAAAAATTAACAGCGTCAAAACTTGTCCAGCCTTGACGCTTGTTTATAAGTATAATTCCCCTCATTAATCTTCCTCATAATCAAATTGATCATCTGGATTGGTGGTGTAAGTAATGTTGCTAAGCAAATCATCAATCTTTTGACCATAAGTTAACGAATTATCAAGATAAAAATCTAATCTTGGTACAATACGCAAACGGATTTTCTTTGCTAATCTGCCACGGATAAATGAGCCAGCTCCTTTGATACGATTAAGTGTATCTTGCGCGTCCCCGCCATATACTGACAAATAAACTTTAGCATTGGCAAGGTCAGGAGCTACATCCACCTCACTAACCCCTATCATAGAGGTTATTTGAGGGTCGCGTAATTCATTGTTTATTATAAGTGCTACTTCCTTTTGAATTTCGGAATTAACACGTTCTAATCTATTACTTTTCATTAGTCTTCAATCCTTTTAAGTGCAAAACACTCGATTATATCGCCAACTTTGATTTCGTTAAATGCAAGTTTGATACCACATTCGCGGCCCTTACCTGCTTCCTTAACGTCGTCCTTAACAATCTTAACGCTAGATAGTTCACAGTCTTCTACAATCACTTCTCCATCACGGATAACGCGTGCATGTGTGTTACGAGCAATAACGCCATCACGTACAATTGAACCTGCAACAATACCAATACCGGTAAGTTTGAATACCATAAGCACTTCAGCTTTACCCATTTCAACTTTTTCGTACTTAGGCTCTTTCATGCCCTTCATAACGGCTTCTAATTCTTCAAGTAGTTCATAAATAATCTTGTAGTTTTTAATATTAACTTTTAAGCGTTCTGCCACAGTTTTAACCTTACTATCAGTATGAGTATTAAAGCCAAGAATAACTGCATTAGAAGCATTTGCAAGAATAACGTCAGATTCAGATATTCCACCTACGCCACTGTGCAAAATGTTGACCTTAACTTCATCATTTTCGATTTTAGCGATTGATTGCTTAATTGCTTCCAATGAGCCACCAACGTCAGTTTTAAGCAATACATTAAGTATCTTCTTGTTACCTTCGCTAGTTTTAGCCATCAAATCTTCAAGAGTGCTTGCACTAGATGTGCTAGCCATCTCAGCTTTGATACGAGCTTTACGTTCTTCTACAATTTCCTTAGATAGTTTTTCATCAACCACTGTAAAGCTTTCGCCGGCAGTAGGTACTTCACTAAATCCAAGTACAGAAACTGGAGTTGAAGGTGTAGCAACTTTAACACTCTTATTGTTTTCGTCAATCATAGCCTTAACTTTACAAATGCAAGTACCACTTACAAGTGTATCTCCAACACGGAGGCTACCATTACGTACAATAAGTGAAGCCACAGCACCACGACCTTTGTCAAGACGTGCTTCAAGGATTGTACCCATAGCGTTAGCCTCTGGATTTGCCTTAAATTCGCCCATCTCAGCCACCAAAAGTATAGTTTCAAGCAATTTATCAATACCCATACCGGTTTTAGCCGAAATTGGCACCAAAATTGCATCTCCCCCCCATTCTTCTGGTAACACATTATTTTCAGCAAGTTGTTGCTTAATGCGTTCTGGGTTGACTTGTTCCTTATCCATTTTGTTGATTGCAACAATCATTGGAACGCCTGCTGATTTGATGTGATTAATTGCTTCAATAGTTTGAGGCATTATACCGTCATCAGCCGCCACAACCAATATTGCGATATCTGTAACAGATGTACCACGAGCACGCATATCAGTAAATGCTTCGTGACCAGGAGTATCGATAAATGTGATAGACTTACCATCAACGTCTACACGATAAGCACCAATATGTTGAGTAATACCACCTGCTTCGCCAAGTGTAACCTTTGCTTTACGTATATAGTCTAATAGGGAAGTTTTACCATGGTCAACGTGCCCCATAACTGTAACGATTGGCGGACGAACAGTTGCCTCTTCATCACTGTAGTTAGAAATATTTTCTTGAACTTCTTGTAATTTTTGTTCGCTAGTTTTATCTAGTTTTTGTACAATTTCCACGCCCATTTCGCTAGCAATTAGTTCTGCAGTTTGGAAATCGATTACTGAGTTGATTGTAACCATCATACCAAGTAACATAAACTTTTTAATAATTTCACTTACACCCTTACCGGTAACCTCACTAAGAAGTTTAACTGTAATATTGTCGGTAGTAATTGTAGCTGGACCGTTAGGTTTAATTGTAACAACCTTTTCTTCCTTCTTTTTAGACCTAACCTTACGTGACAGCATTCTATCTTCGGTGTTATCAGCGTCTATCATACCTCTACGTAGTAAGTCGTATTTGGTATATGTCTTCTTTTCCTCATAATGAGTTCCGCCCTTTTTCTTATTAGCGTGGTCACGTTGAGGTTGATTTTCAATAATAGGCGCAGCAAACACAGGCTTTGGCTTATTTGCAAATCCAGGTTTTGCTGTGTTATTTGCTGGTTTATTGAATGGCTTAAATTGAGTATTATTGCCACGTTGGAATCCTTGAGGGAATTGACCATTTTGAGGACGATTATTGCGATTTTGGTTAAATTGTCCGTTAGTACGATTATTTTGACCTTGTTGGCCACGATTTTGATTAAACTGACCATTATTGCGGTTGTTTTGAGCCGCTTGATTACGGTTTTGATTTTGACCTGGTCTGTTATTTTGAACCGGTGCACTTGGCTTAGCAGCCTGTGCTTGCACTTGAGGTTTTGCAACATCTGGTTGAGCAATCTCAGCTTTAGGCTTTTCAACCACAGGTGCAGCCACTTCTACTGCCTTTTTAGCCTCTTCCTTTTGCTTTTCCGCCACCAATTCCTTTTCCCTTACACGAGCGTCCTTGCATAAAGTATCCATTTTTACCTTTAAATCACGGATATCTCCTATAACTGCGGAAAACTTGCCTTCTTGCAAGAAAGCCTTTAACAAATTAATATTTTCAAATGTAACCTTAGTTTTATTTTCCATTTACTTCTCCTGTTTCCTGATTATTTTCCGCAACATTAATTATTGCATTTGCAAGCGACTCATTAGTAAGTCCCAAAACCTTACAACCGCTTATGTTAGTGTAACTTTCCATATCCGGTAGCATAATAGCCTTACAATTAAATTTTGTAGCCAACCTTAATGATAAATCCTTTAAATTTTGACTAGCCGTTGAACAATACACAATCAAATAGATTTTGCCCTTGTTAACCTTTAATCTGTCCTGACCTATGACTAAGGCTTTAGATTTTATGCTAAACCCTAAGTACGTCCTTATTAGTTTATTCAATATACCCTCTCAAATTGCTATAAATATCTTCTAAATTAGTTTTAAATGCTCTATTTAAAAGTTTTTTAGTAATAACTTTTGTTAGGCAGTCATTATTTTTGCAAATATATGCACTGCGCCCTAACGCCTTGTATGTACTATCAATAATGTATTCGCCATTAACCCTACATACACGGATTAGATTTTGTTTTAAATTTGTTTGCCTACAAGCAACACATCTACGTTCATAAGTTGTGTGCATACTTACCCTTAGTCGTCGATATCATCAAATATATCGTCATCCATATCATCAACGATAATATTTACATCATTTGCAACTAATACATCATTAGAGTGATTGTATTCCTTTTCACCCTTAACGTCTAACTTGTAACCAGTAAGTTTTGCTGCAAGGCGAACATTGTGGCCACCTTTACCAATAGCAAGTGACAACTTATTTTCAGACACAAGCACTTGAGCTGTTTGTGCATTAGTGTCAACGTATACTTCGTTTACTGTTGCTGGGCTTAACGCTGCGATAATAAATTCACGCATATCGTCTGAATGATTGATAATATCAATCTTTTCGCCATGAAGTTCGTTAATAATTGTATTAATACGCATACCCTTGTTACCAATACAAGCACCAACAGCATCAAGGTTAGCAATATTTGTTCTAACAGCAACCTTAGTTCTAAGCCCTGCTTCACGAACGATATTTACAATTTCGATATCGCCGTTTGCAATTTCAGGAACTTCCATTTCAAGAAGTTTTTTAACAAATGCTGGATTAGTACGTGTAACTTGTACCACCGCACCCTTGTAGTCATCACGAATATGACGAACAAATACTTTAATCTTATCGCCTATGCGGAAGTTGTCATCTGGTAAGCAATCACGCTTGGTAAGCAATCCTTCAAGAGTTGTACCACCAATTTCAAGGTAAATATTGTCCAAATCCATACGGCGAACGTTAGCAACGATAAGCTTGCCTTCCTTTTCGGCAATATCGCTACTGATTGCTTGCTTTTCGATTTCCTTAATGTTTTGAACTACTACTTGCTTAGCAGTTTGAACAGCAATACGGTTGAAGTTCTTAGGATTTTCTTCCTTCCATACAATTTCGCCAAGCTTATAAGACTTTTTAACTTCCTTAGCGTCAGCTAAACTAATTTCCTTATCTGCATCTTCAACTGTTTCAACAATTAATTTACCAGAATAAAACTTGATTGTATGCTTTTCTGGATTAAGTTTAACTTGTGATAGCATTGCTTGACCCAAATGCTTTTTGTATGCAGCGGTTAAACCTGCTTCCAACATACTAATCATCTTGTCTTGTGGAATGCCACGTTCCTGCTCCAATAATCTTAGCGCTTCAAAAAATTCTTTATTAACCATAATATTTCTCCTTAAAACTCAATGTATGGCAACACATATGCCACTAAATCTTTATCAATTTCAACAATTTCATTTTTAATTTCAAATTTAAAAGTATCGCCATAACCCTTAAGTACTGCATCAAACTCTTTTAAATCGTTCATCTTTTTGTACAACATAACTGTAACCATCTTATCCATATACTTATCAAATTGCCAGTCAAACTTCAAAGGCTTGTCAAGGCCATAAGATGATACATCTAAGCGGTAAGCAGCGTCATTAGTAGGATTAAGTTCCTCTAACACCGGGTCAATCATACGACTAACACTTTCGCAATCCTCAAGTGTAATTCCGTTAGGCTTGTCGATATACACAATCAAATGCATACTATCATACTTTTTAACATATTCAACTTCCACTAGTTGAACTTCGCCATCAAACAATGGCTTAATGGTTTCATAAACCAAATCAGCAGTTTTCATAAAACTCCCCTCTTAATTTTAAATTTTATAGCGAGGGTTCAAATCTCCCTCTCCCCACCAAGTTAAACAAAGCAATTTGCTTTATTTAAACAATTAGGAGTGGACCTAAGCCCACTCCTTCTCTGCATTATTATAATAACACACTTTAAAATAATTTACAATAGTTTTTAATAAAGTTTTTTAAAATTTTAACAAATTTTTACTATTTTTTATATAAATAGTATATTTCGTTATGGTTTTATTTAAATTTAACGCTTTTTAAAAGTAAAATAAATCCTCAAACTTGCAATCAAGTGCCACACATAGCAGCAAAGCAAGTTTTGCAGATGGATTAAATATCCCCTTTTCGATTGCAATTATCGTTTGACGTGTTGTGCCTACAAGAGAGGCAAGTTCTTCCTGCGAAAATCCCTTGCTTTTTCTAATATCCTTAAGATTGTTAAGTAAAACTAATTCATTATCCATTTAAGTATTACATCACTCCTACATTTGTTAAAATAAATAAGGTCATCATAATAATTGCACCAATCCCTTCTAAAATAGCACCAATTAGTACTCCATAAGGTCGTTTTGCTATAAAATATTGACAAGCATAAAACACGCTAGCCCAAGTAAAACACACAAATCCAATAGCATATAAACTAGTGAAGTGTCCTAATGCACCCTCAGTAATCATAAGTGCAACAGCAACCACTTCAGCAACAATCACTGCAATCCAATTGCTTTTGTTAATCTTTTGAGCTTCCATCTCACCTAACGGATGTTTTTTGTGTGCTTTTTGTAAAATCTTTTCCTTTTCCATAAAATCCTCCTAATGTAAAGTTCACTTTACATTTACATAATATGATATAATTTTGCAAATGTCAAGTATTATTTACATTTTTATGAAAATATTTTAAATTAACTTCAAAAATACCTTTGCCGTAGCCAAGCAGTCATTTACTGCCCTGTGCGCACCCACGAGCGATACGCCAAGGTAATCACAAATTGTGCCTAATTTGTAGTTTTTAAGCCCCCTTAACTTGTTACGAGCCATAATCATTGTGTCCTTTTGAGGATTGTCAAAGTTGTATAGCATTTTTTTGCCAATAGCATTTAAAAAGCCGTAGTCAAAAGCAATATTTTGCGCAACCAATGTACAGCCATAGCAATACTTATAAAAATCTGGCAACACATAGTTGATTGCAGGTGCATCCGCCACCATTTCTTCGGTGATATGAGTAAGTTCGGTAATCTCGGCAGGGATAGGCACACTAGGCTTAACAAAGGTTGAAAAAGTGGATACAATTTTACCCTTAGATATTTTTACTGCACCAATTTCAATAATCTCATCTTTGGCACTTTCAAGGCCCGTAGTTTCAAAGTCAAACACCACATAGTCTTGTTCCAACACTTCCTTAGGAAGATTTGATACATCTTCGCCAAACATATTACCCTGCTCAAAATCTTCATAAGGTTCTGGAATAATTGTATGGTAGTTTTGGTTTACGTGCTTAAACTTAACCGGTGGAACATATTTTTCAAAATCGCACACACATAGGCTATCGGCAGTAAAGTTAAGTCTGCCCTTATAGTTATCAAACTTACCAAACATAGCCACCTTGCGACCTACTTCCACCACCTCACACTTCTTTTCCTCAGCAATACGTGGAAATATTGAGCCGTTTAGGTACTTGCCATCGTTCATAAGTGTAAATGTATAGAATATGCGCTCCTGCTCGGTAGTGCGTGCATTACGTGTAGTTTTGCGTATATAAGTTCGCTTTTCAAACTTGGTAAGTGTACCACAAACAGCACAGTTACTCATAGCATCATTAACCTTGCTAAAATCAAGTGCCATATTATATTCTGCCTTGTTTACAATATGGTTAACATTAATAATCTTGTACAGCACCTTGTTTTCAAAAAATTTAATACTTTCCTCAAACTCCTTGTTATCGGCAATAGCATCTACACCAGTTCCGCCTACAAAGTCCGCCTTTTTGTTTAATACTACCCTAAAGTCGGCAAAAAAGTTTTCGTGCAATTTATCTTCAATGTCCTTTTCACGTCCGCCACGCACTGTAAATTCGTGCACTGTAGGGTCAATAAATAGGTCAACCTGAACATTAGTGCCATCAATGCTAAGTTTGATATCATCTAACGAAAAGTTCTTAGCAAGACTAGGGAAATTATTGGTAATCGCATTTAGTACAAATAATGCAATATTGGCTTTATCTAAGTTAGTACGCACAAACTTAGTTTCTACTATCACATTATCAGGCACAAGCGACTTTAGCAAACTTTCAATCTCCTCCACCTTATCCGCCACCACAAAAAGATTTGGGTTATACAAAAATGTGGCAGTTAGTTTTCTAACTCCCTTATTAAACACCACATCTTTTAACTTTAAACCATCATAACTTTCTATCTGCTCTAAAATATTCATATATCTTATTATACCAAACTTTTACATTTTGTCAACCAACAATAAAAAATCAAGAGTAAAACTAAACTCTTGACTTGCTTTTTTTACTAATCTTTATAAAACATTATTAAGTTCTTCTCTTTTTGGATCTCTACGAAGTTTTACAAGTTGTCTTTTAGCATTGTCCAACTTTCGATAAACTTCAAGCGTTCTATTAGCAAGTTGTTCGTTGTTTATGATGTAATCAGAATAACTTTTCCTAATTTCTTTCCATCTCTTTTCCAACCTATCTAACATCTTAAAATCACATCGATTTATGGCTTTATCTATACCATCTATAATCATTGACAAATCATCATCAATTTTTTGTTCATTATCATTAAATATATTTTTACTTAAATTTAACATAAAATTCTCCTAATAATATTATTGTACCACAACTTATATATCTTGTCAATCATAAAAACAAAGTGCTTTTTGCACTTTGCCTTTTTTTAAATTCACGACATAATCATACACTTAATATACTATTACACTGCAGAATATCAATCGGTATATTAACTTATTTGTCGGTGTTCACAACACCTATAGCACAAACTGCAGTATGTCCA
>JBGVOQ010000019.1:0-115659 GCA_045126575.1 Candidatus Onthoplasma sp. | reverse complement strand
CCAGCCTAACAATAATTCAACAGTAGTATCTTCACCATAACCAGCCAAGTCAATCGCCTTATGCGTACCCCAGTCCATTTCTACATAGTCGGCAACCATTTGTCCGCTAACATATTTAGCCTTTTCGCCCTCAGCATTTGCATCACCATAAGTAGCTAGAACAACGGCTTCGGTTTGGTCAAGTATCATAACATAATTCAACTTATTACCAGCTTGGTCCTCTAATGCAAATTCGTATATACCTTGCTCTATCATAACATTATCGGCATTTACATTAATTCCCTTATTAACCCATTCAAACTTAATAGGGTTTGTTGTGCTGCCCAACTTATACTCGTTAATAATGTAGTTGTAATACGAACTAGCACTTCCAGCCTTTATCATAGCACCACTGGTTGTTGTGTTATTTTTAACAAACGGAGTGTATCGATATGTAGCAGAAATTTTAGCACCACTTTCCTTTGCATTCCAATCAAGCGCAAACATCACGTCAATCACGGCCTTTTCAGTATGAGTAACGTAATTTAAGTTTGCATTTTTAGTTAACATATACCCAATTTTGCTTCCAACATATATTGGGTTAACTTCATGAACCGTTAAGCCAGATATATTGTCCTTATCAATTGTAAAGTATGTATATGTTTTGGTAGCCGTTCCGCCAACCTCTAATACTAACAAGTAGGCTCCGCTATCTTTAATAAAGGTTTCCTTGTTATATTCTTTTTTAACAACACTAGCACTAATAGCGCCATCAGCAACCGCCCTTAATGCGCTTTCGTTTTCATACTTCCTGCTAGTAGAATAATATAACTTACCTTCGATTGTAGATTGAAATCTTTCTGGTGTTATCCAATCGGCATACACATTTTGATTTGTAAATTCATAAGCATAAAAATCTTCTCGATTAGATTTATCAGCTGCTATATCATCAATTTTTTCAACCTTTGTAGTATACAAGTTTAGTATAGGTGTAGCAGATGTTATTTCAAATGCAAAATATTGATAGCCTGTTAATTTTGACCCACCTGTACCGTATTTATACGCCACTTGCACTACGTAATATCCTGGAGTAGTAAATGTAGTAACCTTGGTAAATTCATGTTTACCGTCTGGATTATCTATTGAATATTTATTTGGATTTAAATTACCCGTAAATTTGCCGGTACTATGGTAATAAAAACTTTGCAGATTATCGTCAGTTTTAAGCAAATATTCATCATTTAATGCTAGCCAAATGCCTCTATCAGTTTTTTGATATTTAACATTTGTAGGGTCATTAAATTCAGTTTGGGAAATTATCGCATTTTCACGATTGTCAATTTCACCTGTTCTGTGAGTTTCACTATCAACTATCTTGTAGTTAACTCCTAGATTTGCGCTAGAATTTTGCCCACTAGCATCAGTAAACCCGTTGAGCAGTATAAACATTGTATTGTTGCGATACACTTCAAGATATTCCATATCCGCACTATTAACGCCAGCCTTAGAATATTTTAATTGATATCCGTATATATCTAGTGTTAGGTCAGATATAGATTCCTGAGTGGTTGGTATAGCTATTTTTTGTCCAAAGTAATCGTAAATATAATTAAACTTGAATGTGTATTTACCATTATCCACAAACATTAGTGTAACAATTTTCTCATTAGCACTAAATTCGGTTGGCACCTTATAGTACTCAACTTCAATATCATCATGAATTTGAGATGTTAAGGATATATTTCTACTTACTTCGTCATAATCAAACTCGATGGTTTTAGTCACATCACCACTACTATGTACAATTTGCAAATCGTATCTAGAATAGTCAAATGTTAGTGTTGGGAAGTTATCGCCTCCCAAGTGATATTCGCCATCAGGTGCATTCTCAATTTTAGGAGCCCTTGGATAGTCTTTACCATTTACATTCGCATTGTTGGTGTACTTTGACTTAAGCAATAGATAAAAGTCAAAGTCAAAGGTTGACACCTGTCCGCCAATCATATATTCAAACACCATCTCGTAATGACCTTCGGTTGAACCATCTTGAGGCGCTTCTATAAACCATGTAAAGTCTTCATACATACCGTTACCAAACGACCTAGCACTAGGCAAATCCTGAGCCACACCATTAAGCGTTGCCGATGCTCCTATGTAGGTTATGGTAGCACCATGCTCCACATCATCTATTGTTGCGTTGGTTGTGATAGATGAATCGGTCTTATAATAATATCCACCAAGGGTTACCATAATACCTTGCTTAACCTTTACACCTTCTCCTGCCGCTGTGGTTGTTGTAGCGTTCACTTCAACAGTATCATCCACCATAACAAAGTCGCCATCATAAACAACATCCTTATGGTTGAAATTTCCATCGTTTGAAGCTAGTGCAATATCACCAAAGTAACGTGTACCAGTGCTGGCTTCAATTTGCTGAAACTTATACGCACCAACATTCAATGGCTCACTCGCATCGGCCCCGGTAGCAAAATAAACCCTTTCTACCGAAAAGATTACCCCGTCATAGTCAGCGGTATAACCAGCTATCTCCTTTGCAGCCACATAATTTACTTTGTCGCTCTTTTTTGCAAAAGCAAAACATACACCTGTTGCCACAAGTGCAAGTATTGCAAACATTACGAAAACTAATTTACTTCTCCCCTTCATAAATGCTTTCCTTTTATCTCATGTATTTTATATATTATTATAATACCACAAATTAAACATATTAAGCAAATAAAATAATAAAAAATAATTAACATTTTAAAGTTTTTATAGTGCCATGAAATATGTGCCAGAATTCAATTAAAAATTACCTAAAAATTAATTTAAAAATTCAAAAAATAAATGGTTTAATTATTAATTTTAGGTAAATAAAAATAGGCAATTATTGCAAACTTGCCTATTTTTTAATTATTTTTATACTAATATTGTGTTTTAATTTATTTTTATCTATTTAAAAATTATTTTTTTAATATTTTTTCTACACCAGAAGTGGTGTTCCGTTAGAATCTACCACCTTTAAAATTTTTACAATATCTCCACTATTAGCATCAACATAATAGTAATACAATCCGTTAATTCTATCACACGCAAATTCATGCACAGCCACCTCAACATCACCATCAAGCGCTATAATCGCCTTGCGAGTATTAAGCACAACGTAGTCAAATCCTAACTTTTGCTCAGCCTCATCAACAGCCACACTAAACTCAAAATTTCTTACCACATGATTCAATGCATAGTTTTTTGCCTCAAAACCTATTACATTTTGCTTATACATATCAATCTTAACCTTCACCAAATCAGGATATAGCACTACACCGTCTTGCATTGGCGCAAGATTAATATATGCAATATTATCTTTAACCTCCATCCAGGTTGTTATCATATTTTCAAAGCCAATATTATTTGCAAAGTCCTCGGCAAACTGCTTTGCTTGTTCGTTTGAAATATTAGGCTGCTCGGTTTCAGCATAACCACAAAGTGTAAGCAGTAATCCTTGACGCTTGGTTACTTGCGCCGCATACTCAACACCTTCCTTCACAACAGTAAAATCGTAGGTCACAAAGTCACCTTGCGTTTCTCCCACAAATTCAATTTCCGCGTCTTGATTTTTATACACAGTATTTTTCAAATATTCCGCCGCCTGCTCCTGAGAAACTTCCTCACCACTCAAACCTTTAATCACTTTATTTTCTAACGAAGCAGAAAAAGGTCCATCAAAAATCATTGTAGGGTAATCAACCTCATTTGCGGTTAAATCTCCTATAGAGTTAGAAAACTGAGTCACACCACTATCATCAAACACGCCAACACTAACAAAATTATAGTCACCCATTTTCACTTGGTCATTATGAGTATTTAATTTGGATTTTATAATAGACAAAGCCATTTCAGCCTTGTCCACCAGTAATAATTGTTCACTACTCAAACTTTCACCCTTATCTATAATAGCAATATATGCCTCGCACATTCCGCTAACCTGATTAAAAAATTTAATTGCCGAATTGCTATTTTCAACATCTAACGGCAACACTCCAAGCCCCGCCACCACATAAGCACAATCTTGCTCCATATCTCTAAGCACCATTCGCTGAGCATTAGAAGTTGTGAGTGTTTCAAATTTATCCGCATTCACTTGTAGATTATTTACACTATCCACCATTGAATAGTAAGAGCTCGAGTACATACTTTCAAGGGTTTTGACACTTTCTTCATCTCTACGCTTTAAATTATAAAAGGCAATCAATGTTGCACCAAGCGCAATTGCCAAAACCACACACCCGACAATCAATATTGGAACCATTTTTTGAGCGGTAGACATCTTTTTTTCTCGCTTAACATCCTCGCCAAGATCCCTTTTTGTAGTTGTTTTTTCAATTTTTTCTTCAATCTTATTACTCATAACTCACCTCTACACCGAAAACACATGTCTTCCTATTGTTGTTACAGTTTTTGTACTTCTAATCCAACTACTAGTAGCCGTTTTAGGATTATAATAATACACCGCACCATAGGTAGGGTCCCAACCATTCATTGCATCTCTTGCGGCCTGGTACGCTGTTTGATTAGGCTCCAAAGCAAACTGACCGTCATTAATTGCCGTAAACGCCCACGGCTGATATATCACACCAGCAATTGTGTTTGGAAAACGTGAATCTTTTACTCGATTTAACACCACAGCAGCCACCGCAACCTGCCCTGTATAAACCTCACCACGTGCTTCACTATGAACCAGTTTGGCCAATAGGTACAAATCATTATTGCTGTACGAACCAGATGATGAGCCACCCTTTACCCTAAGTCCCATTTTACTAGCAGTCAACGGCCCAACAATGCCATCGGCAGTCAGCCCATATTTACGTTGAAACCTTTTTACAGCCTCCTTAGTTTTTGGTCCATTTATCCCATCAACCGAGCCTTTATAGTATCCCCACTTTTTTAAAACCGTTTGCACCTCTTTTGTATCAGCAACCGCAGCCTCAACACTCTCGATAGCAGCATCAACCGCTGTCACATTCGGCTTATACGCCCTAAGCACGCCAAAAGGCACAAATGCACAACCAATCAACAGCGCAATCATTAAATAAGCACCTATCTTTTTCATCATTACCCCTTATAATATTTTCGTATTATTTCAACCAAATAGGATTGATATTGTATATTGTGCTCATTAAGGTCACTTTTATTCACAAAACACAAAGGCGGATAAACAATACACCACCAATTATCGCCAACACCCTCACCAAGTTCTATTATCAATGCATCATAAACGCCCGCCTCAAGAGTAACATTATCATACGCCCTGGTTGGGAAATATTCCTCATCAATCCTAGCCCTTGATGTATATGTAAAACCATTTTGAATAAGCATATTATCACACAAATTTTCAATATCGCATATCAACGTATTTAAGGTATCAACACTTTCCTGTTTAGTATTACAATACGCCAGATACGGTGTAACATAATTTACAACTTCATCTTTAATTAAATACTTGACCGCCTGGTCAATTTCACTATTAGAGTTAGCCCTAATATGCACACGCAAATAATCATATTTAACACCATCATCTCGCCCATTAAACCCGCAACACAACACACCCACACTCAAAATTACAAATAAAAAAATTGGTAAATATTTCACTTTAAAACCTCCAAGAAAATATTTACCAAAATTTAATTAAAAAATAATTAAAATAATATTTTTATTTAAATAAATTTGTCGACATTTAATATTTATACACAATTTAAAATGTATGAAATGTACAATAAATTATCTATATTTAGGGAAATTGTTGCATTTTTAATAATTTTGTTGTGTTTTTTTAAATTAATTTGTTTATATAAATATTTATTAATTATAATTTTTATCCTGTTAACAATAACGGACGTGATTTTTATTAATTTTTTCGAGTACAATTTAAGTGTATCAATCACATCATATTTAATCAGCAATTGATAAGCCTTAGCAACATCTTCACCTGATTGCATTTCCTTGTAAAAATCTATATAATCAATTTCTCCATCATCTACATTCTTTAGCATTTGCATAATGCAACAAATTCGCATCAAGATATACCCGCAGTCATTATCAGTTATCTCCCGATACTCATCAGTCAAATTATTCTTTACACCAACAAACACACTTAGCAACTCATTATAAAAGTTGTCGCATTTTATCAAATTGTCGATACGTTTAAATATATCGGTATCCACCTGCACACCTTGTAACAACTTACTCCATAGGTTATCCAACGCAAGTTCGTACATAACCATTGTTGTACAATAATCTCTATTCTGCAGGTCACATATCAACATATTTTCACCATACATACTGTCAACATTATTCATATATGGTAATACAAAATTTTCTTGTGGAATAAAAATATTTAATAAAAATGAGTTGTTATTTTGCAGTTTATAAAAATGCTTTACCGATACATCGTACACAACCACCCTAACTCCATTGTTTATCATATTAAAAAAATCCGCTACATTCTTCTTGTTATAATAATATCTTATAACAACCGCATTTCTTCCCACCAATTCACACACATTGTCAACCAGTTTCATATCACTGTTTTTATCTAAACAAAAAACAACTTTTTGATATCTTGCTTTTGCCATAATTGTATCAATAATCTCACGAGCTGCATTTTTTCTATCAACTATCTTCATAGGTATAATTTTAGACCACTCTACCAACATGTAAAACTGATAATTTATACTATCGTAAATTTTTACAACTAATTATGTAGCTTTTTGTCAAATGAGTAAAAATATATCAATTAAACACTGTAAGTTGATTATGTATAACTTTTTGTTTGTAAACGCTTTACTTTTTACTTCTTTTATTATAAAATAATTATGTTAAGTATTTATTTATAAAGGAGTTACTTATGCAAGATAAAATTATTAAAATGATTGCTAGCAAACTTGGCAAAAAAGTTGAAGATATCACATTAAAATCAAAATTAATTGAAGATTTGGGCGCAGACAGCTTAGATATAGTTGAACTACTTATGATGCTTGAAGACGAATATGGTATCACCATCCCAGACCAAGATGCAATGAAATTGTCAACAATTGGCGACATTGTAAAGTTTATGGAAAAACAAAACTTAAAGTAATTTAAAAAATGAGTCTTTTTGAAAGACTCTTTTTTTACACTCCATTTACTATTCGGTCAATATTATATTATTTAGTTTCATCTAAATAGGTTGCCATCATATCGGCGGTATGAAATAGCATAGCATTAGGGAATTTGTAATATGCATCAGCCAACGAATACGACCCGCCTCTAACACGGTCATCAAATCCACCACCATGCCAGTTTATACTCATAGCCTCCTCACGTGTAAGTTTAATAAAGCTACTTACTATATAAACGGACTTCTCTCCATGACCATAAGGCAGCTTATCCTCGATACTATAATAAGGCACTTGAATCCATTGTCCATCCACCTTAACATTTCTATAATCAACTTTGTAAAAATCTACCTTACAAACATCGTGAAGTAATGCAATTATCGCAACACTTTCCATTGAAATTTTGCTAGTAAAATCTTCACCGTATTCCATCTTTAATATGCGTACATACCTATCAAAAACATTTAAACTATGTTGACACAATCCACCTTCATACGCAGAATGAAATTTGCTAGATGCTGGTGCTGTAAAAAAGTCACTACTAACCAACCAGTCCAATAAATTTTCAGCACCCTCACGTGTAATATATTTATTAAATATTTCTACAAATCTTTCCTGATTTTGCTCCAATTCTTTTTCATCTAACATAATAAATTATCCTTTAAAAATATATTAATATAAATTAACAAACATCTATAAAATAGTGTTTTGTTAACATTTAAATTAATTTTATTATTTAATTTTAAATTAATTTATAATTATTTAAAACAATTAATAATTTTAAATCATTTTTATTTCACTGTCGTTTAAATTAATAAAGGCATCGAAGTTGCCAAACTTCAATTTATCTAGCATTGCCTTCATATTTTTAGCGCGTAAATATGTTGCAACCGAATACTTTTCCATTAGTTGATTTTTGCGCTTTAACACATCTATATAGTCATCTTCCTTGTTATAAATCAACGCAACTTTTAGCTTTTCTTTTAACAATTTTCCACTTTCTTTTAGCACAATATTTACAGGTTCATAACCCATACCGAAACCAACAGCCGGAACATTGATTCCTATCAAATTTTCTACCATTTTATCATAGCGTCCACCGCCACCAATAGCGCCACCAAAGCCTTCGGTATACGCCTCATAAACTGTTCCAGTGTAATATCCTTGACCACGAACAATTGACAAATCAAACACACACTTGCCATTGGTTATAATACTATTGGCAGTATTTATAATGTAATTGACTTCGTTAATATCGCTAGCAGAAACACCATATTTTTCAGCTTCTTCTAGACCCTTAGACTTAATTTCGGCACTTGCTTCAATTAACTTTGCAACATTATTTGAATCAAATCCCTTTTCAAGTAGCTCAGCTTCAACACCTTCAATACCAATCTTATCAAACTTATCCAAAGTGATACAAACTGAATTTACTTGACTATCATCAAATCCGCAAAACTTAACAAGTGAAATTAAAATCTTACGGCTATTAACCTTCATTACAACTTCGCCAAGACCTAATCTTGCATAGGTATCCATAACGGTTGTGATAATATCCACTTCGGCATTTGGTGTATTGTCACCGAAAATATCAATATCACATTGCACAAATTGACGATTACGACCTTTTTGTGGACGTTCAGCGCGGAAAGCGTAACCTATCTGGATTGACTTAAATGGGTTTGGCAAATTCTCACGATTACCTGCATAAAATCTCGCAAGCGGAACAGTCAAGTCATATCTTAAACCTTCTTCAGTAATATCCTTTTCGGTCAAATTTGGCTTGGTTAAATCAAGTTGTGCACCACGTTTGACTGTCTTAAACATCAAACGAAGGTTGTCACCACCCTCACTACTATCCAAAAGTGACAAATTTTCCAAAACTGGTGTTTCGATTAGTGCAAAGCCATTATCCTGATAACTTTTTAAGATTTTTTGTCTAACAATTTCTCTATTTTCAGCCTCAATTGGAGCGTAATCATACGTTCCACGCACTGGATTAATATTTTTCATAATTACCTCTCTGTTTATATAAACTATCGGAAGTTAAATTTTAAACAAGTTAAAGTTTAAGTTGTTAGCACAACTTAACTTGATAAATCAAGCACTTCCTCGTATATATAACCATCAGTTGCTGTCAAATATCGCCACGCGCTGCTTGACGACAACTTCCGATAATATTATTATATTTATTTATACCTCTATTGTCAAGGGCTTAGTGCCAAATAGAACAGTGAATTACGCATAAAAAAACCTTTATGTTTCCATAAAGGCTTATTTTATTATTTTGCACAATATATTCTTGCAAGTTTCATAATAACACTAATAATTGAAAGAATGAAGAATATTATTAGTCCAAGGCCAATCTTTGAAATTAGGCAAAGCAATAATGCAATTACGATAAAGTTGATAGCCATTGTAAACATATACAGTATCTTTTCCACAGTATCAAACACAGGACTTTCGCTATCCACACAAACCGCCAAAATACAGTCAACAACCAATGCTAATGCATACACAATCATTAAACCTTGGAAAGCTGCTGAAACCTTTGCACCATATACAAACAATTCCCAACCAGCAAGAGATGTGCTGCCAGCGCTAAATTCGAAGCAAAATGCAACAATTATTAATAAGCTTAAAAATCCAATAACCAAATTAAATTCCTGATTTAGAGTAATTGGTTTTTTGGTTGCAGGTTTTTGAGCTGGCTGTTGCACACTAACAGGTTCTGTAACAACTTGCACTTTTTCTACTTCCACCTTAGCAGGCTTTGATTTAGCCCTTGTTGTTGTAGACTTTTTAGCAGTTGAAGTCTTTTTTGTTGTTTTTTCCATATAACCCCCTTATTAATTTTAGTTTAATAAACTTTAATCCATAAGTCAATCATTTTAAATAAGTATTACAAAAAACCGCAGGATTTATTCCTACGGTTTTAATTTTATTAGTTTTCGCTATAGTTAACTTTAATTCCAGGTCCCATAGTTGAAGCAACATAAACGCTCTTCAAATAAGTACCCTTAGCGCTTGAAGGCTTAGCCTTGATAATAGCACCCATTACAGCGCGAAGGTTGTTTTCCAATCTTTCAGCACCAAAGCTTGCCTTACCAATAATAACGTGAACGTTATTGTTCTTGTCAAGACGGTACTCAACCTTACCAGCCTTAACGTCTTTAATAGCCTTAGTTACGTCAGTTGTAACTGTACCACTCTTAGGGTTTGGCATTAAGCCCTTAGGTCCCAATATTCTTGCACAACGACCAATTGTACCCATCATATCAGGTGTAGTGATACATACATCAAAATCCAACCAATTTTCTGTCATGATTTTCTTAACAATGTCGTCATCTCCAACAATGTCAGCGCCAGCGGCTTTAGCTTCTTCAGCCTTATCGCCCTTAGCAATAACCAAAACTTTAACACTTCTACCAGTTCCTTCTGGTAATACTACTACGCCACGAACTTGTTGGTCAGCATTACGACCATCAACACCAAGACGAACGTGTAGTTCAATACTTTCATCAAATTTAGCCTTAGCAGTGTCAACAACCAAGCTCATAGCTTCGCTAGCTGTGTAAGCCTTAGTTTTGTCAACAAGTTTAGCACTTTCAATATATCTCTTACTCATACTAATCCTCCACTACTTGAACGCCCATACTACGTGCTGTACCAGCAACCATTGACATAGCTGCTTCAATACTGCTTGCATTTAAGTCAGGCATCTTCATTTCTGCAATTTTACGGATTTGAGATTTGGTTAATTTAGCAACCTTATCTTTGTTAGGCTTACCGCTGCCCTTTTCAATTCCCGCTTCCTTACGGATAAGTACCGCTGCAGGCGGTGTCTTCAACACGAATGTGAAGGTTCTGTCTTCGTAGATTGTTATCACACATGGGATAATAAAACCTGCTTGACTAGCTGTTCTGTCATTAAATTCCTTAACGAAACCAGCAATGTTAATACCCTTAGGTCCCAATACTGAACCAATTGGTGGAGCTGGAGTTGCCTTACCGGCTGGAATTTGAATCTTGACAATACTACTTACTTTCTTTGCCATAAAATTCTCCTCCTATATGGCTGTGGTTCCTGTGATGGAATAATAGATTTTCCATCTCCCACAAAATGCTCTCTTAGGCTGATGCATTTCCCACTCTCTTTAAGGCTGATTTGTTTCCTTTTAATTATAATTCCTTTGTGGACTTATCATAAATTTGGGGTAAAATCTCTTTCCTATGCTCAATATATCCAATTCCACCCTCTATGCAATTAAACTTCTTTTCCAATCCAAGACCTTTGATGTCATAAGTTGAAGCCAATCTTTCTTGTCCTTCTCTACCAATAGATATCGCAGTATTACATCTATCAAGAGCAAGTGATAGACCTATCTTCCTTTTAGCAATATATTCACATGTGGAAAGGTCATAATCAGTCATATCAAAATAAATTCTATCTATTTCTCTTTTTGCTTTATGCACTTCTTTATTTTTTTCAATATTTTTTACTAATTTTTCGAAAAATCTCATCTTTTGAAACTCCTAAATCTAAACCACTTAAAGTTTTATCATAAATATGTCATACGAGGAACTGTTTCAATTAGCACTTTTGCACCGACTATATCATAAAGCTTATCTAGTTTTTAACCCTTACTTGGTTGAAATTTAATTCAACAGTTGAATCACGACCAAACATTTCAACAGTAGCCTTTAGTTTTAGATTGTCCTTATCAACTTCGGTAACCTTACCAATGAAAGATGCAAGAGGTCCGTCCAAAATTTCGATAATATCATCAACGTTAATATCGATATTAACTGTAACCTTACCCAAACCTAAACGAGCAACTTCGTCCTCAGTGATACAGACTGGGCGACCTTTAGGGCCCACAAAGCTTGAAATGTATTGAGTACGAGTAACTGCGTGCCAAATATCGTCACCATAAATCATCTTTACAATGATATAGCCTGGCATCATCTTTTTAGGTACAAGCACTTTTTTGCCACGTTTTTCTTCCAAAACATCTTCCATAGGAATAACAATGTCAAATATACGATCTTCAAGACTATACTTGCTAACTGTTTGTTCCAAGTTTTGCTTAGCAACACTTTCGTAACCTGCAAAAGTTTTTAATACATACCATCTAGGTTCTGTGTCAATATTTTTTTCCAATGCCATAACAGTCTCCTTTACACAATGAAGCCAACTAGCCAGCTACAAAGTCTATCAATGCCAAATACTACAAGCAAGAATGCCGCAGTAACAGCCAAAACAACGCCTGTTTGTTTTAAAACAGTGGTAAACTTAGGCCAAGTAACTTTTTTAAGCTCCGAACCAGTTTCCTTTAATCTTTTAGCCATTTTGTTAGGTTTCTTGTCTTTTTTCTTCTTCTTAGGTTTTTCAACTTTATTAGTTTCCGCCTTAGATTTTACAGCCTTTTGTTTTTCAACAGAAACAGCTTGAGTTTCCTCAACCTTTACTTCTTGGCTAACTTGTTCATTATTTGCCATAATAATCTCCTATTTAGTTTCTTTGTGTGCTGTGTGCTTACGACAAGTTGGGCAATACTTGTTTAATTCAACTCTGTCTGGATGTTCAGCAGTGTTTTTGCTTGTGTCATAGTTTCTATTTTTACATTCTGTACAAGCTAAAGTAATCTTTGCTCTCTTTGTTTTCTTTGCTTTTGCCATAATTTTTCTCCTAAAAAAACACCTTTGCGGTGTTACTTACCCTAATAATATATCATATATTTAATTTGATGTCAACACGATTTTAAAAAAAATTTGCCTAAAATTAAAAATTTTAAACAAATTCTTACTATATTTAACTAAAGCTAAGTGTTAAATACTTATACTTAACACATTTTAACCTATTCCCAATAACTTGGATGATTTTTAACCGTTTCCATAAGGTCTGCCTTTTTCTCCTCAGTTGACGCTTGATTGCTTGGCTGAGATGTTGTCGATTGAGGTTGCACAGGCTGTGTGTTTTGAACATTTACACTAGCAACATTTGATTGTGCATTAACAACGTTGTTAGTACTATGTTGTTGCATCTCAGATTGTTCAATTCTAACAGGGTTAACTGGATTAGGTTGCGCTTGCATTGTTATTGGCTTTGGCTCAAGAGTTCCGTTTTCAAGTTCTCTATTCTTTCTAATCATTTCCTTGCTTGGCTTTGCCTTTTTTTCCTTCTTCATAGGTGTGTAGTTACCAAGGATATATTCCACAAACTTATATTTTTTACCCTTAATTTCACTAAAATATCTAAATGCAGTATAGCCTAACGCAAATATAGAATAAATTGCACAAATATTACGCATAACCATAGGGAATTTGTTAGTAATTCCGTTAATGTTAAAATCGTATGCAAAGAATAATACTATAAACATCAAAAATTCGATTGTAATTAAGATTACAATATCGCCAAAACGCTTTTTATCAGCACTGCTCAATATTTTTCTTGCTGCCAAAACTAGCAGTACGCTTGCGCCTATAAGCGCAAAGCCAACACCACCAAAAAATGATATAATATTGGCCATTGCAACACCTATTGCAAAGATTGCCATTAGGTAAATATATGTCAAATTTAAATCTTTCTTTTCCATAATCTTCTCCTTAATTTTACTTTAGTATATCACACAATTAAATTATTGGCAAATATTTAGTACAATAATTTTAAAATTTGTACTAAATTATAGTACTGTAATGCCTTATTTTTTGTTGCCTTTACTAATTTGCACATCATTCGTACAAATAAAAAATGCCATATTACAAATACTACAATATGACATATTTTAATTATCATGCAAAACTTAAAAGTTTAATCAAAAGTGGCGATTGCTTAAGTGTAAGCCTTTTATATAAATACCACAACATAAAACCCGCTATGGTGTTTTACTTTAAAACCCATAAACCAATGCCGGTGCGTAATTATCGATGGCAGGAATATTTCCCATTAATCAAACTATACAATCTAAAGTTGGATAACCCCGATAATTTATATTACGAAGAATAATTATGCTGAGATTGTAAATCTATCTACACCATCCATTTTTCATTCTTGATTCTTCATTAAAAATATTCCGCACTAATGGCGGAACATTTTTACAAAATATCTTTTTCGTAATTAATTTTATATAGATTTTCAGTAGTTTCATCTACCTTTAATAAGTCGCTAATTTCAAGGTCTGCAACAATATAAATTGTATTATCAACTGCTAGCACTGGAATATTGTTACGAAGACGTTGAGGTATCTTTTTGCTTGCAAGGTAGTCCTTTAACTTCTTTTCGCTTGTAGCGCCAAATGGCATAAACACATCATCATCTTGTTTAAATCTCCAAACCGCATTGCTTGGAACTTTTGTCACATCAACTACGTGTTGGTGAGGTTTAATCTCATTAAACACCTTTGAACTAACAATACGTATTATTCCAAAACCATCAATATAGGTTTTGCCCTTTTTAAATTCCTGACTTGCAATTTCTACTTTCTTTTTAAGTGGAGCAATTGTTAGATATTCATATTCCTTATGCACCTTAATTCCAAATGGTAAATCAATACTATCACCATTTTGACCATCACGAGCAAATTCGGTAATAAGTGCAATATGTTTGCTTTCGATATCCTGACTAGAATATGCACTAAGCACTTTCATAAGCATACGATTGGTAACCGATGGTTGGTAGCTAAAGTAATACATAGGTATACGTGTAACATCTCCAACTTTTGCAATAGCACCCATCTCAATTTGGCTGTGGATATACTTATCATCTTCAGCACAAATATTTGCAAAGTTAACTAGATTTTTTTCAACCGATTTAAAACGTTTGCGAATTGCTGGCATAATCACATTGCGAATATAGTTGCGAGAGTATGCTGTATCTTCATTAGTTTCATCATCAACGTATGTAATAGCATATTCGTCAATATAACTCATAATTTCTTCCCTTGGAACAGTAAGCATTGGGCGAATATACTTGTTATCACGCATAGGTTCCATACCCTTTGCACCGCTCAATCCGCAACCACGAAGAAGATTTAACAATATTGTTTCTGCCTGGTCATACATGTGATGTGCAAGTGCAATTTTATCCACAAGGCCACGCTCAATAAGTGCTTCAAATGTGTTGTAGCGTGCCTTACGTGCGCCTGCCTCTACCGACAACTTTTCTTCACGTGACAACTTAACCGCATCTACCTTAAAAGTGTATGCTTGAATTCCATTTTCCTTACAATAATCCATAACAAATGCGCTATCAGCCGCACTGTGTTCACGAATGCAATGGTCAATATTAATAGCAATTACTTGGCAATTTAATGTTTCACGATTGTCGTGCAAAAAGTGAAGTAACGCCATACTATCCCTACCACCACTGGTAGCCACACCAATAATTTCTCCTTGTTTAATTAATTTGTTTGCTTTGATATAATCTAAAATTCTGTCCATATCCAACCTCTTGCCCTTATTATATATCAAAACTTTAAAAAGGTCAATAGTTATACATTAAATTGATTACTATAAATTTTAAGCCATTACAATTTTCGACAATTTACTTAACACCACCACTTTTATTTATCCACAAGTATTAAACAAAATGTGAGTTAGTTGCTTGATTTTTAAATGTGACTTAGCTATACTTTAATGTAAAAGGAAAAACTTATGAAAAATTATTTAGAATATAATTTTACCACTCGTTTTGATGACGTTGGAGCTACTAGAAATATGATGCCACACAATATTGTATCCTGCTTTCAACTGGCTTCAAACAACCATTCCGATATATTAGGTGTTGGTGTTGAAGATATACGAAAAAGTTGCAATGGCAAATGGGTTGTGCTTAAGGCAAAATTTGAATTTGACCGATTTCCAACCATTAACGAGGACTTAACTGTTGCTACTTGGCCATTACAAACACGTATGCTATTTCCACGTTGCTTTGAGTTAAAACAAGGCAACTCAAGTATAGTGCGTGGCCGTATGGAGTATGGCGTAATTAATGAAGAAACTTCTCGTATGGTTCTACCTAAATATGTTGGCGACCTTGGTATAACCGAATTCCTACCAAGTAATATGCAAGATGACACCTACACTAACACAACTTGCGAGTTTGATGAAAACGATTTGGTATACACCAAAACTATCCGCCTAAGCGAACTTGACTATAACGTCCATGGCAATAATATTGCATATATCAAAATGGCAACCGACTGCTTTACTTTTGCCGAATATTCTAGCTTAGACATAGCCGTACTTGAAATGTACTACACTAATCAATGCTTTGAAGGCGACCAAATCAATCTTTATAAAAAGAAAATCGGCAACAAATATATTATCGAAGGCAAAACCGCCGATAAATCTATATTCCGTGCCGTGTTTATAATTTAGAAAGATTATGTAAGCGGGTGCTTGCACACATTTAACATAATCTGACGTAATTCAAAACTTGCGAAGCGTGAGTGATAACGAACGAATTATGTAATAATCAAAAATTTGCTTGCAAATTTACTTCGCATAATTTATATTAAGATAGCAAAAAAGACCTAAAGCAATAGGTCTTTTTGTTTAAATTTAGAACATAACCATCAGTGAATATATTGAAAGCACAACATCCAACAACCCTAGCACTATTCCGGCAATAGCCATACCCTTACCACTTAATTCCTTATCAGTTTTAATTTCCTTTAAAGCCTGAATTCCGGTAACAAAAGCATACGTTCCACAAATTATACCGGCAATTATAAGTCCAACGATGGCCACAATCAAACTGGTCTTTGCCTTTTTGCACTTTTTATCCACTTTGGACGCTCCATTAGTTTGTACAGCAGGTTGAGCAACCTCAAATTGTGCTCCACAAGCGCTACAGTACTTAGAGTCATCTGCTATTTCCTTACCACATTTTGGACAAAACATAAAAACCCTCCTTTGTAATATATAAATATTATCATAAATTTATTAAAAAGTCAAAGCCTTTCATAAAACAAAAAGACCTAAAGCAATAGGTCTTTTTTGTTTATCCCATTTTACCAATCCCAAATGTTGTGGGTATATACTTTTACATCATCATAAAATTCAAAATACTTTTTGCCATTTTGATTGCGGCTATTTTTGTACTGTTGATAAGGCGTAAGCGGTTTTTTGCCATAATTTACACCGGCTTTTTGTTCTACCTTATTTGTGGTTTGAATGCTATCTGCGCTATCTTCTATTTGTGTATTATTCACACCAGTTTCTATTTGTAAGGCATTTTGATTTTGGCTTTCCGCCACCTTAACTTGTTCATTCTTTTCCATAATTTTATTATATAACAAAAAAGTTAAGATGTCAATATTCACCTTAACTTTTGTTTCTCAAATTTATTATATCAACACGTATTGGCTTGTTAATATTCCGTCCTTAGTTCGTATATTATAATATTTTCATTATTAATGCCTACTGGTTTATCAAAATAGGCAAATTCCACAATCACATTTTTAAGTTTATATTCTACAATATATTTATAAATATTATCAAAATACGGCACGTCATTTAATCTTTCATCAAATATGCTAGTAACAAAATTAAAATCCGGATTACGCAACGTATCTCTCACTGAATATTTGCTATTGGTTGACAAAATTGCACTCACTTCATTGTTTCCTATGCATATCTCGCCCACCAAAAGTTGATTATCTACATAGTTAAATGAACTTACATTAATCGAAAACAATTCGTACCCCACAATCTCATTAAGCACATCTTCTTGTTTAACTGCCAATTTAAATACTCCGCCAGCCTTAGATTTATCCCTAATTGCATAGTATGTAGCGGGATATTCATTGATAAAATCCTTAACCTCGTCTATTTGGTTAGATTTAAATACTTTTTCGGGAAAGCGATTTAAGCCAAGTTCTATAATCTTTTCATAACTTTCAAGTTTGTTTGATATTTTCATAAACTAGTCCTTTATATTTAATTCTACAGGTAGATGGTCGCTATATGGCAAGTCAAGAATATTACATTCTAATATTTGTGGGCTCAAACCGTTTGACACCAAAATGTAATCTATCCTATATTTCCAACTATTATAACTATCATCATATCTTGAACGATAACTTCTCCAAGTATATTCAACTTTTTCTGGATTAACCAATCTATAACAATCCGTAAAACCAATTGATAACAACTCGCCAAAAGCGGTGCGTTCTATTGGCAGGAAAACAGATTTATTTTTACACTGCTTTGGGTGCGATAAGTCAATTTCATTGTGAGCTATATTAAAATCACCCACACAAATAACATTATAATGTTGTTGTAGTTTGTTTAGATATTTAGTCAAAGCCGACAAGTACTGCATTTTAAATTCCAGTCTGCTGTTGCCATTAGGTATATATGCGTTAACTACTGCAGTACTTCCCCAAATTATAGTAGTAGTTCTACCCTCATCATCAGTCCAAAATTCCTGCATATCCAATATAATTTTATCCGGCTTTACTTTGCTTAAAACTAACGTTCCCGCATAACCAGCCTTTAGTCCACAATTATAGGTTGGATAATAGTTAGACAAATTAGTTTGCGTTGTTTCAAATAGGGATATTTGTTCCTTTGTTCCAAATATTAATTCGTTAGTTAAATCTTCATTACACCTAGCTTCTTGAATACAATAAATATCCGCATTATGCTCCTTTAACCAATCAAGCAAGCCAAGTTTTATGCTTGCACGAATTCCGTTTACATTGTAACTTACTATTTTCATCCAAATCCCTTTTTGATAAATTTTATCTAGCAATCATTTTGCCAATTACTGTTTGCCCGTTGAACCAAATGAACCTCTGTCGGTATCGCCCAATTTATCTACCACAGTAAATTCAATTGGTGGTTGGTGCTCCATAATTCTAAATTGGCAAATACGGTCATTTTTGTATATCTTAGTGTCTCTTAACGCAATTGCAGGATACATCCACTCGTCATTATCTCCGCAATAACTTTCATCAATCACAGCAACGCTATTGGCTTGAATAATTCCATAATTTTTAAATGTTCCGCTACGAGGAGCCATGTGCGCCTCATATCCCTTAGGTAATTGCATACCAACACCAAGCCTAATTAGGCGATATTCGCCTGCCTTCATCTCTACATCTTCTGCAGCACGCAAATCGTACCAGTCACTTTTGCCTGCAATAAATCTAATAGGCTCAATGTCAACAAAATACTTAATTTTAATTTCCATAAATTTTTCTCCCTTTACCACGCATATATTATACCATAAATTCTAATTTTAGTAAAACGATATAGCACTTAAACCGGTTTTTGAATTTTAAATTTTATATAATGTATGTTTGGTATTGACATCATATTTATTAATATGATATTATAAAAACATATTTATGAAATAATACCTTATTTCAATTTATAGGAGAAAATATGATTAGTGTAAGAAATTTAACTAAGGTATACAAGATTAAAGGCAAGGGCGAAAACACCAATGTTGTAGCACTTAACAATGTTAGTATTGACTTTCCTGATACCGGCCTTGTATTCTTGCTAGGTAAAAGCGGTAGTGGTAAAAGTACGCTTTTAAACACAATTGGTGGACTTGACACTTTTGATAGTGGCGAAATTATTATTAAAGGCAAGTCTTCCAAAGATTTTAAGCAAAGCGACTTTGATAGCTATCGTAATACCTTTATTGGATTTATTTTCCAAGAATATAATGTGCTAGAAGAATTTACTGTAGGTAAAAACTTAGGTTTGGCACTTGAATTGCAAGGCAAAAAGGCTAATAAGGAAGCCGTTGATGCCCTACTTGAGCAAGTTGACCTTGCCGGATATTATAAGCGTAAACCTAACCAATTATCTGGTGGTCAAAAGCAACGTGTGGCTATTGCTCGTGCATTGATTAAAAATCCTGAAATTATTATGGCGGACGAACCAACTGGTGCCTTGGATAGTAACACCGGTAAGCAAGTTATGGAAACACTTAAAAAATTGTCCAAAACCAAACTTGTAATTATCGTATCACACGACCGTGAATTTGCTGAAATTTATGGCGACCGCGTAATCGAACTAAAAGATGGTCACATAATCAAGGACGAAACCAAAACTGAAGTTGAGGCGATTAAATCCAACTCTGGTGTAAGTTTTATTGACGATAAAATTATACATATCAAAAAGGACCAAAAGGTAACTAAGGAAGACCTTATTAAAATCAACCAAATGATTGTAAATAATCTAAATAAGGAAGATACTATCATTTCGTTAGATGGAAAAACTAACACCGATGTTAAGAAATCTGCATTTATCACAGACGATGGTAATCGTGAAGTGTTTAAACAAACTTCTCGTGAAGATATCAAACAAACCAAGCACAACCCTAATGACTTTAAAATGATTAAATCACGACTAAGCCTTAAGGACTCGTTTAAAATGGGTGCAAGTTCGTTAAAACATAAGCCTATTCGTTTGATATTCACTATTCTACTATCATTTGTTGCATTTGGTATGTTTGGTGTAGTTAACACAATGTCATGCTTTAATCGTGCCGACTCATTATATACTACAATTCAAGAACTAGGTATCGAAACAATTGGTATTAACAAGCGTGTAGATTATTATGACGACTATAACAAATACCTAATTAGCGATGAACAAGTTAGCAAATTGCAACAAGCAAACCCTAACTACAAGTTTAACAAGGTGTTTGCTAGTGCAGAATATTTCCGTGTTAATTCTATGTATAGCAATGTTTCAACCTCTAGCACACCAAGCACCTTGAAAGACCACAACATTTCCGGTATTATGCAGGTTGATGACAGTGTTATGCAACAATTTAAGTTACAACTTATACATGGTGATTTGCCAACTAATGATAACGAAGTTTGCATATCTAGCAACATGTTTAATAATATAGTTGATAAATATTCTGACGTTTCATCATTTGCTGACCTTAAAGGAAAGCAACTTAATATCAACGGCCTTAATACTTACCTTACAATTGTTGGAGTTATTAAGGATAACACTAATGTTGATAAATACAAAGATTTATCTTCATCAGACGTATATAACCATGATAATTACAATCAAATCCAAGAACTTAGCAGATTATTAAAATACAGTCTGATTAATATGTGTTACGTTAATCAGTCAACATTTGAGACTCGCCATGATGAATATTTAAAAAATAATGGCGACAACACCGGTTACTATGCTTACATAAAAGGTGAAGAATATACAGGTGGCGGATATTCATTGAATCTTACAACCGATTTCAATGAAATGAATTATCATCAAACTTATTTTAAAAACGGTCAAACAGTAACCACCTTACAAGGTAATCAGGCAATTGTAGCAAAAGGTCTTTTAATTTACAATTTAAAAATTGACGAATCCGAGTTGCAAGCCAAAATTAATGCGGGCTTAACTATGCCATTCGGTGTATCGTACGAACCAGAAAAAAATCATATGTTTGAACTGGAAGTTGTTGGATACTTTGACCATATGAGTGGTACAGCCGTTGTAAGTGATGACATTTACAACAAATATTGGTCAGGTTATAGCCACCTATTAACCCAACTTAAAGGAAATTCTAACGACAAGCAATTAATACGCAATATCGAGGAATACACCGATGGCCCACTCTTCTATTCTGTTCAAACCACAGCAACTCCTGTCCTTGATGATTTTAGTGATATGATTGAAACCTTAGCAAAAGTACTATTATGGGTAGGTGTTGGTCTTGCAGTATTTGCAGGATTGATGCTTATGAACTTTATTTCCGTAAGTATCACGTACAAAAAGCGTGAAATTGGTATACTCCGTGCCATCGGCGCAAGGCGTAAGGACGTATTTTCAATATTCTTTGCCGAAAGTTTTGTAATATGTATGATAAACTTTGTACTAGCAACAATAGGTTGCGCAGTAACATGTGGCATTATCAACTCATCTATTGCATCAAAAACTGGTACATCTTTAACATTAATGATGTTTGGATTCCCTCAAATATTATTAATGCTAGGTGTTGCAGTTGGTGTGGCAGTTATATCAACATTTATACCTGTAAACAAATTTGCAAAGAAAAACCCAATTGATAGTATCAATAATAGATAACTAAAACAAAAAATCTCACAATCAAATGTGAGATTTTTTTTACACTCTATTAAAATCTTTTGCGCATATCATTGTTCCCAAATTGAATATTAAGTGCAATCAATTTGTTTGAAAGTCGGCTATGTATGCGGTCATCATATCTATTTAATATATCTTCTGGCAAAAGGTTTGTAGATATAAGTGTTGGCTTGTATCTTTTTTGGCGAAGATTTATAATGTTAAATAAATATTCCAAGGTAATATTTTTAAGTAATGGCTCACTACCTAGGTCATCAATAATTAATACATCACAATCCATATATTCATTCACTTTGCTTGGCAATGAAAAGTGATATTTACGGCACTCGTCATTAAGTGCAAATGCGGTAGTAAACATTACATTAAATCCCTTATTAATCAAATCACTTGCCATACATTCTAGCAAAAACGTTTTGCCCGTTCCTGTTCCACCAGAAAAAGTAATATTTAATATTTGACTATTAGGAAATTTGTTGCACCATAGTTTTGCCGTATCATAAATCTTAGTTAAACTAGGGCTTAGGTTAGGCGAACAATCGCTAAACGTTGCAAACTTATACTGCTTGTTTTGCTCGCTAAGTCGCCTATTCAATTCTAGTTTTAGGCAATCACACATTTTTAGCCCAACCACGCCAGTATCGTTGCACTTACTACACTCATATTGTGGTTCCATACGCCTAATATCAATCTTATGTGAAGATATGTAATTATTATATAACTGTTTAATTTTTTCAAAGGCATTAGTGGCTTCCATTATTTGAATATCACTTCCGCCATACTTTAATTTAATCAAATCAATTTTTGCTTGATTGTAGTTAGTGTACAGACGTTTAAACTCTTCATTTTTGCACAATTCTTGCACGTACTCATCTGCCATAATTTGCGCTTGATGACGTTTGCGGTCAAGACTTAATTTAATTTCGTTAATAATTTGATTTCTTGTCATTAGATTTCCACCTCGTCAAGATTACTAAAGAAACTATTTAGTTGTTCCTTTGTGTATTTATCTGACTTTTTAACCTGATTATCGGCTGGCACAAATGTTGAATTTGATTTGGCTTGCTCCAATGTAGTTATGCTTTTGTTCTTCCAATTTGCCAAAACCTTATTCATATATTGCATAGCATTGGTTTTACCTGCCGAAAGAGATGTAGCAAAAGCAATAATATCCTCAGCAAATCCCCAATTTTCAGTCCAAGTGCGATAAAACTCACGGTCAAACTCGTTAACATATCGCTTAATTCCAAGACTTTCAAGCAATGCCCTAAGCTTATCGTCCCAAGCAGATAAATCTCCAAGATATTGGTTGAATGCGTCAATTGTTACAATGCCAAGTTTATACAACTTTTGCACCACACGGTCATACGCCTCAAGTGTACGAATGCTGTTTTTAAAGCAGTAGTCGGCAATACGCACAAGGATATCATCACTATAACCCATTTGCACCCATTTAACCACATAAGTATCGATAACTTTAGTCAAATCTTCGTAGTACAATCCTAAACCCTTAACAACCAATCTTGCAAGAGTGGTCATATTGTCTTTTTGAGTTTCATAATTTTCAATTTCGATAATTGAATTTAAGCGCATTTCGTAATACTTGTTAAGCAAGTTATTTAAATAGTTAATATCTGCCTTAACTTTCTTTAGTTGTAACCTTTTTGCCACAGCAATAATTGTATTAAGGTCGAAGTCAAGTTCGCCAAGCCACTTGTTAAGCAATTGAACATCTTCCAGTTGAACTTTGCGTTTAGTGCCCAATGCACCCAAAACAAGGCTAACTTTATCATCAAGTACGCCTAACTCGGTGATTTTATTTTCCACATCTTCACAGGTGTGCACTCCTTCCTTTTCCCAATTTTTTGCAACCGTTATAATATATGGATAATTTACATTTTCGCCCTTTAAATCAGCGCAATACTTAACAATCATAAGCAACGCTTCGGGTTGGATATGTAATTTTTCAATCACGTTGTAGTACTCGCTAAACTCGGTTGGGGTAATCATACGCTTGCTTAAAATTTCCTGCACTTGAATATTAAAGTCGGTGTATTTACCAATATTGTACTTTTTGATATTTCCAAGGCTAGCGTTAAGTGGCATAAATCTAACTTCCAATGGACTGGAGTTTATCACTTGCACCACGCCTTGCTCCTGCCAATAGTTAAAGGCAGCGATAACGTCCTGCTCGCTGACATTCAATACATTAGCAAAATTGGTAAGATTGTTATCTGGTGCAACGCTATTAGAACACTTGCTAAGCCCCATCAAGTATACCTTTACGCACAAATCTGGCGCTTCGGGCAAAAAATTGTTGATAAATATGTTATCTACCACTGTTTTATCATTGATTATGTAAGACGAACTATATTTACACAAGCACATAGCGCACCACCCTTTTATATTTTCAAAATTAGTGTAACACAAACCCACTAATTAGGCAACAATAGTTGTACACAATTTTACAAATTTTTCCACAACTTGAAAGTTTTGTGTGGATAACTTGCATTTTTTTAATGCTTGTCTAATAAGTTAGTGTAGAGGAATTTATGAAAAAGTTTATAAAAACATTTAGTTTTATACTAATTTTAATCTGTTCGGCAATATTTGTTGGCTGCAAACCCCAAAAGGACGACTTAGAGGCGCTATCCACTAATTTAAGCACCTATGATATGGATATAAACTTTGACAACATTAACAAAAGTGCGTACGTAGAACAAACCCTAAATTACGTAAACAATTCGAATGCATTACTTAAGGAAATTTATATGCATTTATATGTGGCAAATTTTTGCAATGGCGCTAAAAATAAGCCAGTTGATGATGTGCATTTTTCCACCGCATATCCAAATGGCGAAAGTTATGCAACGCTTAATATTATACGTGTAAAACTCAACGATAAGGATATTTTGCCTATCTATGAAGGTGATGACAATGATATTATGAAAATTGAATTATTTGACGCACTTGAACCCACTACCAGTGCCCAGATATATATCGAGTATAGTTTTTTGCTTCCTAATGTTGCACACAGATTTGGATATGTTGATAATAATATTAACCTTGCCAATTTTTACCCTATAGCATGCGTATATGATGAAAACGGCTGGAACAAAAATCCATACCACTCCAACGGCGACCCGTTTTACAGCGATATGGCAAACTACAATGTAAACTTTAGTTGTGACAAAAATTTAATCTGCGCTTTTTCAGGAAACGCTGAGCAGGTAATTGACCAAAACACGGCATACTACTCCATCAACAATAAGTGTGTGCGTGAATTTGCGGTTATGCTAAGCACAGATTTTAAAACAATCAACAAAATTGATAATGGAGTTAACTATACATATTATTACCTAACCGATATCACGCCTGACAAAGCTTTGCAATGCGCAATTGAAAGCATTAACACCTTTAGCGATTTGTACTATCCTTACCCTTACAGCAATTACAATGTTGTACAATCAAGTTTTGTATATGGTGGCATGGAATATCCAATGCTATCACTAGTTAGCGATAAGATTGATAATTATGATGATTATCTAAATGTTATTGTGCACGAAAGCGCCCATCAATGGTGGTACAATTTAGTTGGCAACGACCAATACACAAATCCTTGGCTAGATGAAGCGCTAACCGAGTTTAGCACTTTGCTATTTTATGACAACAATTCTGGCTACAATTTATCGCATCAAGATATGGTTAGCGGCATGCAGGAAAATTACAATTTATTTGTTTCCGTGTATAGTGACGTATTTGGCTCGATTGACACATCTCTCACACGCAATATCAGCCAGTACCCAACCAGCCCAGAATACACATATTGCGTATACGTAAAAGGCACATTAATGTTGGATAGCCTTTATCAATTAATTGGTAAAAAGAATTTTGTGAAAAGCGTTCAGTTGTACGCACAAACTTATGCATACAATATTGCCACACCAAGCGCCCTTATTGGCTGCTTTGAAAAAATATCAAAAAGCAATCTTGAAAACTTTTTTGACTGCTGGTTAAATGATAAGGTAATAATTAATTAAATATTAATAAATAATTAGATATTGGTAATTAGATCCATATTTAAAATATTAAAAATAATTATTTTATTTAATTTAAATTTAAAATAAAAAATAACACAAATTACTTATTTATAGTTAAATGTGTTATTTTTTAATATTTATTTTTATTATAATTAATTAAATATTAATAATATTGCAATAATTAATAGTTTAATTATTTTTTATTTTATTTTTAAGTACATATTATACAAATCACGTTTAGAACGTTTTGTTTCCTTAGCAATCACCTTGCAAGCATCAGTAATACTAGTGCCAGCGTTTACCAAATTTTCAATAAGTTTAACGCATTCATAATCAGTCAAATCCTTTTGCTCCGCATTGTCCCTGTCAATAACAATCACATATTCTCCAGCAGGGTTTGGTATATAGGTAATTGCATAACTCTCCTTCTTTTTGCCATTGGATAATTCCTCTACTATTGGTTGATTATCAATTTTAATTTCGCCAAGATTAAAGAACTCCACACGTTCATACACCTTGCTAATCTCGCTAACCACACACACCTTACGACTACCTAAAGTGTTTGCCAACTTATTGAGGTCATTATTTATGTTGTGCTTGCTTGAGTATATTGCACTAACACCTTCAAAAGTTGCAATTTGGTTAAGTTGCTTGGCGCACTCCTTATTCTTTTCACTCAAAAACCCGAAAAACGCAAAACTAGATGTATCAAATCCTGACATAACTAATGCACAAAGCATTGCATTTGCGCCTGGCACAACAGTGTATTCCAAACCTTCCTCAATTACTCGCCCAATCAAGATTTGCCCTGGATCGCAAACTAACGGCATACCAGCATCACTAATCAAAGCTATATTTTTACCACTCTTTAATAATTTGATAATACCTTCGGTGCTATTTTTTTCATTAAACTTATGATAAGCAATTGTTTTGGTGGTTATATTATATTTATCCAACAAAATTTTGCTATGCCTTGTATCCTCACAAGCAATAATATCCACAGCCTTCAAGGTGTCAATAGCCCTTGCACTAAAATCCGTAAGATTTCCAATAGGCGTTGCCACAACAAATAATTTAGCCATAACTTCCTCCTTTGATTTATTTAAGCCCATTTGATTTACCTAATTATATCCCATACCCACCACATTTGTCAACCATGTATAATATACAAAAAAAGAACTAATTGATATTAGTTCCTTCCTTTGTCGTTAAATAGATTTATCCAATCCATAAATTAATATATTAGCCTGCTGGAGTGTAGTCTTTATCTACCACCTTAGCCCACTTTTCAGCAATTTGGGTAACAGTGTATGCTTTATTTGTAGATGTGTTATCATCTAGGAAATCTGCTTGGATAGCTTCTACTACAATTGCAAAAGTACCAGTTGCGCCCATAAAGAATGTGCTACCATCATCACCTACATCCTTGTTAACAATAATGCTAACTGGTAATTCAGCTGAATCTGTTAATTCAGCAACATTAGAGCTTGCACCATCTTTCTTATCTGCAACATAGTATGTATATCCATCAGCTGCATTATAGTACCAACTAGAACTATTAGAAGTGATTGCGAATATAGTTGCTGGTGTGATATGTGAATCGCCACCAGTATTGCCAGTATATGCTGTTTTTTCTGTGTTCATTGGTAAACTTAATTCAGCGGTAATCTTAACTCTAACAAACGCACTAATGGTTGATGTATTAGTTTCCTTCATATCAACAGTGTATGTTTTGTTAAGAATTTCTTGGTTAGGTTGAGCTATCTCGATTTCACCTAATGCAGTATCGCCTGTAAGAATATTTGAACCATCCTTAAGGTATACATACAAAGCACCCATAGTTACTGTTCCGCCAGCTGGCTCGGTTTTAGCACTAAAATACGCATAAGTGCCGCCAAATGCCAATACAGCTACTAGCAAGAATGATAAAATAGCAATAACAAATGTTGATTTGCCCACTTTATTAATCTTTGTCATATTTTTCCCCTTTTATAAACTTTTATTGTTTAAATTTTAAACAAGTTAAAATTTAACGAAAGCGAACAAATATGTACAACTGCAGCTGCGTAACGACGGCACAACTAACATTTTTACACTGTTCGTTTACTTTCTACTATAATTATAAAAAGTTATTGCCTTTAAGTCAAATAGTTTTTACAAATTATTATATATTTCTACACTTTTTTGTATAAAATATTGCCTATTGCTTATAAAAAATAAGGCCATACCTGCAATTGCATTTAGCAATCCAAATATGACCTTGTTTTATTTTGTACCATAAATGACATTAGTGTTATTTATGCCTTTGTAATTTCGGCATGCACAGTTATATTTACATTCTCTGATGTAAGGTTGTTAGGCGCTCCAAAAAAGTCGATACCGTTAAATAAATACACTTCGCCAACACCTTGATGGCCGCCCACATAAACCCATGTGTTTTTGCCATCAACACGCACTAGATTATCTGCCGATTTATCTAATCCCGATATAAATATTTCCTTACCATCTAATGTTGCTGTAATGGTTAATCTTATATTAACCTTATCCTCACTATCGATAACCAAAATTGATTCGATTTCGTATATTTTTCCGCTTGACAACCCTTCACGCACACTAAACTCCGTTTCGGTGTTATCATCAACCACCCAGTGCGCAGAAACTTCGCTTGTTAGATTGTATTTGCAGTTAGGATTTGCACTTTGTTTTGAATATCCCGCTATTGCAAAAATCAAATACACTAACGACAATGCTAAAAGCACACTTAATACCACAATTACTGCGGTTTTTTGCTTGCTTTTTGTACTGTTTAATTTTTGCTTGTTGGCGTCCTGAATAAGTTCGGTATCCAACACAACGCCACCGACTTGTCTACGTGACATTGCATCTTGGTCAGGCCTATTAATCCTGTATAATTTAGCACCTGTTGTACCACCATTCATATGTGAAAGGGTTCTACTTCCACGTTCAAATCGCTCGGTTGCCGACTGCCTATTTATACTTGAAAGATTAGGATTTCGTGGTTGCTGCGCACCTTGATTAATCCCTGTTCGTTGCGCTGGATTAACCGACTGCCTTGGTGGGAAATTTCGTATACCACCTTGTGGCGCTCCAGGCCTTGACGACATACTTGTTGGCCTTGGTATACCATTAAACGGCCTTGGCTGAGTTCCGTTTGCTTGATTAGGTGGGTAATTAGATGACCTTGGTGGATAGTTTGGTCTATTGCCCATATTTTGTGAGCCTTGAGGAGCACTATTTGCAGAATTTGCCCCATTAGGCCTATTGTTATTGATATTTGATGAATTGTTATATTCCGCCATAATCTCCTCCTTTTATTAGTTAAACTATAGTATATTTTGCTACTGTACCTTCAATAAATAAGTGCAATGTAAACACCTTGCCTTGGCAACTACTAAAATACACATCTTTGCCGTCATCTGCATTATCTTCCAACAAATCTGGTATTGTTAAACTTTTAATTATAGGTACAACGCCCTTTGTTGCATCTTGGTCCGATTTGGCTTCAAGTTGCTTTGCTTCCTTGCTTTGACTGCCGCTGGTATAATACATCCAACCATCACTACTCTTATACAAATCGTTTTCTACACAGTTGTTAATGTTGTACAACTTATCACCAATCTTGGCAAATAATTGACACCTTATGTAATATCCTTTTGTTATTTCATTATTATGAATATTAACGTCATCAAAATCGTGCTTTTGATTGGCAGTTATAAATTGTGTTCCAAGATAAATAAATCCCTCATTTTCCACAGTTCTCTCTGCCTGCTTAACTTCAATATCAATCTCCGATACCGCCACTGATATCTCTATTGTATCATCTGCAACCAGCCAACTATTGGTTTGACCAAAAAGATTAAATGCTGCAACAAAAATTAGCAACAATGTTATTGCAACTAGCAGTATATTAAGTTTACTAACTTTTGTTTTCATCTAATCCTCCTTTTACCAAGTAACACTCCATACAGATTGGTATGCATTATTAGTAGTTTGTACGGCTTCACCCGTTAGAGTAATGGACATTGCTCCACCATATATATCTGCTCCAACATCTGCGGACAAATATATTCGATTGGCAACAATAATACCGTTATTAACATTTATTGATTGCAATTTTTTTGTAGAAGCATTGCCATAGTAGTAATATCCGTTATCGTAAAACCAGCCATTATTAGTAATCAACTTTGCATTTCCGTTGCCGGAATCATAGGCTAGTTGCACCCATTGTGCACCACAGTTAATAGCATTTGTTTCGCCCTTAGGTGTGTAGGTTGCCTCTATCTTAATTCTGCAGTAAATTGGAACTGTAGCATTATTGTTCATCAATGCTAAAACCGAATCTCTCATAGAACTTTGGTCCTGAGTTGGTGCTTGAATTTTTGAAAATTCGCCAGCATCTAATTCTTCGGCAGTGATTGAAATACTGTTGGCGCCATTGTTAATAATTTTGTCCACAGCATTATCACGCCACACCAATCCTATCTTTCCTAGTTCCAAGTTTGCAGACGCTTGATGAGTGGATGAAAAATATGCATAAGTATACCCAATGCTTAATACTGCAAGCACAAAAACAACCAATACGTATACAGATTTATGTATTGCAAATTTACGCATATTCTTCCTCCCCTTTATTAATTTACTTTAACTGCGTTTTGTCGCTCTTCAGTTGTTGGCTCTGTAAATGGCGCTTTCATAGCACTTAACCATGCGTCATCTTCAGCCAAATTCCATATTTCGTAGTTACCTGCCGTGTAGCGGCTAACATCCCACGAATCATCATGTTCTATTTTATCGCTTGTACCTATTGTTACATTATGCGCAAACTCACCATCAAATATAGTAATGCATTGACCTGGACAAATTACGCCTTTGTAATAATAGTAGTATGTAGTACCATCTTGTTTTTCAACAAAGTCACTAGAGTTAACTAAATTAGATAACTTTGTTGCACTACGCAATCTAAATTCATAGAATTTAGCGCTATTGTTGATAATCTCGCCCTTGCCTGCCTCAACATTATACCCCAAATCAATATCGTCATTGTATTCAACGCCATTAAGTGTTGCAGTTACCTTGTAATCGTATATAACAGCACTTTGCGTTGGTTTGATTGTGTAAGCCAACACGGTTTCGTTTGGTTTGATTGATATTGTATCAGATATTAGCGAAGTTGATGAAGTTTTATTTAAATGATTAGTTATTGTAACCGAACTTATTATACTTCCTAATCTATCACGTGCCAAACCCGTTCCGCTTGCCAAACTATATATAATTGGCATATTGGAATTAATACTATTTGATAGTGTCAATTTAGTAATTTCCTGATTTGTGTTATTCCTAATATAAATCTTTCCAGGATTTGATGATGTCATTTCACTGTAATAGCCTTCCACTATCGTTTCAACTCCAACAGTAGATGTTAAGTTTGTATAGGTTGGAGCACTACTTTCGGTAGTCACACCAACAACTTCAATGCTACACCAAAAATCATTTGCAACGGTTGCACTTTGACAAATAGTTGTTTGTGGAATTGTAACTCCGCTAATAAGCGTCATTGTATAACCACTAGGAATATACGCAGCGCCAGCGTTGTTACTAAATGTATATGTATTGTTAGAATATGACACACTCCACAAACTTGAATCAAATTTCCAAATATTATTTGCACTTAGCGTGCTTTTGCTCGAGTCTTGGTCCGTTAAATAACTAGGACGCAAGTAACATTTTGATTTGTCAGCCCCACCAAGTGGCATTTCAACAAAGTGTTCTACCACATTGGTTCCACCAGAACCATCATCTTCGCTTGTGGTAGTATATTCGCCATACCACAAATAACCTTTAACGCTAAATGATTTAACTTTTAGTATAGAATTTGAATTGTTAGTTATACTTATGTCTGCTTCATAGGCTTTTTCCGAAGCTAACACATCACTCACACGTGCTAGCACTTGTGAACTGTTTGTAGAATTGTTAATAGTATAACTTTCAGTTGCTTGGCTTGACCATGTTTCACCGCCATCACCAACTGCCATTTTGCTTGTATCAGTTTCTAGCGAAACACTAATATAATTAAGTATTAGGCTATATCCGCCCTTTACGATTGTTTCGTAGTTTTCAGCGGTTAACATTATGTAATCTAACACATTAATATATGTTGGACTAGTTATTTGAGATTTGTAGTAATAATAATTTGTTTCATCTTTTGTTATTGTTGTTATATCACTAGATGTTTTGAATGACACAATTCCAGATGGTGAAAATCCGGCAATGTTGCCATCTTTTTGCCACACATATCTAATAGTTATACCAACGGTAACAAGTTTGTTAGAAGTTGCTGACGAATTAGGTATAACGTGCACACCCAATCCGCCATAATATCTATTTCCAGCAGTTAGCGCCTCGTAACTTCTTGATCCACTACTTACAGTGTAGCGATATGCGGTATTTGCATACATTGGATAAGTTGCACCTGGGTTAACCAAACCAGAACCATCTGTCTTAATTACCGAACTATCCTTAGGATATTGTAGCGACATATCCTTTGTTGCTGCTTTGTCATACACATACGCATTGTAAATCATATATTGCGCATTTTGTGCGGTTGCATATGCTCCGCTCATGTATGAAATCCAATTTGTAAAAACAGTTTGATTAGGTGCAAACCCATCTTTAGTCACACCAAATATATGGTCAGCATTGTATTCGCCACTTTTTACATACTCAGGTGTTAGGGTTATAGTTAATGTATCACCTATATATTCAAACGAATTGTTTGGTGATGTATAGAAATTAACTCCACTTATAATAGGTATTGTGCCAGAATCTGATAAGTGTCCCATATAATACATAATACCCGTAATTGTATTAGAGTCCGAGGTCAAATCATAATAGGTTTGTGTTGAGTCAATTATTGTTTGATCAGCATTTACTTTTAACCCATTGGTAGAACCAATATCAAGCAACCACATATCACGATTAGCAAAATTTAATGAAAAGTCAGCCGCTTTGTGATTTGTGTTAGTATATGTTGCACTAAATCTTATAAGAAGGTCATAATTTTCTCTAACGCCATAGTTAATACTTAGTTGATTGTTATAAATTCCTGGGCTATATATGTATTTACCTTGGCTACCTTGTACGTAAGCATGGTCTGTATACACATTGTTTTGCACAACATCACTTTGTATAGTGTTAATGCTTTGCGCCTTAAACTTATATTGACCCGCCGCCCAGGTAGAACCTAAATTTACGACAAAAGCCATACATAAAAGTATGGCTAAAATCATATTAAATTTAGCAATTTTACCTAAACGCACAAAATTCCCCCTTTTAAACTTTAGCAATGTTATGTTTGCGTATTTCCGACTCACCGTTAAGCGTAGCGGTCAACACCCAAACACCTAGTAAAATATCTAATAATAGAAAATAATTGTTTTTAATAAATTCGTATAGTACGTTGCCGTCTTCTATAACTGCGATTACTTTACCCTTTATACAACTATAAGGAATAGCACCATCGCTAGGGTCATTGGCATCGCCTTTTGTGATAAATGTAGCATTTTTGCCCGAACCCATCTTCTTTATAATTCTGTGTGTAACAGGTTTGCTAATATCACTTAGTTGATATTCAATAACATCTCCTTCGTTGTACTCGTCATAAGCACGCACTACTACTATATCGTCCTTGTAAAAGGCTGGACTCATACTGTCGCTTAGCACAACATCGAGCCTTAATCCAAAAATATAAACCACTAATACGGATAACGCTATAGTAATAAATATTGACAGAACTAGATTATATAGAATATTTTTTGCCAGTCCATATTCTTTGCTATCCTTTATAGTGCTAGTGTATTTCATAATTCCCCTTTTATTCTTTGATATATTTTAACATAAATCTACACAATAATACAAATATATAACGCAAATTTATTAATTTATATCATATTTAATTTTAAATATTACCGTAAAGATTGCTACAATCTGTTCCGTCTTTTGAATAATTGTAATAAGTTCCACTAATTTCAGCGTCTTTGTTATAGCCAGCAACTGAGCCAACTTTAAATGTTGGAGCATTGTAACTGCCTGCTGAAGGTGTTATTGATGTTTGCATTACAAATGTGTAATCACTTGCAACATTTGATACGTTTGATGTAATGCTTCCACCTGATATATATCCAACCACAGAGCCTACATATATCTTAATTTCTGGATTACCTATTGCATTAATTATAATATTTGAATTATCTGAATTCTCAAGCATTATAACAGTGCAGTCCGTAAACGAACTATCCTTTGCATAACCTGCAATCACACCAATATATATATTTCCGCTAGATGATGTATTTCCAGTATATTCAGCAGTTGAAGTTACATTTTTTGTGAACTTGATTGTAGAGTTAACAACCGAAACGTTTTGGAATGTAGTATTTAATGCATCTGTCACAAATAACGCTCCTTTAAAGTTTGCACTTGAAGGCATAATATCAACATTAAATCCACTAATGTTAATATTTTTTAATATTGCATTATTGGTTTGTTTAAATATTCCTATAGATTCCTTAGCGCCAGATATTGTGGTTCCGTATATATATCGTGATTTACCGTCTAACACGCCGCTAAAGTTTTCAATAGCGTCAAAACTGCTAGATAAGTTCACATCTCCTCCCAACTCAAAGTACGCATTTGGACGATACATAACATTCTCCAATTGGTTTTCGTTTTTGATAATGTACGCATCGCCTTCCACGCCGCTACCTGAATCAAATACTGTAAACGAAATGGTTCCAGCATATCTTGTTGCACGAGATGCCAAATCGTAATCATACGCACTATTGCTGCTAACTACTCTTATATATATACCGTTATATGGTTCGTTATCGTTAATACCGCCGTATGTTCCAATTTCTTCTAAATAATAATAGTACATTCCATCTTCTTCAACAATCTTTGATGTAATATCTTCATAAACATTAGTAGTGTTGTTAAATTTGTAGCCAATATAGTATGTATCCGTCTTTCCGCTAGTAATTGGAGCCCAGAAAATCGCCTGTTTGCTACTATCATAACTTAGGCTAGTGATACTTGCTGAAATGGTTTTTGTTACTGGTGTACAGTATAAACTATTCAACAAATATCCTTCACCCACACTCAATGCTTTGATTGCAAAGTTAACTTGCTTTCCTTTGAATATCTCATCAACTTCAATAGTCCAATTTGCAACAGTCGCACCCTCGGCAAGTTCGTAATCATACACTCTTGTGCTTACACCATCAGTAACCTTTATCTTGTAATACCTATTGATATCTCCATTAGTTTTTGTTGGTTGCCATTGCATTACAGTTGCATTTTCTACAAATTCAATACTGCTAGCGTCTGGTTTTTCCATTCGTGTAATTGTAACCTGCGCACTTGCAAGCGACTCTACATAACTATTGTGATATGCATTGATATACACTGTTATTGTTTCCGCATCAATGTCATCAATATCAACACTATTAGTAGTCAACCCTGTGATTGTATTTATTTGTGTACTTCCATCAACCATATATGACACTGTATAAGTTACACCTTCACTAGAACTTTCACCAGCTTCGATATTAGTAAAGAATCTACTTTCGTTCCAAATTAGTTTACCATTTTCAACTTTGATTCCTGTAACTGTGGATAATCTTTGAATGTAAACTGTTTTTTCACTAAAGAATCCACTAATATTGTTATTATCGCCTTTAGCTCTAACTTGGAAACTATATGAATATCCTTCCTTTAAGTCATGATATGTTCCATTTATAAGCACCCATTCAGGCAACTTATATTGACCGTTGGTTGACAAATCCTTAAATGAGTATACAGTACTTCCACCATCTTCAGTAGGTATTGCAAACACAATCTTAACCTCATCACTACCTGTACCATTCCAAATAACAATACCATTGTTAATTGTTAGGTCGTTGCCAATGTCTGCAAGTATCTTTTTATTTTCAATAACAGTTGTAGCCGAATTGATGTAAGAAACATTGTCACCAATTGTTACAAGTTTAAATGTATAATTAGTTCCTGTCACAAATGTGAAGTCGCCGTATATACGTTGTAAGTCAATTGACGCAACACTATCATTATTTTCATAATCACGTGATGTTAGGTTAATAATTGTTTTTAACTCACTTCCAACAAACACTTGTAGTTGATAATTTTCAAAAATCTTTTTACCGGTAGCACCTGTACTAGATACCGATGGCATATTCCATGTTAACATACCATCAACCAAACTAATGTTTGCTTGTGGGATAATTGACACACTTTGAATAGGGGCAGTTTGAGCCAATATAATATTTGTGCCAGTAAGGTTTGTATAGTGCGCCCACACCGATACGTTAAATTCCCCGCCATTAAATGCGCCATTTATTTCCCTTAGCTTATTAGCCAAGTTGTTGTAGATTATATAACTAACTTCTTTTCCACTTGCATCAGTTTCCACAACCTCTTGATATGACGAATCAAGGATATAATCTTTACCTTCGGCCTCAAGCATTTGGGTTAAGTCATTCTCATCTATCACACTAGGATTGTATAACATTATTTTTGTTCCATTGCTTAGTTCAATTAGATACACACTTTCACTAACTGTACCATCACCAAAGGCAACGTCTTGCTTCTCCCATTTAATTTGACCATCTTTTAGTGTTGGAGTGATTGCCTTGTAACGAATAACCTCACAGCCTTGGCTAATATTAGAATTTACAAATCGTGAATCATCACCCAACATTTGCGATTGAACTATAAATGAACCGCCTTGTGCCAAATCAATTGATGTACCAACAACTAATTTGTCGTCCTCACCTTTTACAAGTTCGCCATTTTCGTCCTGATAGTAGTGATACATATCATACTTTGCAGTATTTAAATTAATTTGAATATATTCACTATTATCTTTTTCTACATTATTTATAACATTATATATTATTCCTTTATATTCAAACATATTGGAATTAAATTGTGGATATGTTTGATAGAATAATTCTGGATACACAATATCTGCCATATAAATCACATACTTTTTATCTGCAAATATTGTAGTTTTGTATAAATGTACGCCTTGCAAGCATTCTGTGATTTTGCCTTCATCATCTACGCTAGCAAAATATTTCATATTTTTCTTAGTTCGGTCCAACTTTAGGTTAACAACACCCCTTGTATTTTCGTCAAGCGTAACAATTGGTGTTGGCATTCTGTTAATAAGCCCAGCAGATACACCATTTTCATCTTTGTTTGCATTGGTTGCAGTAGTTAAAGTAGTCACAATAGCGTCTTCCCTAGTGTTTCCAACTAGCCTTATTTCAACATTGTAGCCATTACTACGTGTTGTAAATTCGTTATCAAGTTCCATCTCTACCATCATGTAGTAGTTTGGATTATCAAATGTGTTCAACACTTGTGAATTTAGCCACTCAAAACCATCAGCTTTTACAAATTCGTTAAAGTGATATGGGTCAAATGTGTCCAAATCGTTAGTTGCAGTTAGCGTACAAGATTTGTCACCATCTGTTAATATCACATGACATGTTGTGTAAAATTTATGTAGTTTTACATATAATTTACCATCATTTATAGTGTAGGTTGCCTCTTGTGGCAATCTAACTATTTGCAACATTTCACTAGCCTTACTGCTTAAAATATGCTCATTAGTTGTGCTCAACGCTTGTACTGTAACACCATATATGGCTTTACCTAATTGAATTCCGCTTATGTCGATACTCTTTTGGTTACCAGGTATTGTTGCCGTATGCACAAGTTCTGCACTAATTTTAGCACCGGTTTCGTCAGTTAGTTTATATATTCTAACCACATTCTTTTCAGCCCTTTCGTGTCCTACCCAACTAATATTTCCTGACCTTGTTTCAACGTTTTGAGGCGAGGTAAGAATAGTCATTTCAATGGTTTCGCTATCTGCAGAATGTACGTAAATATTATCATTTGATGTAAATGCTCTAATAGTAATGCGGTAATCTCCATCTAGGAACGCTTGTTCTAAGCCGTTTAATTGTCCGTTACCATCAATATCTTCACCCATATCAAGTCTATTATTTTGGTTAACGTCTTCATTATAGTTGTTTATTCCATCACCATTAGCATCATTATCCATTGGATAATACTTAGGCATTTTTAAATAATTTTGACTTGCTGGCACATCAAATTTATAATCAACATTTTCAAAGCCACCCTTGTTGTAATTAATTATCACTTGATATCCTGTAACATTTTGACCATTTGCAGCAGGGTTTGTCCATACAATTTTCTCGGCAGTTTCAGTAACTGAGCCATCTTGATTGGTTGTTAAACTCTTTTCTATTTTAACATTAATAGGAGCCAATAATCCCTTAACTGTTTTTTGACTAATGTTTGAATTTAAAATTGTTTTGCCAACAGCAGTAGTTGAATATAATTTAGCCGAAATCGCTTGTTCCAACAATTCAGTAGTTCCATATTCTATAAAATTCTTAGCATCAACCAAGATTGTCCAACTCTTATCAACTTTTCGTATTGTAATGCTGTTTAAATATTTTTGATATTCTTGTATCTTTTTATCATCTTCAGTAGTTGTTTTGTCATCTTCAGTCAACTTCAACTCGTCTGTACCTAATTTAAATAGGTCGTTAACAATTAAGTCACCAAATCCTAGTTCTATTCCATTTACGTTAGCCACTCTTGCAATATTTTCATCTATTGTAAAGCAAATTACGCCATCAACAACACTGATTGTTGGTGCTATTAACTTATGCACTGTCAATGTTTGAGGATTAGAGTTTAGGAAGTTACCCTCCTCACTGAAAATTTGTAGTGTTAGGGATTTATCACCTTCTTCTAGGTCCTTAAAATCGTATATGCACAATCCATCTTTAATTACAAAGTTTGCTGAGCCATAAGCAAGATTTATTGTTTCTTCTTTACCTTCAGCCTCCACAAAATAACTCAAACTATAATGTTTAGCATTTTCAACTTCGTCCCATACCAACTTTCCGTCCTGTGTTGTAAAGTTTGAAGCATTAGCCAAAGCCAACTTAGTAGCTGTTATATTAGTGTAAGAGCTATCAAACACATTTCCTTCGCCAGCATAAACATTATTTACACTTATTTCAACCTCTCCACCCTTAAGACCGGTAATATTATCAAGGTTGATAGATGACTCGTCGGTATTATCAATAGTTTTAACATTTTCACTATTTTGCTTAATGATAATGTTGTGATTAACAGTTCCATCGGCAGTAATGTTTAATATTTTTTGTCCATCTAGAGTTTTTATTTCAACAGTTGGAGCTTTTAGGAATTGGAACGCAAATTCGGTTACCGTCTTATAGTTAGCCAAAACGTTGCCAGCAGTGCTAGTTGCTATAAATTTAATCTTGTAATCTACGCCTTCCAAATAACTAACTCCTGACGATTCCATCAATATCTTTAAGTCTTCGATATCAATCTTGCAGCAGTCGCCTAAATCCTGAATCTTATCCTGTATTTCAATTGCGGTAGAAACATTATTAAGTGTGATAATAGCCTTGTAATTATCCGCATCTGCAACCTTTTTAAACTTAATAGATTGACCTTGCTTAGAAACTTCAGCAACAGTTCCTAACACTTGTAATGTTCCGCACTCAACACTATCCGAAGCCAATTCGCCAGTAGTTCCGTATGGAGCAATTGATGCATATAATTTATACTCTCCACCAGATGTAAACAATCCTTCAAATTTTGAATATGGATTGTAATTACTATCCACAACCTCAACTACAAATTTATCATCAATGTTTGTTGTTACGCTAATATCTTGTCCATTACCCTTTATATTTAATGTCAAAGTGTAACTTGAGTTAGAGTTTAATGCATTTTTAGGAGTTACAATTAAATTGCCTCCATCAACTGTAACAGCGCATTCGCCTGACAACTTATCAACACTTTGGGTTTCGGATTTGTCTGATGCCAAAATCAAGTCATATTCTGTATCACTAGCCACCCTCGGATTTGCAATCGCTTGTATTCTGTATTCTCCAACGCCTTCGATAACGCTACTACAATCAATAGTATTGCTACCGGTAGCAGTTGTAAGTGAATTATTTTCGTTGATATAAACTGTATAGTTTCCAACGTAACTTTTTTCATTTTCAACACAGTTTACGGTACAAACCAATGTTGTTTTATTAAATACAACACTAGGAGCGGATAATTTTTTAACGCTGACAGAATTTTCATTACTATCTAGAATATCTTTATTATTACCAACCGCCTTAACCTTGTAAACATAATTACCAGCAGATTTGCCTGTTAATCTTGTAGCCAAATCGTATGGACGTGTATATCCGGTAATCACCTCACCGTTTTCGGTTAATGTGTAACCTGTAGCATATTCCACATTTTCAATAGCCAAACTTTGACCAGTTATTGATAATTTAGGGCTAGCCAACTTAGTAAATTTCTTGCTATTAGTACTGCTTGCGCCACCTAAGTTGTCCGCATCTAAAATTTCCGCACCATTACCGGTAACAATTGCTTTTGCAGTATAGTCACCAGCCTCTAACGAACTTGCATTTAAAGTTAAATTTTTACCCAAAGTTGCAACTTCAGCATTATCCTTATATATTTTTATTTGGCAAGTTGACTTTGGAGCATATTGAACAGTAAACACATTGTTTTCCAACTTTGTAATTACTGCATCAGGGAGTTTTGTTACTGTCAACAATTCTTCATCTGAGCCAAACGCTGCACCAGAACCAATTGCCTTAACCTTAATTTCGTAATCTTTTGCATCTGTTGTTGCCTTAAATTCAAATTGACTCAAATCACAATTTGTAACATTGTTTACTGTGACAGTTTTGTTGTTAGAAACAACTTCGTATTTCTCCACTGTATTTTCCACAGCGTTGTCCCAGAACAACACACCATCTACAACTCTTAAATTTTGTAATCCTAGTTTTGACCAGCTTGCACTGCTAGATTTTGATGGCAAAACATTGTTATTGTTGCTGCAGGCAAAAACTCCCACCTCATAATTACCACTTTCATATTCATCAACAATCAAGTTTGTTGTGTTAACAAATGTCTTGGTTAGTTCTTGCTTGGTTCCACCAACAACACGATTAATAGTAACCAAGTAACTTTGAGCACCTGAAACACTATTCCATTTAACTTCGTTATCACTAACCGAAATTTCAGGAGCTTGCAAAATTTCAAATAATAGATTGTCGGAATACTTAGTTCCTGTTGCCGTGTTTGCAGCAGTTGAATTTGCTATAACCTTACACATGTAATCGCCGGCATCTTCACAATTTAAAGCCACACTATTTGTTGTAATATTCTCATATTTTTCTTCCAACACGCCGGATTTGTACAACTCTAGTGTATAGGTTTGAGCATTTTGTACAAAATCCCAACTAACAACCTTGCCGCTTAGCGCAACATTGTTCACCTTACCAATAACCGTGTATCTAATTTCGGCAAAATCTGCAACAAACAATTCGGCCTGATTTGCCACGTTATATCCAGTTTTGCTTGGAGCCACCTTAATAACATATTCAGCACCATTGTCAGGTGTTTGCGAAATCAACCCTGTTAAATCAAATTCGGTTCCTTCCACCTGTTCGGTTAAGCACTCTACACCATTTAATTCAGCCTTAACATCATACCTAGCGACATTTGCAACACCACCAAATGTTAAAATCTTATTTTCGATACTAACGTTTTGCACCGCTGACATTTTTACAATAGATATAGCTTCGCACGACTCAGACTCGGTAAATATCTTGCCATCGGCAACTGCCTTTACCGAGCACACCAATTCCTTGTCAAACAAATCGCCAAATTTTGCATTTGCGTTGTCAAACAAATATTGGGTGTTGTTTCCAATATTGATTTCCTCTCCATTAATTTCCAATATGTACGCCTCAGCATTATCCACGCCTACAAAACTAAACATATTCCCATCGAACTTAAATTCGGTAGGAGTTGCAAGCTGCTCGCTTTGTGCATAAATATTAACAAGTATAACGTCATTAAAAGTTTTGTCCGCATTATACTCAACCTTTAACGCAACGCCCTTGGCTGGGTTTAACGCCTTTATACTTCCACCATTTACACCTAACGCAACATTATCGCTACTGATAAGCGTATAACTACGGTCAGTTGCATAACTTGGTAAAATCTTAATCTCCGGCGCATACTCTTCACCGACCAACAGATTGATACTTTGGTCAACAAAGTTTACGCTTTCAACCTTAATGTACACCTCGTCCTTACAACCGAAAAAAATTATGCTTGCCATGATTAGCATAACACTTAGTAATAAACTTTTTGCTTTCGTCCTTATCATATGTTCCCCTTAGTAATGATAAACTTCAATATTATTTTAACACAAACAGCCTTTTTTATCAAACAATTTTAATAAGTTTTATTATATATAATAAATTAGTTTATCACGTCAATTTTTAGTTGGTGTAAAATAAATTAAATCAATAATATTAAGCATTAATTTAATCGCAAAAACATATATAAAATTATGAATAAAAATATAGAAAATAGCAATTTGCCCTACAATAAAATGCAAGAAGAATATTCCAAATTATTTACACCACAAATCAATAATTATTTAAATGATTTAAATACAATAATTTCCAGCATCGAAATCAACGGGTTTGGTATGCCGTTAATTGTGCAAAATCAACTATATTCAACACTGTTAGAAGTTAAGCAAATATTACACACTTTATCTATAAATAAGCCATTTAACACCAATAATCATATACACAGCAACAATCCATTATCACTATTACTTAGCCTAAACGCCCTATCTCAACAACTTAATCAGCACGCACTAAAAAGCCCATTTTACACACTGCTAAATAAAGCAAATAATTTAATATTAAATTGCACAAGCAAAATATTAAATTATTTTTTAAAATAATATTAATTAAATAAAAAAATAGCAAATTTGTTTATTTTTAACAATTTTGCTATTAATTTTATTGATTATTTTAATTTTTATTTATTTTTATTTTTTATTATCTTATTTTTAACAACTTCAACAATTATTACAATAGCCACCAAGATTAAAAATATATAAATTAACCAGTGGGTAAATTGTGGAAATATTACACATATTGTTGAGATAATGATTCCAGCAATCAAATTGCCTACCACCGTTGCCGCTAGGGTTTCCCAAAAGTTTAAACCCAGTACTACAGCCAAACAAGTTCCCATCCAAACACCTGTAAGCGGTAATGGTATTCCCACAAATAATAACACTCCCATCACTTTGCCAAACCTTGCTTTCTGTGACTGAGCTTTAATAGCGGTGCTAGTATCTTGCTGCGATTCAACTTCTTCTACTGCATCTACCGCATCAGATTTAGATTCTTCGTACTTTGATGTTTGCTTATTTATTCTGTTATCAATAAACTTAGCAATACCTTTAAATATTTTTGTTTTGCGTAAAAGTTTCATAATTGGTACAAACGCAAAATACAATACCACCGAAACTATTGTACAACCTAGGTAAGCCCACCAAAAAGCCTCCCATCTTCCCAGAGCCATATCGCCCCAAAAAGCTTTACTCATACCAAACGGAATACCGCCCTTTAACTCCATAATTGGAATCATTGACACAATCACAGTTGCCAGTGCAACGTTTCCATTAAATATTGTGCTAAAAATTTCCCCTATTAACTCTGTCATAATTATTCCTCTAATATTCTAATCTTAACGCCATCTTTTGCGCCTTTAATTGCTTCCACCAAACACACAGTTGCTTGATAATTTGTGTGATACATCTCCATGCGTTTAACTTTAAACGTCTTTTGTGCGCACAACTCAATCGCCTCACACAACCTTTCAGCCGGAATTATAAAATAAAATCTACCTTTATCCTTAAGCAGTTTGCTTGCTGTGCTAATAATAGTGCTTAAATTTGTAGCGATTTCATGCCTGCACATAGCCACACTACTATCTTGTTTTATTTTTCCGTTCAACTTAAAATATGGTGGATTGCACACAATTACATCTAGTGGTTTACCAAAATCCTGCAATTCTAGCAATGAGAGGTCTTTACAAACCACCCTACACTTGTTTTGCAAATTGTTTAAATTAATATTTTTCTGTATCAAGTCACACATATTAGCCTGGATTTCGTTAAACACTATATTATTGCACTCCGATATACTATACGCATACAAGCCAACAACTCCGCAACCTGCACACATATCAAGCACATTGTCCGTACGCTTTATGTTGCAAAACTTGGCAAGTTTAATCGAATCGGATGTAAATTTATATAATGTATTATCTTGATAAAGTTTTATGCCATTTTCAAAATGTTCCAAACTTAAATTAGTCATTATTGTTCCTTATTTTAGAAAATTGGATTTGGTCCAAATCATACATCTTACGTTCCACTTCATCACCTCGAGTAAATTTAACCTCCACCTGCTCGTGTAGTACATCAAGCGAAACGGCCTCTCCTTCGCCATCAGGTGTAGAAACACGTTGACCTTGCTTTGGCATTTTGGATAGCACTTCGGCGTAAAAATCATCTTCGTATTTCAAGCAACACAAAAGTTTACCACACATACCATTAAGTTTAGTAGGATTTAGCGACAATCCTTGATTTTTAGCCATCTTAATCGTCACTTTGTCAAAGTCATTCAAATGCGCCTTGCAGCAACACTCTCTGCCACACACACCCATTGCGCCAATTTGTTGCACTTGGTCACGATTGCCTATTTGATGCATTTCGATACGGACTTTTAGTTTGCTAGCCAAACTTTTTACAATTTCTCTAAAATCAACCCTGCCTTCCGCAGTATAGTTGATGATAATTTTTTCCTTATCCAAGGTATATTCCAACGAACAAAGTTTCATATCCAACTTAAATTCGTTAATGCTTTCCTTAACGGTTGGCATAAGAGCTCTTGCTTGCTCAATATTGTTTTTCACTTGCAGCAAATCGTCATCAGTAGCAATACGAACAAAATCCAAATCTTCAGGCGCTTCACCGTCCTTATATTTACTAACACGTCCAACCTCTAATCCTCGTGCAGAATTAATTACAATACTAGTTTTTAAATCAAACTTTTTATCTGTTGTATAGTATAAAATTTTAGGATTGTTATTAAATGTAAGTCCTACTTGCATAGATATTTCTCCTTTAATATGTTATAAAACAATTCGTCTAGCACGTAACTATAATTGATGTTAGCCTCCACTTTTCGTATAGCATTATCAATTAATTTAGTGCTTTTAATTAATACAGGGATTTTGTAGTTGGCTTGTATATACTCAATAAATTGCTCACTAAAAAGCCCTTGTTCGCCTGTTAATGCACAATTTATTGCACTAAGCAGCAATCTTAAATATTCCTTACGGCTTTCAGTTTTAATTTTTAACTTACCAACAATGTTAGGTATGTCAGCGCTTGATTTTAGCGCAGCCAAACTTTGTTCAACTAATTTCAACACCTCATTATCCTGACTAGCGCTATATTTAACCGCATCAGTAAGAGTTATGTCACAATGCACAAATTTATCTATATTTACGCCTTGCTGTTTTAAGTCTTCGGCCAAAATTTCAAGGTTAATTTTAGGAACATAGTGCTTTGTTAACCTGCTTTTGATAGTTGGTAGTAGTTTTTCAACATTTGTACACGCTAGCACAAATATAACCTGAGAATTAGGTTCTTCCAGCGTCTTAAGCAGTTTATTCTGAGCAATTTGATTGATGCCATCTGCATTGGTTATAAACACAACCTTGTACTTATACACCATTGGCTTTAGTTGCACATCATCAATCAATCCCTGAATATCGGCAACTTGAAGTGTTGGCTTATCCAAAATCAATAAATCCGGATTTTTGTTTATCTGGTTACGCTTGCATGCCTCGCAAGCAAAGCAAGCCGGTTGCCCACAAAAAATTGACGCAATAAAAACCCTCGCAAGTTCAATATTCAACATCTCATCTTCGCCATAAAATAAATATGCATGTGATGGAGATAATATATCTTGCTTAATACTATCAAATATTGGAATTTGCTTAATTGCCTTTAACATACTTTCATTATAACATACTATTATAAAATTTTCAATTAAAACAATTAAAATATATTTATGTTTAAACCCATAATTTACAAATCTTAGCAAAATTTGTACTAATTGCAACAAAAAACTTCCCACAACTAGTGAGAAGTTTAAATACACTATCCACGAAGACCTAATTTCTTCTTAATAGCACGAGCACGTTCGATATCTTCTTGTTCCAAGTATCTTAACAATGCACGACGTTGGCTGTTCATCATTTGAAGACCACGAGTAGAGTGTTTGTCTTGCTTGTTGTTCTTCAAGTGTTCAGTCAAGTTGTTAATACGTGCTGTTAGGATAGCAATTTGAACTTCAGTAGAACCTGTGTCCTTTTCATTCTTGCCAAATTCAGCAATAATTGCTTTCTTATCAATCATGATTTACTCTCCTTTTATAAATTCGCCAATAACCTTGTGAGAACCGAGTAAATTTCGCCACAACGTTATGGTATGCAATCATTGTAGCATATAAATTTCGTTTTGTAAACCCCTTTTACAAATTTTTAAAATTTATTTTTTTAGCCCTATATTTTTCGTTGACAAATTCGTGGTTTAGATTATAATATTAGCAGTTTTAAATATTGGGAGGGAATTATGAAAATATCTATCGAAGCAACCACACATGAAGGTTACATCGCACCTAAAAGCGAATTTGATAGTTTAAGTGGTCACGCTGCAGGCGTGTGCTATATGCCTGAGAACTTTGAAGCACTTAAAAACGAACCTATTGAAAAAACAATGAAACGTGCAGAGCGCACTAAAATAAGTCAGCATCATAGCGTATACGGTCATCCACATATAACTTTATCCCTTGAGGATATTCCTAAAGGTCTTGCAATGGTTTTAAATAACGAAGGTATTTACAACACTAGCGAAAAGTCCGCACGTTACACTAAAATGGTCTTAAAGGACAAGGAACAGGAATTATATAATAAATGGTTGGAAATATTTAAACGTGAAATTAGCGATATGTATAAGGACAAATATCCTCAAGTGTTTACTGACCAAAAAATTGAAAAACTAGCACAAGAAAACGCAAGATATTTAATCTCAGTATTTACTCCAACATCTATGGAATACACTGTTAGTTATCAACAACTTAACTACATATACCAAATGTTTGTTAACGAAATTAATAGCACAGAAAGTAATGCCTTTATGCAAGCACTAAAACCTGCAATGCAAGACTTTTGCAAATCAATCGAAACCACTCCTTACCTAGATGCCGAAATCGCTAATGGCGTAAATAATAAAAACCGTAAACTTTCATTAATCGGTCGTATGATTAAGCCAGAGCAAATCTTTAGTGATGTATATAGTGTTAGTTACGAAGGCTCTTTTGCGCAACTTGCCCAAGCACAACGCCATAGAACACTTGCCTACAATATGACACTGCTTGACGGACCTAAATTTTACGTTCCACCAATTATCCGCCGAAGCGAACAACTAACTAAAGAGTGGACAAACGACTGTGAAAAGCAAACTTCGGTATTCCCTCAAGGATTACTAGTTAATATAAACGAGTTTGGTCGACTTGATTGGTTTATTCAAAAAATGAAGGAGCGCAAATGCACTTGCGCCCAACTTGAAATCGACCAACAAACAAATCTAATTCTAAAGAAATATGTCGAAGAATTACGTGCAAAAAATCATCCACGTGCGGAAGAATTAGCACAATACACCAAAGGTGCACGTTGCACATTCCCAAACTATCAATGTCCTAGCCCTTGCGGATTTAAGGAAGGCATTAATGAAACCCGTTTAATTTAAAATATTTTAAAATTTAGGAGAACTCTTTATGTTTGTAGAACACTTAACCAAAGAAGACTTAATCGATTACCTTACAAATTACGAGCTGGTAAATTATGATGAATTTGCCAAAAGTCGATATGATTTTAACGCTATAGAAGATTACAGGGTTAAAGAAGGTAAAATCACTTTTAGAATAAGGGATATCAAATTAAAATTTACAGATTTTGACTATAATACAAATTATACAATCAAATTATACAATGGTGTACACAATAAATCTTGGATTAATTTTATGTATAAAAAATTTGGAAGTAAATACAAGGCGGCATTTTTAACTTTTAGAGAGCAAGAAAAAAGCGCCATCTTGGAAGCAACCGCAAAACGATTTGATGAAGACACTTCTAAATACGAAAATGGTCTAAAAAAATAAACCCACTCATAAAAAAAATAAAACTCTACACACAAAATGTAGAGTTTTATTTTTATTCTAATTCAATTACAACAACACCAAATTGCTGTTCTTCTTCAGGTGAATAATAGGTGTGATATGTGTAAATTACGCTTTGCACTGTATACCCTTTGTCAAAACCAGCCAATACACAATTTTCGTTATTAGCCATTTCGGCAAAAGAATTGTACAATCTCAAATCCTTAATGGTTTTAACAATTGTTTGATTAGGGTTGTCACGATTGCTAGACAAAATTTCATCTCCAACCGCTAGTAATTTTCGCTTAGCATCATTTAACCTTACTTCAATAGTCTTTTTGCCATCAACAATTTGACCAAAAGGCAATTTGTTTAACCTCATTTCATATCTCATAATATTCACCCCTATATATTAGTTTAGTGTAGCTTTTAATCTACGAACACCTGCCGAAACCGCTTCTTGTTTAGCAATTTTAAATGAACCAAGTTCTTTAGTGTTGCTAACGTGTGGACCGCCACAAATTTGGAAGTCTACATCACCAATCTTGTATATGCTTACATTTTCGTTTTCATCAGCCTTGTGGATACCATATCCGCCTTGTGCTTTTGCATCTTTAAATGACATTTCCAATCTTTCAACAGGAATTTCGCACTTAATAGCGTTGTTTACAAAATCTTCAAGAAGTTTTACTTCTTCCTCAGTTAATTTACGGTCAAAGTTAAAGTCAAATCTTAAACGTTCACTTGTAATATTGCTACCCTTTTGTTCAATATGATTACCAAACATCTTTCTAAGTCCAGCAAGCAACAAGTGGCAAGCAGTGTGAAGACGCACTGTTTCAGCACTATCATCAGCAAGGCCACCCTTAAATGCGCCAGCAGAAGTTGAACGAGCAAGTTCCTGGTGAGCCTTAAATGCTTCATCATAGCCAGGCACGTCAACAGTAAATCCAATTTCAGTAGCCATCTCGATAGTCATTTCAAGTGGGAAACCAAATGTATCAAACAACCTAAACGCAGCCTTACCACCAATTTCAGTTTCTTCCTTGAAATCAGGGTTAGTCATCTTCATAAATTGATTTTTACGCCTTATCCCATTAACTACCTTTTCAAATTCCTTAGTACCCGCCTCGATTGTTTTGTTAAATTTATCAATTTCCTTATTTACTTCGCTAACAATATATTCTTCTTTTTCAACTAATAATGGATATGCTTCGCCATAGATGTTTTCAATATATTCCTTAACAATATTTAATAACGCTTCAGTTCCAACATTGATTTTACGTGCATAGCGAATTGCTCTACGCATTAATCTACGTAAAATATATCCACTTCCAACATTACTTGGTAATATTCCATTAACATCACCTATAAGCATTGTTGCAGTACGTAAGTGGTCGGCAATAATACGCATTGCCTTAGTGCTTTCAGCATTTTCGCCATACTTTATTCCGCTAGCATTTTCTAATATTGAAATAACACCTTTAAATATGTCAATTTTGTAACCATCAGTCAATCCATTTAGGAACATAAGCAAACGTTCAAAACCAAAACCAGTGTCCACATTTTTATTGCTTAAAGGCTTATATCCATCAGCGGTTTTTTCATATTGCATATATACGTCATTACCAATTTCCACATATCTACCGCAATCGCAAGTAATATCGCAATTTTCACTACACTTGTGGTCGTTGCGAGGATAAAACCACTCGTTATCTGGACCACAAGGTGTACCAGTTGTACCTTCAAGTTCCCACCAGTTATCTTTTTTAGGCAAGAAGAAAATATTTTCTTTCTTAATTCCTAAATTCAACAATAATTCGGCAGTTTCTTCATCTCTTGGTGCTGTTTCGTCACCAGCAAATACTGATGCACAAATTTTATCCTTATCAAAACCAAGTTTTTCAGTCAACAATTCAAAAGTCCAAGCGGTTTTTTCCTTTTTAAAATAATCGCCTAAACTCCAGTTGCCCATCATTTCAAAGAAAGTAAAGTGGCTTTCATCACCAACGCTATCAATATCAATAGTACGCACACAACCTTGAATATTGCAAAGTCTGGTACCCATAGGGTGTTTTTCACCAAGCAAATATGGCATAAGTGGTTGCATACCAGCCACGTTAAACATAACGCCAGTAGTACCATCACCAATAAGTGACACCGCACCAATATTTACATGTCCTTTACTTTCATAAAACTTTAACCAAGTTTCTCTTAATGTTTTACTATCAAATTTCATAATTTTTCCTTTAATCTAAATCTTAATTCGCTTGTGGCTTGTAACTGCCTTTTAGGTCAACCACGCGGTTAAATACTAGTGCGTCTGCTTTGCTATCCTTGTTGTCTAGGCAATAAAAACCATTACGGATAAATTGATATCTATCGTCTAGGTTATAATCAATTCCGCTTTCAACAAAAGCATTAATAACCTTAATTGAATTTGGATTAATTTTGTATTCATTAACAATAGCACGTTCGTTAGTTGAGCCCTCATCTTCTTCTGCTAGCAAGTTTTCATAATTTCTAACTTCACATGGTGTAACATATTTTTCGTTTAACCAATGGATTGTACCCTTAACCTTAACAGTACTATTGCCGCCAGACTTAGTTTCTGGGTCATATTCAGCATACACGCATTTTACACTGCCATCTTCGTTTAGGTCATAACCGGTACACTTAACAACATAAGCACCTTTTAGTCTTACACTGTTGCCCACATATAATCTGTGATATTTAGGTGGCGGAGTAATTTCAAAGTCGCTACGTTCAATCAATAGTTCACGGCCAAACTTGTAGTTACGTTTGGTTGTTTCTTCCTTTTGAGGATAATCTTCTAGTTCGATATCCTCCTCGCCATTATAGTTGGTAATCACCAATTTAATTGGGTCAAGCACTGCCATAACACGCATAGCTTTTTCGTTAAGTGTGTTACGGATAAAGTATTCTAGCATGCTACGTTCACAAATTGTAGTCGACTTAGAAAATCCCGCCGCCTTAACAAAGTCAACTAAACTTTCAGGCAACACACCACGACGACGTAATCCACGTAAAGTATATAGTCTTGGGTCATCAAAACCACATACAATTCCATCTTCAACCAATTTTTTGATATTACGTTTACCTGATACTGAATTTTTAATCAATAGGTTGGAGTATTCAATTTGGCGTGGACGATTAGGTAATCCGCTATTTTCTACCACCCAATTATATAGTGGGCGATGGTCTTCGAACTCCAGTCCGCAAATTGAGTGAGTTACACCTTCAAGCGCATCATCTAGTGGATGCGAAAAGTCGTATGTAGGATAAATATTCCAACTACGGCCAATACGTTGATGTTCTAAATATTGAATACGGTAAATAACTGGGTCACGCATGTTAATATTTGATGCCGCCATATCAATCTTGGCACGCAAACAACGAGTTCCCATTTCAAACTCACCATTCTTCATACGTTCAAATAGTTCAAGGTTTTCCTCAACACTACGGTCACGATATGGACTATTGGTTCCTGGCTCAGTTAGTGTGCCACGAGTTTTTGACAATTCCTCAGGGCTTAAATCACAAACATATGCCTTGCCTTCCTTAATAAGTTTTACCGCAATTTCGTAGTTTTGTTGGAAATAATCGGTTGCGTAAAAAATGTTTGCCCATTTATATCCCAACCATATAACGTCTTGTTGTAATGCATCAACAAATTCTTGCTTTTCCTTTAAAGGGTTTGTGTCATCATAACGCAAATTACATACACCGCCAAATTTTAACGCTGTGCCGTAATTTAATACAATGTTACGAACATGTCCAATGTGCAAATATCCACTTGGTTCTGGTGGATGCCTTGTTTGCACCGCTCCAAACACTTTACCTTCCTTAATATCGTTAACAATCGCTTGTTCTATAAAATTGCTAGGTGTAATTTCCATAACATACCTCTTTTATCTATATTTATCTCATATAAATAATACTATTATTTTGCAAAAAAGTAAATAGTTTGCCACATCTTTTTTGCAATTTAGTTAAAATTTGTTTGGATTTAAGTACCCACGGTTTAGCTTGCTTACAAACAAATTAAATATTTTAATCATTTCGCTTTAATTGTTTGATTTAATTATATAATTATGATATTATCAATTTAAGAGGTTTTTATGATACCAAAAGTTATTCACTATATTTGGCTAGGCGGAAAAGAACTCCCACCTATTGCAAAAAAATGTATTGCCAGTTGGCAAAAATATTGCCCAGAATATGAGATTAAGCGTTGGGATGAAAGTAATCTTGATTTAGATAAATACCAGTTTGTAAAAGATGCATTGGCCGCCAAAAAATATGCCTTTGCATCAGATGTGTTACGTACTGACATTTTGTATAACCATGGCGGAATTTATTTTGATATTGACGTTGAACTATTAAAGCCTATTGATAATTTCTTAACTCATGATTGCTTTATGGGTTTTGAAAGTTCTAATTTGTTAAATCCCGGATTAATATTAGGCTGTGTCAAGGATAATAAGGATTTGGGAAATATTCTAAACGTCTATAAAAATTTAAAATTTGATGTCAACAATCTAATCAACTTAACTGTTTGTGAAGTGTTTACAAACTATTACGAACAACAAGGCTTAATCCGAAAGAATGAAACCCAACAAATAGGCAATACCATATTTTACGCCTCGGAATATTTTAGCCCCAAAAATTTAACTGATGGAAAAATTAGGAGAACTAAAAATACTCACACTATTCATCATTATTGCGCATCTTGGGTTAAGAAATCTGTTAAATTAAAAGCAAAGATCAAGCAATTTATCAAACGTATTATGGGCGAGAAGTTAGTAAATAAAATTAAAAACAAAAGGAAGCAAAATGAAAGTTCTACACCTACTAGCAAGCAATAAATTTTCAGGAGCGGAAAATGTTGTTTGTCAAATAATCGATATGTTTAAAGATAATATACAAATGGCATATTGCTCACTTGATGGCCCTATAGCTCAAACATTATCCGATAAGAATATAGAGTTTATTCCACTACAAAAATTAAGCAAAAAAAACCTTACCAAAATTGTAAATATATATAATCCTGACGTAATACACGCCCATGATGTGAAGGCCAGTATTATAGCAAGCCAACTCGCAAAAAGGGCAAAAATGATTTCACATATTCATGGCAACGATGAACGCAAAATGAGTAAAATCACATTAAAATCATTGTTATATAATTATGCAAGCAAAAAGTTTAGCAAAATATTTTGGGTGTCAAAATCTTGCTTAGATAAATACTGTTTTAAAAATAAAGTAGCAAACAAAAGTGAAATTTTGTACAATATAATTGATATTGAAAAATTAAAAGAAAAAGCGCTTACCGATACAAATAATTATAACTATGATATATGTGTGCTTGGAAGATTGGTTGAAGTTAAAAACCCTATCAGGGCTCTAACCATCTTAAAAGACGTAATTCAAATAAGACCTAAAACAAAATGCGCCTTTATTGGAGATGGTGACTTGCGTGACGTTTGTGAAGAATTTGTTAAGTCTAATAACCTTTCAAACAACATCCACTTCCTTGGATTCCAAAGCAATCCTTATAAGATTTTGCACGACAGCCGATTGCTACTGATGAGTTCGATTAACGAGGGCACTCCAATGGCAGTATTAGAAGCTTTTGCTTTAGGACTTCCTCTTGTATCAACTAGGGTTGATGGTGCAGTTGAATTAATTACAGATAATCGTATGGGATATCTATACGATAAAGACCAAGATGCTGTAAAATATATATTAGAAATCCTCAATCAAACTAAAGATTTTTATAAGGATTATTTATTAAATTTTTCAAAAGATTATAACGATATACAATCTTATATTGAAAAAATTACTCAAGCCTATACTTATAATAAAGGAGTCAAAGATGAATTGTAATTTAACCATCTTCACCCCAACATACAATCGCGCTGAGTTGTTAAAAAAATTATACCAATCATTAATTAATCAAAGTAACAAAAATTTTATATGGTTGATTGTTGACGATGGCTCTGTTGATAATACAGAACAGGTTGTAAATTCATTTATTGAAGAAAATGTTATAAACATTAATTATTACAAAAAAACAAACGGTGGAAAGCATTCTGCTATAGATTTAGCACATCAAATATGTAAAACGGAATTTATAGCCTGTGTGGATTCAGATGATTATTTAACCAATAATGCAATTGAGGAAATTTATAAAGATTTAACAGATGTTGATTCAAAGTGCCTTGGCATTGTATATAGACGTGCAGTAAATCCAAACACCCCATTTAATACTAGTTGGCCCCAATCTAATACATATCTATATTTTAATGAGTTAGGTCAAAAACATGGGTACAATGAAGATACTTTTTTAGTTTTTAAAACAAATATTGTTAATCGATACCATTTTCCTAAAATTGAAGATGAGCGATTTATTACCGAAAAAGTTTTATACAATCAATTTATGTTTGACTATAAAATATTGGCTGTCAATAAATTGCTATATATTGGCGAATATCAAACTGATGGTTATACTGCAAATGCTGCAAAACTAATGTTTAAAAATCCTTTAGGAACATATTATGCATTTAAAAGTGATACATATCATCTAACAAAATACAAAGTTGGGCTTAAAAAATGTTTATTTGCTTGGGCTAGATATTTTGCTTGGAAAAAACTGAATAAATATAAAGACCAATTTAAAAATGAATTGAATACTAAATCAATTTATAGATTTTTAGGATGGCTCATTTCCCCAATATTCTATATAAGATACAAGAAAAAACAAAAAGGCTTAACGAAGTTGTAATTTCGCTAAAGTATATTCAAAACTATGACAAGATCTAATAATATCAAAAGAAATTTAACAGCTAATATTATTAAATTTGCAACACAATTATTGTTGCAGTTTGTTTTACGTACTGTTTTAATCTATACCATGGGTGCAGAATATCTAGGACTTAATGGTTTATTTACAAACATTTTATCATTTTTAAATCTTGCCGAACTAGGAATTGGAAGCGCTATCGTATTTAGTATGTACAAGCCAATTAATGATGGAGATCTTGAAAAAGTAAAATCCTTGCAATCTCTATACAAAAAGTTTTATTCTATAATCTTCATAGTTATTTTAGTTATAGGATTAACACTTCTTCCTTTCCTGGATGTACTAATTAAAGGAGATGTCACTGTTGATATAAATATTTATATACTATACTTAATGTATTTAGCAAATACGTTAATAAGTTATATTTCCGCACATAAAAGATCATTACTGTTTGCATACCAACGCAATGATGTTGAAAACAAAATCAAAACCTTTTGCTTGTTTGGTATGACGTTATTCCAAATATTAATATTGATTGCCCTTAAAAACTATTATTTTTACTTTATAATTAATATTATTTTTACATTTATCGAATGTGTGTGGATAAGGTCTGCTACAAATAAATTATACCCTAATATTAACGGAAAATCTCAACCTTTAGATATTCAAACAAAAAAAGAGATTTCAAAAAACGTTGCCGCGCTTAGTTTACACAAGCTTGGTGGTGCAGTAGTATTTTCAACCGATAATATATTAATATCTTCAATTACTGGACTTGTCGTTCTCGGCGCTTACTCAAATTACTATTTAATAATTGCATCGTTAACCTCATTTGTAACATTGATTTCAACATCTTTAAAAGGAAGTGTAGGCAATTTAATTGCCGACAAAAATAATGAATATGTTTATTACACATACAAAACAATTAACCTATTATTTTCTATAATGTCATCATTTTTTGCAATATGTTTATTGGTTTTGTTAAATCCATTTATATTATTATGGACAGGCGGTGGCATTTACCTATTTAACTCCTCTACTGTACTATTATTATGTATTAGTTTTTATCTAAATCAAATGCGCGCTGGGACTGGCGTATTTAGAGAAGGCGCTGGTTTATTTTGGTACAATCGATTTGCTCCAATTGCGGAATCATTAATAAATTTAATTGCGTCAATTATTCTTGGAATATTCATGGGGATAAATGGTATAATTTTAGGGACAATTTTGAGTACTATTTTAGTACCTCTTTGGATTGAACCCAAAGTATTATACAAACATTACTTTAAAAAGAATGTTTGGTCATACTTTAGGCAATATTTAATTGATACTCTTATAATGATTGCAGTTGGCACAATTTGTTACTTTGTGTGCTCATTTATTCCGGATGGTGGAATTTGGTTGCTAATTGCAAAATTTGCTACATGCATTCCGTTATGCGGTGTATTATTACTAATAGCATATCTTCCAAGCAATGGATTTAAACAGACATTATCTACATTTAAAAGTTTTATAAAAAAATCTAAATAATGCTATAATAAAAATAGTCAAGAAAAAAAGACAAACATCCAACCAATGTTTGTCTTTTTGTTATTACTCACCTCTGAAAGGTAACAATGCAATATTTCTAGCACGCTTAACAGCAACTGTGATAGCACGTTGGTGCTTAGGGCAAGTGCCAGTTTGACGTGAAGGTAAAATCTTACCTTTTTCTGTAACAAACTTACGAAGTGTAGCAACATCCTTGTAATCTACAACTTTGTCCTTATTTTCACAGAACAAGCAAACCTTTTTCTTGTTTTTGTGCTTGAAAAACTTCTTCTTTTCTACTGGTGCTGGAGCAGCAACTTCTGCGCTTTCAGCAACTACAGTTTGTAATTCTTCACTCATAGTGTACTCCTTAAAATAATTTAGTTGTGTAATCGACACACATTAACTTTACTAGAATGGTAAAGTGTTATCGTCATCATCAATAGGTTGTAAACCTGTGTCTGGTTCATGGCTCATACCATTGTCAGAAGCAGTTTCGTCACCCTTGGTTGACAAGAATTCGATTTCCTCAGCAGTTATATCAGTTGTGTAACGCTTAGTGCCATCGTTGCCTTCATAAGAACGATTTTGAATAGTACCCATAACGGCAATTTTGCTACCTTTCTTAAGGTATTTAGCACAATTTTCAGCGATTGCACGCCAAGCAACTACGTTAAAGAAATCTGTTTCCCTAGAGCCATCTGGACTAGCAAAACGACGAGATACCGCAATAGATATTCTGCAAACAGAAATACCTGAATTTGTGGTAGATAATTCTGGATCTCTTGTAAGATTTCCAATTAAAAATACTTTGTTCATAAATTGCTCCTTTTAGCAAATTACTTTGCTACTACGATATAACGTAAAACGCCTTCAGTAATTCTTAGTGTGTTAGTAAGTGTTGCTGGAACTTTACTATCAGCACTGAAATTAACTAAAACATAATATCCGTCATGCTTTTTGTTGATTTCGTATGCCAATTTCTTGCTACCAATTTTGTCAACACTTTCCACAACTCCACCATTTTTAGTAATAAGTGCATTGATTTTTTCAATCATAGCGTCTTTTTCTTCATCACTAGCACTATTAACTAAAATGTACATAAGTTCGTACTTGTTCATATTAACCTCCTTTTGGACTTTTCGGTCTTAAACATATAAATTTAAGACAAGGTATGGTTTTACATACGCACCTATAATACCACACTTTAAAAAATTAATCAATAGTTTTTGACAAAAATTTTTATCAATTTAATTTATTAACATAAAAAATATGTTATATACTATGCTTTAATATAAAAATGTAAATTTATAACTTTACTACTTATTAAAGATTAGTTATAATTTATCCTTAATGCAACGCAAGTTGCTCTTCATTAGCAAACAAAGTTTAGCGCCTTCATATTTTCATAAGCGTAGCGCCTTCATTATCAAAAAACTCAGTATTTAACTACTGAGTTTTTTGATTTATCCAATATGTGCTAGGAACCAGAAGAACAACGCAACAAACGCAATTACAACACCTATTGATAACAAAATACCTATTGTTCCAATAATAAAGTCCCAAACAGGTTTTGTACGTTTGCCTTTACGATTAGTAATAGTTTCTTCAACAATCACCTTGCCAATGTTGTCATCTTCCAAATGTTCGTTTGCCAAACTTTCTACCTTATTTTCAACCCTAGTTTTAATTCCATGACGGATTGCCACAAGGCTAAATATCATAAGCTCTGATGGAACTTTAAAGATCGAACCAAATGCAAGTGCCATGCATAATAAATTCGCTGGCCACATATCTGCCCAAGGAAGTTTAAACATTCCCCATAATGCAAGTAGCGGAATAGCGGTTGTAAAAACAAGTACAATAAAGTTAGCAATTGGTCCTATCGTGCGATTATTATCCTCATACGCTTCAGCCTGTTTACGGTATTTTGCACCATAACCAAAAAACCATTTTAAAAATTTCATACCCTTCTCCTTAGAACTATTATATCACTCCTCAAACCTTATTGTCAAACAATTTAAAAAAAGACCTTAAGGTAATCCTTAAAGTCCTTTATATTCTATGCGATTATTATATTGTCGCTACCAAGCATACTTTCAAGTTCGTAGCGAAGTGATTGACGTATTTCCACCTTTTGAGGTAGTTTATATCTATTGCCTGAAATTTCATCTTTTAAGTACACATCACTTTCGCCTGGATACTCCTTTAATAGTTCGCAAATTTGATTATGCAAATCTTTGTTGCTCACATCATAAATTAAACACAAACGTAATAATTGCACCTTCTCTTGAACTTGTTCTTCTGGTTGAGTGTTTTCAACTTTAGGTTGCTCCTCAGCACTTTCGCCAACCATACTTTCCATAAAGTCCACATTTATGCTAGTACTTAATCCATCACGAACTGAAACCTTACCTTTTATAGCAACTATCGCCTCTTCCTGCAACACTTCCTTAAACTTATCATAAACTTTAGGGAATAACACAATATCAAATGTTCCAAGCATATCTTCAATTGTTGCAATTGCCATTTTTTGACCAGCTTTAGTAGTTACCGGTTTAACCATAGTAATCACGCCACCGCAAGTAACTTGGTCGCCATCTTTTAAGCCTGTATCCACTTGGTCAAAATCTTCATTATTAATAGTTCCTTCTTCCTCATCACCCGCGCTAATCATTGAACTGTTCATTGTAAAGTTTTGCATACGGCTAGCATACTCATCTAGTGGATGACCGGATAGATACACACCTGCAATTTCTTTTTCAAGGTGAAGTTTAACCTTGTTTACATACTCAGGAATATCTGGATATTCCAAATCATCTATACCGGTATCATCACTGAACAGGCTGCCAAACATATCCATTTGCCCGCTCATAGCACGCTTTTTAGCATCAAGCGCACGAGTGATTGCAATGGTATAAACACCCATAAGTTGACTACGTGTACGACCAAAACAATCAAATGCTCCAGCTTGAATTAAACTTTCAATACATCGCTTGTTAAGTGCTTGACCATCTACACGATTTACAAAATCCATAAGGTCCTTAAAGTCGCCACCACGTTCACGCTCGGCAATAATTTCTTCCACCACATTCACACCAACATTTTTAAGCGCAGCAATACCAAAACGGATAGACTTACCATCGGTTGAAAAGTATGTTTCACTCTTGTTGATATCTGGTGGCAATACTTCCAACTTCTTTTGCTTAGCATATGCTACATAGAATTTAATTTTATCAATATTGGTAATACGATTGTTTAAGATTGAGGTAATAAACTCTGGCATATAGTACGTTTTTAGATATGCGGTTTGATACGTAATTAATGAATATGCTGCTGCGTGAGATTTATTAAATGCGTAGGAAGCAAAGCCTTCCATTTCCTGCCATATTTTTTCGGCAATATCAAGCGGCACACCGCGCTTTAATGCACCATCAATGGTTGCAACAAATTTTTCGCCTTCATAATGCTCTGGCTCGCCATAAATAAACTTGCCTTTCATTTTTTGCATTTCTTCAAGTTTTTTCTTACCCATGGCACGGCGCACCATGTCGGCTTGACCTAGTGTAAATCCGCCCATATCCTGACACACCCTCATGACTTGCTCTTGATATACAATACAGCCATAAGTTACTTTCAAAATTGGCTCAAGTATTGGGTGGTCATAAGTTGTATCCTCTGGGTGGTGCTTGTTGTGCACGTAACGAGGAATACTATCCATAGGTCCAGGTCGATACAACGACACCGCCGCAATAATATCTTCCAAACAGGTTGGTTGCAACTCCCTCATAAAGCTTTGGAATCCGCCACTTTCGATTTGGAATATACCTTCAGTATCGCCTGTAGAAATCAACTTGTACACGTTAGGGTCATCATAGGTACATGTATCAAAGTCAATATCTACGCCATGATTTTTCTTAACATAACGAAGACATGCCTTAATATCACTTAAGTTTCTAAGTCCTAGGAAGTCCATTTTTAAGTGACCTAAGTGCTCCATCTCTGCACCTTCGTATTGAGTGGTAATATCGTCACCGTTACGTGCTAGTGGAACGTGTTTGTCTAGTACATCTGCACCAATAATAACACCACATGCGTGAGTTGAGGTTTGTCTAGGGAAATCTTCCAGTTTAACAGCAATATCTACAGCCTTTTTGATTTCCTCATCTTCGTTGTACATATCCACAAGTTCTTGCACTATTTGGTCTGGTTTTGCTTTAGGGTCAAAGCCAAAACATTTAGGCAAAATTGGAGATTTTAATTTAGGAATATTTTTAGTAATTTTATCTAGTTTTGAATATGGCACACGCATTACACGGCCAACGTCCTTGATTACGTTTTTAGCCGCCATTGTACCAAATGTGATAATACGAGCAATACGGTTTTCACCGTACTTACCTTTAACATAATCAATAACTTCTTCACGGCGCACGTCTTCAAAGTCGATATCAAAGTCGGGCGCAGTTACACGTTCGCTGTGTAGGAAACGCTCAAAAATTAGGTCGTATCGTAATGGGTCGATATTGGTAATGCCAATTGCATAAGCAATCAAACTACCCGCACCAGAGCCACGACCTGGACCAACCGAAATACCCATACTACGTGCTGCATTAATGTAGTCCCAAACAATTAGGAAGTATTCGATAAATCCTTGTTTTTCAATAACCGCCATTTCGCTATCAATACGTGCATCAATTTCTGGTGTGCGTGCACCATACTTTTTAATAAGCCCTTCATGGATTAACTTTAGTAAATATTCCTTAGGGCTAGAGCCATCTGCTGGTACATATCTAGGGAATAAGTAGTGCCCATACACAAAGCCATAATTACATTTTTCCGCAACTTCCAAAGTATTTTCAAGCGACTGTAAATCATCAGGGAAAACGTTGGCCATTTCTTCGTATGATTTGAAATAAAACTCATCATTTTCAAACTTCATACGATTAGGGTCATCAATTGTTTTTTGCATTGCAACACACATTGCCACATCTTGCATTTCGGCATCTTCACGATTTACATAGTGTACGTCATTGGTAATAACTGTCTTGATATTATACTTTTTAGCATATTCTTTTAGGTATGGCAAAACGGTCAACTGGTCGGCAATTCCGTGATTTTGAAGTTCGATATAAAAATCTTCACCAAACACACGTTTAAACCAAACCACCAAACGCTCTGCTTCCTCAAAATCACCATGCAAAATTGCTTGCGGAATATCTCCCGCCACACATGCACTTAAACATACCAAACCTTCGCTATACTCTTCCAAAGTTTTAAGGTCGATACGAGGTTTGTAGTAAAATCCGTCACGATATGCAATTGCATTAAGTTTGGATATACTTTTATATCCTTGCTCATTTTTAACTAACAATACTAGGTGGTTTAACTTAGTTTTACCTTGCTTAACGGTAAGGTCATCACACACGTAAAACTCGCAACCAAATATAGGCTTAACACCTTGCTTTTTGCATTCATCAAAAAATTTACATGACGCAAACATATTGCCATGGTCAGTAATAGCCACCGCTGGCATGCCAAGTTCTTTGGCTTTTTTTACCAAATCGCCTACACGTGCCGCCCCGTCCAAAATACTGTATTCGCTATGCACGTGCAAATGCACAAAGTTTCCCATATTCTGCTCCTTTTTCTTTTGTTATTATACCCCAATTACCCAATTTGTCAACCTTTATTAACTAATTCCTTTTAGGTCTTTATAAATCGAAATGATTTTATCTAATTTATATTTAAGTCCAGCACGTGTAATTGGCTGTGGATATAATTTTTGTAATTCGCTAAGTGGTGCTTCTGGATTTGCAATACGAAGTAATGCCACCGCCTGCAAACTAAGTTCCAAATATTCAAGTCCATAATGGTTGATAATATAATCTATTGCCAACACCTGCTCCACGCTTGCATTAATAGTTTTGTTAAGGTTTGCGTCAAAGCAATTACCTTTGCGGTTAGCGTCATTACGCATTTCACGCATTACTAAACTATTTTGAAGTTCAAAAGCCTCGTTCATAGCACCAATTTTAACCAAAAATTCTACCAACACGGCACTATCCTTGGAATATAGCACCACATTGTTGCCACGTTTAGTGGATTTTAAATTAATACCTAAAAACTTGCAAAGTGCTTTAACATCATCAGCCAGTTGATAATCCTTAAACACAAACTCCACACTATAGCCTTGGCTATTTCCGCTGGAGTCGCTATTGTAATAAATTTTACCTACACACAAAAACACGCCTTTAAGATACGTTATCCTGCAACACTCGCTTGCAAGCATTGTTTCGTTACAAGGGTTGGATAGTTCCAGTTGACCATTGTTTAGGTATGCAATATCCAACTCGCTTAACAGTTCCATCAAACTACTTCCGCTAACTACTAGTCCTAGTTTTGAAAAACGGATATTAAGGTCTGGATAAAAGTTACGCAATATTGTACAAAATTTTTCGTACAAAAAATCAGGACAAGTAAGCACCATTTGGTTTTCATCAATCTCGTCCCTAGTTACGCTAATTACCGCACTCAAAAAAGCATTGCTACAACAACTGGTTGTAGAAATGCCCCCTAATATATCGTTTTGTAAATTTTTAATCATTATTTTTTAGCCTTTCTTCGTTTTTCCGCCTTAAATGTTGGCAAACTATTGTAGTTTACCACCGCACTTTCTGGAATACCCAATCTTAACATAGCCTCTAGTCCTAAATGACAATCACCCACACGTTTAGGACTATGTGCATCACTATCAATAATAAACTTTGCACCTTCCTTGTATGCGGTCATAATTTCCTTATCGGTCATACCAAGACGTTTGCCGTTAAGTTCGATATATGTATTGGTTTCCTTTGCTACCTTTGCCACCTTTGCAACATCTACCTTGCAGCCGTGATTTAAATGTGTAAGCACGTCAATATCATAGTTCTTCATAGCGTTTATATACGCATTTGTGTTGCGCTCACGTTGACGTTTGGTTGTTATATGGAACACACTGCATAATAAATTTTTAAATAGGAAAAAGAAATCACGCTTACGTTTACCCTTAACCAATTTATGATATCCACAAAGTAGTATATCAAGATATTCGTAATCGCCCGGCTCAATATCTATCTCGCCACGTGCCGAAATCAAATTCGCTTCCACGCCCTGCAATACTTCAATAGGATAACGTTCCTTTGCTTCCTCAATCTCCTCACGCATTTTAGCCATATCGCTACGCCTTACGCCATAAAGCACTTGATTAAATCCATGGTCAGTAATTGCGACTTGTGCCAAACCTTTTTCAACCGCTGCCTTTACTTGCTCCTCAACTGTGCCCTTGCCATGATTACGGCGGCTGTATTTAGTATGTGTATGATAATCTCCTGATAATGCCATATTTCCTCCATTAAAACTTATAGTTCTATTATAATGCGAAAGCGTCCTTAATTATTCACTTTGCATTACTCATTCATCATTCCCTTATATCTTATCACTAAAAATGCCAAAAGTCAATTTGTTGTGCAAACTTATAAAACTATTTTGTAAAATACTATTATAAAAGAAGTGGCTATTTTTTAGCCACTACTTTTTCTTCTCTTGCTTTTTTGTTTTCTTCAAATTGTCCATAAATAGTTTTTTCAATAGGAGTACAACTAAATGCTCCTTTTCCGATCTTTTCAAGGTTTTCAGGTAAAGGTATATGTACTAAATACGAGCAATCATAGAATGCCCATTCTCCTATTTCTTTTAATTTATCGTTCAACTCAACATCCATCAAAGATGTGCAACCGTTAAATGCATATGGACCAATCTTGGCAACATTGCTACCCATCTTTACTTTTTGCAGCCACTCCTGTCCTTGAAACGCACATCTTCCAATCTCAGTAACATTATCACCAATCGTTACTGCTGCCAAAACACAATTTTCAAATGCTCTAAATCCAATTTTAGTAACTTCCTGTGGAGTGGTGTATTGATAATCTTTTACGTCACGCGGATCAACCTTTACCAAAACGCCATCTTTAATTTCGCTAAATACAGGATTTATATTTTGAGCAAGTTCTTCTATTATTCTTTTTTCTTCCATACATATTTCTCCTAGTCGTAGTATAGCACATATTGTAATACTTTTCAATAGGCAAATTAAAAAAAACTTGTAGCACTTTTTTTACTTTTTACAAAATACTACAAATTTCTTTAAAACCAAATTTTTACTTATCCACAAAACATACACAAATGGTTAATAATTAAAGTACCACCAATAGCGTAATTGCCGATAATACTAATAGATAAATGCTAAACACGTAAAGTTTGTTATTTTTAAGCACTTTTAACATTAATTTGATTGACAATATTCCAAATATAAATGATGTCACAAACACTAATATTGATGGCAAAATTTGTATGTTTACACCAGTTGTAAACATTTCAATACTTTCAAATACTGCTGACGCGATTATAATAGGTATACTCATTAAAAACGTGAATTCACAAGCGTCTTCCTTATTTGCACCACTCATCATACCCACCGCCATAGTACTACCCGACCTACTAATACCTGGAAGTATTGCCACCGCTTGCATAATACCCATACTTACTGCGTGCTTGTAACCAAATTTTTGATTTTTTTGTTTTATAATATCCGCCACAATTAACACTATGCCGGTAATTAAAAATCCCGCCACCAAAAAGTAGATAGAGTATAATTTATCTACCAAATCATTAAACAGCAACACCCCTATCACGCAAGGCAAGGTTGCCACCAGTAATTGCCAGTTGGTTTTGCAAAACGGGTGTTTGATTGAGTATGCCAATTTTTTACGCATACAAATAATTACCGATAGCAAAGTACCTAAATGTGCCACCACGCTTAAAAAGATAATATCTAGGTCAACATTAAAGATTTCGCTAAGAAGTAGTATATGTCCGCTACTGGAAACGGGTAAAAATTCGGTCAACCCTTGCACAATACCTATAAGAATATAAATAAAAACCATAAAATACCTTGATTAATTTGTTTATTTGTAGTAATATATGTACGTATTTTAAAAATTATTATAGGCAAAGCGTTAAAGTACGCTTTAACTAAAGGTGTTAGCCTTTTAAAGTCCGCTAGGACTTGCTTTGCCAAGTTGAGAGGTATATTATGAAACTAGGTGTAGTAGGTTTGCCAAATGTAGGCAAAAGTACATTATTTAATGCAATTACAAAGGCTGGCGCTATGAGTGCCAATTATCCTTTTTGTACAATCGAACCAAATGTAGGGGTTGTAGACGTTTATGACCCACGTCTTGACGTATTGGCTAAAATGTATAATACTCAAAAAGTTACCCCTGCCCAAATCGAATTTGTGGATATTGCAGGTCTTGTTAAAGGTGCTAGCGAAGGTGCTGGTCTTGGTAACAAATTTTTAAGCCATATCAAGGAAGTTGACGCAATTTTGCACGTGGTTAGATGCTTTAAAAATGACAACATTATCCACGTGGACGGCAGCGTTGACCCTGCTAGGGATATTGAAACTATTAATATGGAACTAATACTTGCCGATATCGAAACTGTGCAAAAACGTCTTGGAAAAGTTGACAAACTTGTTCACGGTGGTGATGCTACTGCTATTAAGGAAAAGGAATTACTTGACCGTATATATAAAACTCTTGCCGAGCAAAAGCCAGCACGTATGTTAAGTTTTGATGAAGAAGAGCAAAAAATTGTCAACGGCTTTTTCCTAATCACAACCAAGCCAATTATATATGTAGCAAATACTAGCGACACCCTTGACGACTATCAACGTGAAAATTTAACCAAAATCGAAGCACTTGCAAAAAGCGAAGGTGCTGAAATGATTAGCCTTTGCGCTAGATTGGAAGAAGAACTTGTAAGTTTAAGTGATGAAGAACGTGAAATGTTTATGGAAGAACTAGGCATCTCCCACTCCGGCCTTGACAAACTTATTGTTGCAAGTTATTCCCTTCTTGGTCTAATCAGTTACCTAACCGCAGGCGAAAAGGAAGTTCGTGCTTGGACAATCACTAAAGGCACACTTGCACCACAAGCGGCTGGCAAAATTCACACCGACTTTGAACGTGGCTTTATCCGTGCTGATGTGGTAAAATATGATGACCTAATCGAAGCGGGCGACTATGCAAATGCACGTGCAAAAGGAAAAATCATAAGCGCTGGTAAAGATTATGTAATGCAAGACGGCGACATTGTAGTATTTAAATTTAATGTTTAGGTATTTACAAATCCAAATTTTGTGATATAATCTAGTTTAGGAGAATATTATGCGAATTTTTGAAAAATTGGTATCGTTAATAGGAATAGAAGTGGTTGATAGTTCAACTAAAACAACATCTCAAGGATTATTAGATGAATGTTTGAAAAAAGAACAACAAAAACCTATTTTAGTTAAACGATATAGCCCTAAAAATAACCTTGAAAGATAAGGAAATGTTATGAAAAAGAATAAAAATAATTTAATTAAACAAGATGTTCATCAGCAAAAAGCCCACAACCCACACAAGCACATTAATGAATGTCCGCCTGTGCTTGGTAAAAAGGTTCATAGTATAAAATTGGATGTAGAAAAATATCGTAAAACCAATGCTGTGGTTATGAGCGTGTTATCTGCAATACTTATACTAATCTTTGTTAGGTTTGTGCTAATCTTTAACAACTGGGTTGTTACGGTTATTGCATTTATCACAATATTTTGTTGCATATTGTGGACAATATTGGCGGTTAAAAAATCATTAATCAAAGTAGAATATACATTATATGAAAATTATATACTAAAGGCATACGAAGATGCCTGCACCTATGCCGACAACTCTAAGTTCACCGGTTACAAAATCAAAACCGCTATTGTTGATAGAATGTTTAAACCAAAAACTAAAACAATTATATTGTACTACAACGACAAACTTCTACCATACCTAAAACTAAGTTGTATTAGCGAAGATGTAAACAAACTAATAACCCTAATACTAAAATATTGTAACAAAAAAGAAAGCAAGTAACCTTCTTTCTTTTTTATTTTACTGCTCTAGGCTTTAATCGCTTTTGTCTTTTTCTCTCCTGTATAACATTGATTAATATAAATGCGCCTACAAAAAGTGTAATTGATGCAATAATCACTAAGTACATCATTCCAATACTCACGTTATGACCAAAGAATGATAAATTACAGTCTATTCCCGTTTTTATACTTTCAATAGTTTCGGCTGAAACTCCACTATCACCTAGAGCCTCGAGTGCTCCACGCATTGTGTGATTTCTGATAAGTGATGAGCCATATGTTCCAGGCAAAAACATTAACACCTTTTGAAGTCCTGTTCCAAAACTCGCAATAGGCATATATGCGCCACATATAAATCCGTACATAGAACTAACGATTGTTCCAACCGCCGAAACCTGACCTTGAGTAGACAAAAAGTGATTTACCAAAGATGATAGCGCGGTACCAAACAATGTAAGTATAAACACGTCTAGCAATATAAACAAGCAATCTGCAAAACTTAGATACCAGCCAACCACACCTAAATATATAAAGCAGGCAAATGTTGCTATAGCACAAATCAAAAAAGTACAAATAAAGGTTGATGCATAATATGATAATGCAAGCTTAGACCTTTTTAATGGCGTGATAAGCAAATCCTTTCTTGCTCCAGTAAACTTATCTTGAACCATTAACATATTGGCAGAAAAAGCAACTGTCACACAACAAACCGCTAGTAGTGATGAAAGTAATTGCCCGCCTGCCAGACCATTTAAAATGCTTTCGCTTACATTTAATTCGGCAGGAATATTCATCATGTATGAATCTTTAAATACTTTGCCTAAAAAGGTAATATACAAAACCAATAATATCAATGGAGTGATAAGCGAGCAGAAAAATAAGCCTTTATCCTTAAAGAACAATTTAACATTTCGCTTAGTCAACATATTAAAACTATTCATTTGTATCTCCTTGAACTAATTTTTTGCCTGTAACCGCCAAAAACACATCATCTAATTTGCCTTTAGTAATTTCATAGTCTTTAAACAACTTTGGATTATCCAATATTAATTGTGTTGCCTCTTGCGTGGTTTTTACAGCAATTTTAAAGCAATCAACCAACTTTTCGTAATCAACATCTAGGGCTTTGATATCTTTTTCCTTAACATTATACAATCTAATATAGTCACTGGCATATTTCTTTTTTAATTGAAAAGGTGTTCCTTGCGCCACAATCTTTCCATTATCTAGTATTACCACATTGTCAGCATCTGCGGCTTCTTCCATATAATGGGTGGTCAAAAATATTGTTACATTATCCTTTTTGCGTAACAAATTTAATGCATCCCACACTTTACTTCTTGTTTGAGGGTCAAGCCCAGTTGTAGGCTCGTCCAATATTAAAATTTTAGGACTATGTAATATCGCCCTTGCAATATCCACCCTTCGCCTTTGTCCACCCGAAAGTTTTCCAAGCGGTCGGTTAAGCAATTTTTCAATATCAAGCAGTTTGTCAATCTCTTGCAGTCTATGTTTAAATTCTTTACCCTTTATTCCATACAAACTTGCCTTATATTCCAAATTATCCTTAACACTTAATTGCTTGTCCAATACGGAATCTTGATAAACCACACCTAGTTTTGGCTTAATCAAATTAGGTTGATTGTCAATATTTACACCATCAACAATGACGGTTCCATTGTCTTTTTCATAATCGCCACATATAATGTTAATTGTTGTTGACTTACCTGCACCATTTACACCTAAAAAAGCAAACAGGTTTCCCTCCTCAACAGTAAACGAGATATCATTCACCGCTTTTATCGAACCAAAACTTTTCCTTAAATTTTTAATCTCAATAATACTCATTTTTATCCTTCTGTAAATATTATTTCATATATTTATACACATTGTCAAGTTTTTATAAATATGTTTAACTTTTAATAATAGCTAACCCATTACATATCTTTCATTTGTGTCAACATTTCGACTAATATGCCTTTCGTAAAATCCTATAAGTTCTTGATTTTCATCACGCAATGCAACTATGTAAGTATCATGATTTAATTTGTTGCTATGATAGGTGTATACTTTGTTGTTCCTAGTGTCTTTTCTAAACCAATCTATTATTTGCTCCATTTTTTTGTTTGAATCTGCGTTGTGGCAATCTCTTAAATTTTTGCCAGTTAAATCTTGATGATAGTTTTCTACTGCAACACTATTCATATACAAAATCTTAAAATCCAAATCGCATATTACAACCGGTTCTTCAGTTTGGTCTATAATACTCTTAAAATATTTATTTAACATTTTGCAAACTCCTAGTATTGTTGTTTTCATTAATTTGTGTTATTTGTCCTTTGCGAATTAAATAACTTTCGCCATAGATTGTTGACTGATTGTTTTGAATAACTATATAACTACCATTATTAAGTCCTATAATATCAATCTTCTTACTATCTGGAACGATTATATCATCTATATATCTTTTACCACATATAGTCATTCTTTTAAATTCTTCAAAGTGTGGTAATATATTAATGTTGGTTAATCCCAAACCTTTTAAGTATCTATTGAAATTTGTATCCTCAACTTCTTCTTCAAGTTCTGGAGGACAATACACCACATCAGCACAATTCATACTGCCAGCACTTCCACCAACTATTAAAGCATTTGTGTTTTTTAACAGCTCTTTTAATCCTATTTCATTGAAGAAAGCATTTTGTGTTGGTAGATGTCCGCCACATAGGAATATAAAATCTGCATTTTTAACCAACTCTTTCGCTTTATCTTTTGTGCTATTATTTAACACGTTATAGTTTTTAAAAGGCATAGTCAATTTAAACGACTCACAGGCAATTTTAAAATATTGCTCTGATTTTGCTCCTTCCACACCATTACCAACAAATAGGAAGTTTCCACATTTTTTAGTGTTTGCTTTCAAACAATCTAAAATTCCGTTGTCATTTCCAAAGTTGTGAGCAACCTTGTTTCCTTGCTCATCTTTTTCATAGAAATCTAAATAACTTGTTAAAATTATTGTGTTCATAATCTTCTCCTTTGTTTAAATTTCTTTATGATACGCGTTATATATATTTTCTGCAACAGTTTTTGAAATTCCTTTAGTGTTTTGTAGGTCTTCAAGGGTTGCATTTTTGATACGCTCAAGTGTACGGAATTTGCTTAGTAGGATTTTTCGTGTGGTTGGTCCTACGCCTTTGATTGCTTGCAATCCGCCCTTATACATACCTTTAGTACGAAGTTGACGATTGTAGGTGATTGCAAAACGGTGTGCCTCATCACGTGCAAGTTGAAGTAAACGCAAACTATAACTGCCACGTGGTAAAAATATTGATTTGCTTTCATGTGGCACAAACACTTCCTCCAAGCGCTCGGCTAAACTTATAATATCGTTAGTGTAACCAAATTTTTGAATGACTTCTAACGCAATACCAAGTTGACCTTTACCGCCGTCAATAATAATCAAATCTGGCATAGATGAAAAACTGATGTCATCACCTTTCAATTCATTCATACGTCTAGTTAAAACTTCGTTCATACTTGCAAAGTCATCAATAAAGTCCACATTTTTAATCTTAAATTTACGATAATGTGATGTGGCTTTTTCACCATTAATTAACACCGACATTGATGCAACTGTATATTCGCCATGAGTATGTGAAATATCAAAACATTCTATTCGCTTTGGTTCACGAGTTAAACCCAGTTCTTTTTGCAGTTGCTTAACCGCTCCAATTGACGAATTGATTTTCTTTTTGTTAATCTCTACATTCTTTTCAAGATGCAAGCATGCATTTTGCTCCGCCATCTTTAGTATTTTCATTTTATCTGTATTAGTAGACGGCTGAGTAATAGTTACTTTTTTGTTATACTTATTTTCAATATACTGTTTTACCACATCCAAATCACCGATATCCTTTGGTAAAATAATTTCATCCACGTTATACACGTGATTGGCATAATATTGCACCAAAAATTGTTGATACGCCTCGTCCTTTTCAATAAAATTGAGTATATCAAACGACTGCACTCCTTGCACTTTTCCACCACGGATAACCACCGCACACATTGCACTAAGTTCGCCATTGGTACACAAACTAAACACATCAAGGTCGATATTGTTGCGTAATTGCATTACCACACGGTCCTTAAGCCTATCAACCATTTTAATTTTGTCACGCAAAATTAATGCTGTTTCAAAGTTCTCCGCCTTGGCACTAGTTTCCATTTTCTTGGTTAAAATTTCTTTAATCTCCTTAGTGTCACCACGTAAAAACTTGATTGCCGAGTGCACAACCTCGTGATACTCTTCTTTATCTATCCTTTTAGCACACGGCGCACTGCACAAATGCATATCATGATACAGGCACGACTTTTTTTCTTTGCCATTTACGCTAAGCGCTTGAGCGCACTTTCGCACCGGATATGCGTAATTAATAATATCTAGGATATCATTAGCGCTCATTCCTGCAAAATATGGTCCAAAAAATTTATCCTTGCTATTAATTTTACGTGTTACCTCAAACTTCGGAAAATCTTCATGCAAATTAACCTTTATATAAGCAAAGGCCTTGCCGTCTTTTAAAAGAATATTGTAGTATGGTTGATATTTTTTTATTAAATTACTCTCAAGCGCAAGTGCATCATACTCAGTTGCAACCACAAAAAAATCAAAGTCAACCACATTACCCACCATTGCTTGCACCTTAGGTATATCTTGCTTGCGCAGGAAATATTGACTTACACGCTTTTTTAAGTTCTTAGCCTTACCAACATATATTACATTGTTGTACTTATCCTTCATCAAATACACGCCTGGATTAGTTGGCAAGTTTTTAATTTTTTCCTTTATCAATTCCATACAATTATTATATCACATAAAACATATTTTGAAAATATTTTAACACAACTTTATTTACCTACCATAAAATTTATTAGGGCTATTGATTTTGCGCTACTTGTATGTTGCCGCATATATAGCAACACAAGGTTAGCATTTACTTTAACAGCTGCCATTTAGCCTTTTTACAAACAATATTTTACTCTACTTAAGTATTTTTAATCTAATCACTACATAATTATACTTATGAGATTAAAACAAATCGTTAATACCGTCTTAATAGTTTTTTTTACTGCATTTAGCTTGTTGGTATGCCTGAATAGGTTTAATAAAACACCATTAATTGAAAGTAATAAATCAAACCTTGAAATATTGGAATTATGGCACATTGAAAGCTTTGAAGGCGGTGGCGCCAATAGACAAAACTACTTAAACCAACTTGCCTTGTCCTACCAAAATGAAAACCCTACAACACTCGTTATGGTTAAGTTAATTTCTGCTGACCAACTTCAGGAAGCATTGCGACAAAACGTGCCTCATCTAATTTCTTTTAGCGAACAAGTTGCGCTAACCATTTTGCCACACCTACAATCGCTTGACCGTGAATATGATGTAATGGATAATTATCTTGAAAGTGCACGATATGGCGGCAAACTTTTGGCCGCACCATTTATTGCAAGCGGATACTGTTATTTTACAAAAACTTCTAGTACAGATACAGCTATCTATACCGCAAACAACAATTTACATAATGCAACCTCATTAGTTGACAATCAAACAATTAACAACAATCAAACCCTAAGTTCATATCAATGCTATACCAAATTTGTTAATAGCAATAATATTAAACTGCTTGGTACAGCTCGTGACCTATTTAGAATAAAAAATCTTGAAAGTCTTGGGCGCTTTAGCGTAAACTATGAACCTGTTTCAACTTTTTCAGATTTAATTCAGTACATTGGTGTAACTTGTAATAATAAAAATGCATTAAATTTCATATCCTATATTTTAAGCGATAGCAATCAATTAAACCTTAGCAAATTAAGTTTGTTTAGCGTAAAAGGTTTAAAATTGTATTCCGAGCCTACATATATGGAAATGGAAAAGGCTTTGCAGTCATGCTATATTCCAAACATCTTTTCCGCACAGAATTTTTAATTTAATAAAAGGCACTTATGTTTTCTAAAATAAACAACATTACATTAAAACTTAACGAACCTCTAAGCAAGCATTGCTCATTTAAGATTGGCGGCAATGCAAAATATTTTATAGCAGCACACTCGGTTGATGCTTTATTAGATTGTTTGGAAACCTGTAAGCAGCATTCCATTCCGCACAAATTAATTGGCGGTGGTTCCAATATTTTGTTTGACGATTTGGGCTATCGCGGTGCAATTATAAAATATGATGATAACACCAAACTTATCAAAAACGGATTACTCCAAGCAAGCAGTGGCTGCTGCTTAAACGAACTAATTCAGTTTTGCAAAACTTATAACATTGGCGGATTAGAATTTAGCGTTGGCGTGCCTGCAATGCTGGGTGGCGCAATAGTGAATAATTTGGGTGCTTATAATCAAGAAATATCAACTTACATTCAGCACGTTACCATACTAAAAAACAATCAAATTAAATACCTAACAAAACATGATTGCAAATTTGATTATCACTCCAGCGGATTGCAAAATCAAAAGTTAACAGTGCTAGGCGCAACATTTGCCTTGCCATATCAATCCAGTCAAACTACACAATTTAAAATGTTGCAATATTTTGAAAAACGAAAAAACTCCCAGCCTTTAAATTTCCCAAATGCTGGAAGCATTTTTAAGCGAACCGAAAATATTATACCTGCCAAACTAATTGACGAATCCGGGCTAAAGGGAACAACTATTGGCGGAGCGCAAATATCAAATAAACATGCAGGTTTTATTGTAAATATTGGAAATGCAAAATGTAACGATATTATTAATTTGATTAATTTAATTAAAAATAAAATATATGAAAAATATTCAACTAATTTAATAAACGAGATTGAATACATACCTTATTTATAGCAAATTTGTTTATTTTTGTATTTTTATTTAATTATTTAGATGAATTAAATAATTATTGAAATATATTTAATATTTATTAATTTTTTTGTTTATATATTTTAAATTTTACTTAATAAATATTATTTATTTTTATTTCCTCTTAAGAATGTTCTAGCCACCAATACTGTCATATCGTCCTTTGCAATATTTCCGTTACGTGCAAGCGCCTCGTCCAATATCGTTTGCGCCACGACCTGCGGATTTGAGCTAACAATTGCATTTACAAATTCGGCAAATTCTTCATATTCTCCAAACGCATCGGTTATTCCATCTGTAACCATTATTATCATATCGTGTGACGACACAGCAAAGTGATTTATCTTGGGCGCAACCTGACCCACAACACCAATTGGCAAGGAACCAGTTTCAACCTTTTCAACCTGCTTATCTCGTTTAATTGCGCCATAGGTAGCGCCAAGTTTAATAAAACTAATTATTTCCTTGCTTAAATCTAGCACACATAAATCAAGCGTGGAATACGATTCATGATTATTGATTGAAATCAATTTGTTGACATTGTTTAAAATAAAGTCATCATCAAAACCCGCTCGATAAAAATTTTCAATCAAGCCAATTGTTAGCGCACTCATTTTTTGCGCATTTTCACCACTACCCATACCATCACACAATGCTAGCAAATATTTATTGTTACCCAACCTAATCAAAGTGTGACTATCGCCAGACGAATTTGAGCCGGCCTTGGTTATATTACTAATGCCAAACACAACATCACGACCACACATCTTGGTTAGCCTAACTGAATAATAGTCACTTAAGTCAGTCGGTTCAATTTCTACCACACCCATTTTACAACCAAAGTTTTTGCTAACCACTTTTTCGATTGCAGGATTATATGCATTATCACCTTTTACTATAAGCACCGCACTTATTTCGCTATGTTTTTCTGCAAAAATCAAAATCTCACTACATATTATATTATTGCTTAGCAAATCATTTAATATTTTATTGTGAAGCGCATTGTCAAATGTTATATCACGGTCCAACTCCTGACCAAGGTCTTGCAATAGTTTGGATACAGCACCCATTTGCTCTGCAAGTAAAAATTTTACATTATTTACATCTGCAACCGCTTTGGATGTTTGGTTAAAGTTTTCTACCAGTTGATTAATTTTTCCTATTAGCAAATTTACTATACCACACTTTTGCGATAACGCTGATGGCAAGTCTAGTATGGTAATTCTACCTTTGGCTAAGGCTGTTTCAATCATCTTTTGCACCGTAGCAGTTTCGCCAAACCCTAGCGATTTATAGCACCTATCTCTGTGTTTGCACTCCACACATAGCGATTTAGATATTTCCTGCGATAGTATGGCAACAACCTGCTCTTTGCTTAGGTTTTGTTTAATTAAGTTAAGGTGCATTTGCTGCATTTGTGAAAATATCAAACTCAACTCAGACATTCTGTGCTTAATACTTTTTCTGGTAGAGCTAACTACATTTCTAACGCTAAGTTCAGAGGCCTCGGTTAGGTACTTATCGGCAAGTTTTTCAATCAATTTATTGGGAATAGTTAAAAATACACTACATCCCAACAGAACCGGCGCTAAATTATATACTATCTGCTGGTTGAACCCACTAAAATACAAATGTGTAGCAGCAACACCCAACACCAGCATTAAACAAATTCTATATTTTTGAGGATAAGCAAACACATTGGCAGCCAAGGCAATTAGCGCCATTTCACCAACCGGTAAAATCGACAAACCCACAATTCCTACACTTAGTCCCATTGTAATTGCCACTACAAACGAAAAAAGCCTTTTGTTAACCGCCACACACAAAAGTATTAAAATTGTAGCAATTAATTTATACAACGCACAATCAAATATATAAATTTCCGCCACTCCAAATGTTGTAACAAGCAACACAACCGATAGGCATATTGTTTCGTCCAATGTTAATTTGTAAAACCAACCACGCAACACAAGCACCTGAAAAATATTGACACATGCATACAAGAACAAAATGCAAATCACACTGTAAATTAAACAACTGACTATCCCATCAATATTATATAGGTAATACAAGCTAACTGCTTGACTAATGAATACATACACTCCCACTAGAACAACGTTCATCGGCTTTTTTATTCGCTTATGTATTAAGTATACAACAATTAAAATAAATACCGAAAAAATTGCACTGTAAATATCAGCAAGTTTATTTGCGGTTATTATTGTTGAAAGTAAATATTCGCTAGCAATAATAGGCATATAAAATCCGCACCACATTAATGCAAATAATGCACTTATTGCAAACGGTGACACATAGCCCTTAGCGTTAGATAGCGCCAAAAATAATATAAATATTATAGAATATGTAATTAATTTATTCTTTTTTATTTTGATTTTTTTCATATAAACATATTAGCGCTTTTTACCCAACGCATAGAAAAAGAAAAATAGCATAAATATTCGAATTTATGCTATTAAAAATATTATTTGTATTTTTTTAAACAATTACAATTATATTAAGGTGTATAATAGGTATCAAACTATCATTTCCATCGTCAGCCACCGCAACAACAAGCAACGGACATTCTGTATTTTCTGTAAATGATGTATTTAGATTAAAATCTAAAGTTTTTGTTGCACCATGAGCGGTTGAGAAGTTTGAATTAGCATATTCAGAATTGTCAAAATCAAGACTTACCAATGCGCTCGCCTTACATATTCCAGCATTTGGCCCCGCAAAGTCCTTTACTATATTTCCGTTAGAGTCGTAGCTCCGCTGCCAGATTGATGTCCACGTTTTACCACCATCTACCGTATACTTATACTCCTTAACACCACCCTTACACATTAAGAATCCGTTAATAGATACTAGGTCACCATTATCCACTTCTACCGAATATGATGTAAGCTTTCTTGTAGCATACAAATCAACATTATATGGCTCGAAAATCGAATATGATTGTGCTGAGAGGGGTCCTGATGAAGCATCATTAAATTTTAAACTGTTGAATTGCGTTATATCTGAAACAGAAATTCCTCCTATAGTAATTTCTCTAGGTCGAGTATAGAATACCCTATCGCCGTAAACCGCAACGCTATTAATCTTAGCAATAGGACAATATTGCGCATTGCTAACAGGTTTTGCCGCAACTACCACATTAACAACCTTTCCCTTATACGCAGATAAGTCTATAGAAAGGGCTGTCGCATCTCCTGAAAATATTGCATTAACAACATCCTCTGAAGTCAACGTTCTATTATTCATCCACCAAATTGCTTGATTGACCAATGTTGTATTAGTAGATGTGCTTGTAGCCGGCGAACCCTGACAAGGTTGCCATGTAAGCCCATCATCAACACTCCAATAATATCCTTCCGTTCCACCTGCACAAATATTCCAACCTTTAATTATCAATTTGCTTTTTACAGGCATTCCTGTCATTAATGGTGTAATACTTTTTATGGATTTTGGATTTGTTAGCAAAGCATATCCCTGCGCACCGCTTGGTCCCACGCCGTACGCAATACCTTTCATCTCTTTAAAAGGCTCTCTATAACAAGCATCTGCCCATGTGTTTGATGAAGTAAAGTCATCTATTGCATTCAAATTCTTAGGGGTAGCAGAATCACCATAAGTTCCATGTGTTGTCGTAACCTGAATATCCGAAGCCACATCATAAATCATTGACCTATACAATGTTCCTACGTTTAAATTAGTAATTCTTAACAATTCGCATCGTGCTTTTGAATTTGTTTTAGGTACTGCTGCAAATATTATATCCAAGTCCCAAACACCCGCATATTGTGATATATCTGCGTACATTCTAAATCCCGTAAACACGGAATTAACTCCATCCGCTTTAACAAAGTCTACGTAGTCATTTGTATGGTCCTTAGCCTCCAGCCTATATCCGTCTGCATCAACACTTTCATCTATAAGCGTATCGTCAAAATAGGATGGATATCTCGCATAATACTTCTGCGTATCGATTGTTGCTCTCTGCGCTTGGTCAACACGCCGTTCGGCATAGGCAAGTGTTGTTATATCAGCCTCGCCCAAAGGCGTTTCTATTATCATATCGTGCCATGTTTCGCCATAGTCTGCCGACCACACATACCGGTCAACACCACCCTTAACAACGCAGTATCCGTCAATATGAACTTTATAGTCATTCTCTCCTTTTACTGTTTTACCCGACGTGTCCTTAGCCCCCACAGCAACAATATCGGATGATGCGTCATATATTGGTCCGTATGTATTGATTGATGCCATTGGAATGCCTGGAGTAGTTGTACCATTACTTCTTGTTGTTCCTTGCAATGCTTGATAATTTTGACCTGTTCCGTTGGCTCCACGTAAATATGTTTCCTCCGTTTGGGTAGCTTGGTCATAGTAGTTAAATCTTGTTACCTGAGTGCCGGCAACTTTGATACCGTTCCAATTAACGTTGGAACCGTATTGCTCAACTTCTTCCACTCTAACATTATCAATCTTAAGCCTGTACCACCTGCCTGGACGTAATGAATCAATTCCCCACACCCAATACAAATCATCCAGGTTTAAATTCTTACCTGAATTAAGACTGCTTGAAATATTAAAAGTAAATGTTGTATTATAAAAGGTTAACCAGTACAATTCATTTTGTCCATTAACCTCAGTATGTCTTACTGAATTAAAAAATCTTATATTCTTTGCATCTGAGCTACTATTAGTTAATGAATTTATTTGCGTTCCTGAGTTGAAAATAAAATCATTGTTTGATGTTCCGTTGGTTAACTGCCTAAACTCATCAAAACGCGTAACTTCATGCGGTGAGTATCTTGCATTCTTCAGCGCAATCTGTTGCCTTCCATTATTATGTGTAGCTATTTGTCTTCCGCTAATAGCTCCGCTATGAAGATATGATTGAAAGTGCAATGTTCTTGCCACGTTGTCAGATTCCAAATTCCAAAAGAATCTAGAGTAACTACTATCATACAAAACATCTTCTTCGTTTAGCGCAGCACTGTCCGTATCAGTTGTGCCTTGACGTGCAACCGAAAAGTCAAATGTAACCTTGTAGTTTTTGTCATACTCAACATTTTTTAAAGGGATATTTAAACCTATTAAATTTTCATAAGCGGTACCATCAGCACCACTATATCCTTCTCCAGGAAGATTTTCAATATTCGTTTCCTTGTAACTACTAGATGAATTCCATGCTGAATATAACGGAGCAACCTGCATTGTTAGCGAATCGTTTGACGCTTCCGTAACATACGTTCCCTTGCCAGGAGCATTTCTCGTATATCCATACACGCTACAACTATCAGGATTTATAGTATTATTCACATACTGGATTTTAGTAAAATCTAGATATGGTTTATCCGAATCTACGATTTCCAATTTGGTTGAATTTATCTCAGTTAATGATATTGTATATTTTGTACTAGCAGTAAGCCCATAAAAGGTCCAAGCCCAAATCACGTATCCTTTATCAACATCAGCACTATTTACTTTATATGTTAAATTAACTCTTTCAGCTAGTGATGGTGCAAGGGTTTTCCACATATAGTGGTCATCTGCTTGCCAAAGTGGTTTGGTGCTATGTGTAACCCTTATCCCATCCGTAGACGCAACTGAATCTGTTGATGATAAAGTTAATATAGATGAACTTTTTCCAAAAGGAGATTCCTCTTCATGGACCACCATACACCCCACGGGTCTAGAAGCATATGTTGAACATGCTAAATCCTTGCTAGTAGCACCATCTTTTAAAAAATCTACCATGAACGACAAACGATAATACCCTTCTTCTGTAACCGGCAGTTTTATTTGATATATTGTTTGTTCAGTAGTAGCCCTTACTGTAAATGTTTCGGTAATAGAATTAGCGCTATCGTAGGCACCAGTACGAGCACCTACATTATCATAAATGTAATAGTTGTATGCATTATTAGGGTATGCAATAAATGTTAAATCCTGCTTTAACGTACCAGAGTATCGTGCAACAACATTGTTACATATAAATGCTATACCAATAATAGGTGTAATCATCAACAAAACTAAGGCTATTTTTTTTAAAATAATCTTCTTTCTATTCCTATATCCGTACATATAACCCTCCTTTTATCTAATCGATTTGAGTAGCACTAACATTCAAGCCCAATCTTGTTGTGTATATTGCAGCATCTTTAACAGTAGATGTATCTTCAACATTCATTACTTCAAAAGCTATTCTGAAATTAGAACAATCCTGTTGCCCTTGTGGATTGCTACCCATAGGAACAATTTCACTATATGCCCATATTGCCGAACCATCATCTTGCTCAACCAACGTTACTTGGTCGGTTAGTTCTAGTAAACTTTCACTTTCCAATCCCAAATCATTAACTAAATAAAATTTAATGTTTACCCACACTCCGGCATCCGTCTTGTCAACTTGTTTAACTTTTGTATAAAGCTTGCTAGGCAAAGATAACTCTACCTTAAACAACGCAGCAACTTCTGTTTGCTGCATCCTAACTGAAAAATCATATGTCCTAGTTACAATTCTAGTTCCAAATTCCGGAGACGTTTCTCCATCTATGCCAAAATCAACAAAAATTGTTGTATCCTCCGAACCTGTCGCCACAAACTCAAATGTTGCAGGTCTAGCATTAAACGATTCTAGTTCAAACATCTTAAAATATTTGGCAAAGGCGTGGGAAGTTAACACAACAAGCATAAATGTTGTGATAAGTAAGATTAATGAAACACTAGGTAACAACTTGCCCAATTTCTTCATTTTTTATCCCCTATAAACCCCTGTAATATTTTTGTCTAAAAACCAGCCTGCAATATTGTATAATCCTGTCAATAATAGTTTACCATTTTAAAATAAAAAAATCAACAAATATTAACAATTTTTTATTATTTTATATAAATAATAACAAACTAAAATATTAGAGCATAAAAAAACACCCCGAATATTCAAACAAAATACTATAAAATAGATGTTTGTTTATTTGAGGTGAATTTTGTAAATTAACAATTTTTACACACAATTAAATTAATTATTATGTTTTTTAATAATACTGATAACATAACCCGCTATCAATATGATAATTATTGTAAACCCTATGCAAATTAAACCATATGATGATGTCACAAATTTTATCACCTTGCCTACTCCGCCAACCCTGCCTATAACTTTTCCTTCAACTTTGTTAAATTCAACAATGTTGTTGTCAGGGTCTTCGTTAGCATCCCCCTTGGTTATAAAGCCATTTTCAGCAATTTCAATAATTCTGTGAGTGGTAAAACTATTACCGTCTTCAAAGGTTATAATGTCATTGGATTTGTATTGCTTTTTGGTTTTAATAATAATCAAATCATTAGGTTTAAGTTCGGGATACATACTGCCGGTTTTTACCACCATAACAGAGTATCCAAACACCTTAGGATTTTTTTGTTTGAATATTAACTTGGCACCCAGCACGTACACACATACTGCGCATACCAAAACCAAAATAGCAACCAAAATATATCTAAGTATTTTTAGTGTTAATTTCATATTGTTATATCTTTTAATTTAATGTATGTTATTTTGTTGTCACCTAACTACTTTACACCCTCGCGCGATATGGCATATATAGTTAAAATTTAAACACAAGTTTAATTTACTAAATTTTTTGACCTAAATTAGTCGATTTGAGTTGCAGTAGCACTAGCTGTAATCTTGTAGCCTGCACCAGCAACACCGCTCATATATGTATCAGCAGCGTCATCGCCTTCAAATGGCCATGACCAACTAATTGTGATTGTTGCATTAACTGCAGTACCTGCAGCAATGTCAATTGTGAATTTGCCTTGAGCATCAAGTTCAACATTTGTACTTCCAATCGTGTCTGTTGAAGTTGCAGAGTATTCTATTGGATGATATACTGTAGCATCTGTTGCAGATTTTTGCCATGCACCAATATATTCTTGATTAATTTGTATTGCTAGCGTGAAAGCCACTTCACTAGTTCCACTAATTGTTAAATCAACACTTCCACTTGTTCCTGGAGCAATAACATTGTCCATTGTACTATCGCTGTTAGCGTCAGTAGCAGATACAACTGAATTTGTAATTGTTGCTTTCTTTTCACTATCAGTTGTTGTGTAAGTGTTTTTAAAGATGGCATCATTAGAAGACCATGCCAAAGTTACACCAAATTTAGCAACGCTTGCAGAGTCAGTTCTTGCTGGCGCTGATTTAACATACTTAGCCAATGTAACACCTAGGCCCGCGATAGCAACCATTAATAGTGCACAACATGCTAGTAAAATACCAGTAATTTTTCTAGATTTATTCATAATTTCCTCCTTTAAAAATTTATATATAAACAATTTGTATCTTCGCGCAGATACGAATTGATTATACCAAAACTAATAATTAACCTGAGTAGCGGCAGCTGTTGCTTTTAAGCCGTAAGTTGCATCTGCACCTAAACTACCCATATATGTGTCCGCATCATCATCTTGGTCACCTGTATGATATGGCCACTCCCATGTAATTTTAACTTGTCCGTCAATCTGCAAATTAGCGTCAAACACCCCAACATCAACAAGCAAATCATCTTGGATTGTTACAGAGATTTCAGGTCCACGCAAATCTGTAGTTGCTTTTAACACAATTGGATGATAGGTTTCACCATCTGGCGCAGTTTTCCAATTGTCTGAATACATTTCCTCAAGATTAAGCGTTAATCTAAATGGCACCTTAGTACAGCCCTTTACCCTAAGTATCATTGAGCCGCTTGTGTTGGGCGCTACAATTTCCTTATCACTTTTTGCAATAGTAACAAATTCTGTTTGGCTAATTTGTTCTACATATTCCTTAAGGAACGTGCTACCTGGGTCCCACCATAGTTCAATATCAAATGGTGCGCCTATTTCTTCCTTGTGGTCTTTAATTTTTTTGTTATATCGTGCCACAGCAACACCAAAAGTTGCAAGGGACAGCATAATCAACACTAAACATATTAGCAATATGTTGGTAATCGTTCTGGATTCCTTCATTACACCTTCCCCCTTTTAGTGTTAATTAGTTCCAATATTACAATTAAATGCTTTCACCGTTCAATATTAATTATATAATATCATATTCAAATACATTATTCCAAACAAATTTTTACAAAATTTTTCTAATTATTTGAAAATTCTATACAAATTTACAACTCATGCCACAATTTAGTATAAACAAAATTATTAAATTTATAAAGTTTAACCAACATTCAATACATCTCTCAGCAAAAAATCTGTCACTTTTAGCAAATCCCAACCTTCTGCTAATTATGACAGATTTATTACATTATTATATTATAATATTATTAAATTTAAAAGTTGTTATCTTAAAGCAATGTCAAATTGAGCCATATGGTCAATTAAACGCTTACTAAACTTTTCAATATCGCTAGCCTCCAAGGTTCTATCCTTAGGTGTTAGCTTAATAGCCATTGTGTAACTAATTTTATCTGGCAATACTTCTTGATTGATATAAACATCTTTTAGTTTAATTTCAAGTAAATACGCACATCTAAATTGACTTAATGCATTTTCAAGATAGCCATACACCTTATCCTTACTCATAACAAAGTTAAAGTCAAGGTCGCTGGCTTGATATTTTGAAATCTTGTTACGAGTAGTTGTAGTTTTTTCAGCATTTAATAATTCTTCCAAATCAAGTTCAAGTCCAACAATATTAAAACGCTTATCAAGGTTTTTAGCCACACTTGGATGAATAACGCCCATTTCACCCAAATTATTAATTGCACACGAATTAACTGGGTGCAAGTAGTCACTTACACTAGCGTCAACATTGTAGTTAACTTTAACTAAAGCAAGTTCGCTTAGGTCTTCCACAATCTTCTTTAATGTAAAATATAATTCCTTTTCGCTCTTTGTCATTGAGGCAAGCACGATTGAAAGTTTGCGTTTTTCAACCACCAATTTATTTTCATTTAATCCTTCAGCAGTACGACCAACTTCAAAGATAGAAACATCATCAAAGTTATTCTTATTTTCATAGAAGAATTTTAGCATTGTAGGAAGCAATCTACTACGTAGTCCGCTTTGACCGCTATTGCTACTATCAAGTAATTCAACTACGCTGTCTTGCTTGATACCCATATCTTCGTTGAAATCTTTGTAGTTCCAAATATATGAGTGAAGTTCGTTTAAGCCATACTTTTCAGCCAACAATCTCTTGGTTTTGTATTCAAAATTATGAATAGGCAATTGTTCTACTGGATTTAGTGGCATATTCATAGTTGCTGGTTTGATATTGTCATAACCATACATACGTAATATTTCTTCAACCAAGTCTTCCTTAATAGACACGTCTTTAGTTGCACGCCAAGATGGAACAATAATATTTAATTCTTCGACTTGCTTTTCAACTTTAAATCCAAGTCGGCCAAGAATATCCACCATATCTTCAACGGCAATATTCACACCGCCACGCTTGTTAATAAAGTCAGCACTTAACTTAATTGTATTAGTTGGATATTTATAATTATAGCAATCCGTTAAACTTGAACTTACTTTAATTCCATTATCAATATTTTTTAATAAATATACCAATCTTTCAATTGCAAGTGTAGTCATTTCAGGGTCAAGTGATTTTTCATACCTTAAACTTGCATCTGTAATTAAACCAATCTTACGGCTAGTTTTACGAATTGCCATAGGGCTAAATGTTGCACTTTCAAGTAGAAGTGAATTCGTGCTATCGCTAATACCCGACTTTAATCCACCCTTAACACCAGCAATAGCAACCGGTGTATATTGCTCATCACAAATTAGTGTAGAATTTTCGTCAACAATGTGTTCTTCACCTTCCAAAGTTAACATTGGTGTTTTTGCCTTAGTTGTGATTACACGAATACCTTTAACAACATTGTGGTCAAAAGCGTGCATTGGTTGACCCAACTCTAGCATTAAATAGTTAGTCATATCTGCAAGCAAGTTAATATCACGCATACCACAGTAATTTAATCTAATTTTCATTACTTGTGGAGATTTTTTAACTGTTACATTATCCACACTTAATGCACTATAGCGATAACAATCAGGTGTTTCAATTGCTACGTTTAATTTTGGTAAATTGTTATATGCGGTCAAATCGGCCTTTTCAACAGGCTTTAATTCACGTTTAAAAATTGTTGCAAATTCACGTGCGATACCATAATGTCCCCATAGGTCGGGACGGTTGGTAAGTGACTTGTTGTCCACTTCGATAATAACATCATCGATAGGGAAAATTTGTTTAATATCAGTACCGTTTTTTAAGTTACTGTCAAGTTCCACAATACCAGAAGTATCGCTACCAATACCAATTTCATCTTCGCCACAACACATACCAAAACTTTCAACACCAGCAAGTTTTGCCTTACCAATTTTGATATCTTGCACTTGCGCACCAACACGAGCAAAGGCAGTTTTCATACCAACACGTACATTAGGTGCACCACACACTACTTGTGTTAAATTTTCAAGTCCATCATCCACTTGTAAAATGTGCAATTTTTTACTATCTGGGTGGTTTTCAACACTCTTAATTTCCGCCACCACAATATTTGAAATATTTTGACCTTTGTACTCAACACCCTCCACTTCGGCAGTAGCAAGACCAAAACGTTTAACCAATTCATCAACCTCAATTCCATCAAGATTAACAAATTCCTTTATCCAATTTAATGAAATATACATAATTTCTCCTTTAATCTACTTCTTTATGTTGTTCAGGATACCAAGCGGGAGAACATGGAATTCCCAACTTCATTTTCCCTTTCCAATAATATTTTTCATTTTTATCAATTAAAACAACATCATCTTTCTTTAAGTAATATGTTGTTCCTTCAACAACCAAAATCCCACTTCCTTCTAAAATGTGAGCCATTTCTTTACATTCCAAATTGATTGCATATTTATCGACAGGAAATCTTCCATTTATTTCAACTATACAATAATTTATATCTTTATCTTCGATATTGTACTCATATGTTTTATTTGTCTTTCCTTTAAATAGTTCAGTATCCTGAAAGCTCTTATAAATCACAAATGCTTACCTCTCTACCTTAAATTGTTTGAATATTTTAAGATTTCCGCTGTTTAAATCACGAATATCATTAAAGCCCATTTTCATCATAACCATACGGTCAAGACCAAGACCAAATGCACAACCGCTAAACTTATCGCTATCAATACCTGCTTCTTTTAATACGTTAGGGTGAATCATTCCGCATGGGCAAAGTTCTATCCAGCCACCTTGCTTACACACATTACAACCCTTGCCATCACAGTATGGGCATCTTACATCCATTTCAAAGCTTGGCTCAGTAAATGGGAAGAAACCTGGGCGAAGACGCACATCAACCTCCTTTTTAAATATACGTGAAAGCATTTCCTTCATAAAGTAGATAAGGTTAGCAACTGACACATTTTCATCAACAATAATACCTTCAAGTTGGAAGAATGTGTTTTCGTGGCCAGCGTCTAATTCTTCGTTTCTAAAGCAACGTCCAGGGAATATTGCACGAATTGGCATATTGTTCTTATATTTCTTTAAAATTCGATTTTGTGCCGCTGATGTATGAGTCTTTAATACTTGACCATTGTTTAACCAGAATGTATCTTGCATATCGCGTGCAGGGTGATTTGCTGGCACATTAACCGCGTCAAAGTTGTTGTACTCAGTTTCAATTTCATAACCTTCTTCCACCACAAAACCCATAGATACGAATACATCCTCAATTTCCTTTTGCACAATTGTACGTGGATGAAGTGAGCCAACACCTGTTTCAACTGGAAGTGTGATATCAATACGTTCAGCATTGTTGATTTCTTCCAATATTGCACGTTGCTTAAATTCTTCTTGCATACTAGCAACCGCAGTTTCAATTTTGCCTTTCAATTCATTAATCAACATACCAATTTCGCGTTTTTGCTCATTAGGTACAGTTTTCATCATAGGCATAATAGCAGTAATCTTACCACTTTTACCTAGATATTTCACCCTTAATTCTTCTAATTGTGCTTGACTTTCAACCGACTTAATCTCAGTATCAAATTCAAGACTTACTTTTTCAATTTCTTGTTTCATATTTTACTCCTTTTCCTTTTTTAATATTATTAATGGCACTTTCATTTCTTCCGTAAGTGAAGAGTGGTGCCCCTTATATCTCTGATAACCTTTGTGAGCTAAAAATTGCTTGTGTGTATACGTTCCGATCGCAATATAATCACCTAGCAAGTAGCCATACTGTCCTTTATTTCCAAAGTAACCTTTATCGATCAATTTTTGTGATTTAAACAATTTAAAGTCGTTGCCATATTTTTTAGTAAATTTATTTTCAAACTCTTGCTCTCTTCCTTCTTTAACAATAAACGCAGGAGCTCTTGCCTCCAAAAACGGTGTGCACTCCAACATATTATTAAGCTCCTCATCCTTATAGAACTCAATATGCCCTTTCACATCAATATGTCCGTGATCGGCGGTTATTATTATTAAGGTATCTTCCAAATCATTGTATAATTTCTCTATTTCTTTATTTATACTATAGATTTTGCTCTTTGCCTCAGCACTTGCCACACCAAAATTATGCATTGTCGAATCCGGTTCAGTCAAATATGAATATATAAATTGTTTTCCACCTTTTTGACATACCTTTTTAATTGTTTTACACATATCAAATTCATTCTTAATGATAATCTTTTTATCTTCACTTTTGGTCGCAACACACGCTGGTACAATTGGGGTAATATTGTAATCTGTATTAACATTGTCAAAATAGCAAATTTCATTATCATATAGTGGATAAATGTAATCCAGTTTTTCACCTGTCAAGGAGTCTGTATGAGGATAAAGGTCAATAGATCTTTTGATATCTTCAAAATACACACTTCCTGCAAGCCAACCATGTTCTAACGGTTTTAGATTGGCGGTTAAAGATGTTGTCGCGCAGGTTGTGGCCGATGGAAATGTTGAGGTTAATGTTTGTTTGATATTTTTTCTTAACAAATCCTTTTTATCCAAATTTTTAACTATTGGATCTATTCCAAAACCATCTAGACATATAAACACAACATTTTTATATCCCTTTGCCAACTCTTTTTTCAGTACTGGTAATGTCGAATTACTATTTGGCGCACCTAAAAATTCGGCAAGTGTGGCAGATATATTTAAATTGCATTTCTTCCAATTTGGCTTTATGAGCCTTTTCATAAACCCTCCTTTTAGTTGATTTTAAACAAAAAAAATCGCCCTAGTATTAGGACGATTGATTACTTCGTGGTACCACCTAAATTTATTTTAATATATTATTGCTCCATCTAAAAGTATAATACGATAGCTTCCGAAATGCGACTTTAGTTGTACTTCATGGTGCGCTAGCACCACTTCATATCTGCATATCTTCATTATGCCCACGTGGCTCGCTTAATATATTTAAAACCTCATTACATTTTTACGGTTTTGTCCGGCTTTCCTTAACAATCAAAACACCTATATCCAATAGTAATTTTTGACCTTTACCAAAAAGCAACTCCAATGTTGAAATTCATTTATTGTTTGAACATAAGTGGCTCTCAACCGGCGACCACTCTCCCTTTATGAAAACAACAAACTACTGATACATCTTCATAGTATTTATTCAATTACTGCTTCCGCATTGATAATATTCTAACACTCTCAACCCTTTTTGTCAACAAGTTTTAGAAAATTTCGCATTATTATCCATTGCTTTGTTCAAATGTTTTTATATTTATAACAATTATCGAATTTACCTTAAGCTCCGGTGGAAGATTTTCACTTTCCTCATATTTCTTTATTTCTTCAAACAATTCTCCACAATCCAATATATCGGCATCGCCCTCGATCTTGTATTGTAAATCATCCTTATCTGCTATGTATACATTTATAAAGCACTTGCTATTGCTCCTAACATTATCAACAGATTTTTGCATTTGTATGTTTGATAAAATAATTTTGTCTTTTAATACCCTACTAGGAATAACCCATATACTTCTAGGTTGAAAATCTTGGGACACAGTCGTAAACACAACCTTTTCAGCGTCAATAATATTTTGTATTTGATTTTTTGTTAACATAACCTCTCCTTATAAAATTATTATAACATATTTTTAGGTTGTTGTGTTAACTTTTTGTAAAATAATTGAAAAATAGTGGTAATTAGCCACTATCTTTAATCAGTTTAGGATTTTTATATATTGTTCCAATCTCTCAATTAGTAAATCCGCCACTAAATTTGCCATAGCATTTGGCTTGTTAGTTTGGTAATAGTCTTCAAAGCATTGATAGTACTTAGCTCTATCCTCAAATTTAATATTAATTGGTGGATAACCTTTTTGCATTAGAATTAGATTAATTAATAATCTTCCCGTTCTTCCATTACCATCAATAAATGGGTGGATAAATTCAAAATTTAAATGCAGCAAAGATACCAACTTAACTATGTTTTTAGTTTTAGACCACTTTTTGTAATTTTCAATCAATTCTTCCATTTGTTTTTCAATTAGATATGGCTGTGGTGGAATGTGGCTTGCCCCCATTATGCTTACAGGCAATCTACGATAAACCCCTTTATCTTGCGGAGCATCCATTAACACTAACGAGTGTATTTGTTTAATTAGAGATTCATTTAATTGCATTTTATCTTTAACTAAATCAACAACAAAATAAAATGCCTCCCTATGACCAATTGCCTCCATATGATGTTTTAAAGGTTTTTTATCAATTGTTACGCCTTGCAAAACCAATGTGGTTTCCTGCAGAGTTAATGTATTCCCTTCAATAGCATTGCTATTATAGGTATAGTCAATCATAAATTCTTCATTCAATCGATTAACTTCCGCAGATGTTAAAGGACGTTTATTGTCCAATTCCTGTTTTAATTGATTTATTCTATTTACTTTTTCTTTTAAACTTACTTTGCGAACGTTGCGTTTAGTGGGCTTTATGGCATCTTTCGGAATTTCCCAGCTTTTACCAATTAACTTGGCGCCATCCACCCTACCTTCTGCACACAATTTACGTACTTGTCTGTCACTAATACCCCACTTTAAAGCAATCTCAATTGATTTTAAATAGTCCATATTACTCTCCTTTAAGTAAATATTACCATATTACCGGAACAAAATCAATAGTTTTTTAACCATTAATTAATATTTTTTACCCATATTTTTATTGTATGTTCCGCAAGCGCAATTAAAAAATAGTGGTAATTTGCCACTATCTTTTTGTTAATATAATTGCTTTGGTGTTAGTATGAACTGTTAATTGTGATTTTGTAGTCAAAGATTACATCTTTCAGGAATTCCTTTTCGTTTTCAAGCGTATTTAGGAAGGCGGTAAACTTCTTGTGTTTAAACTTATAAAACTTGTCATAAATATCTATTATATCCATATTCTGGTCTTTAAGTTTGGTCACAACGCTGCTAAGATTTTCCTTTACCTTATTTGTAAGGCCTGTTACAACACTATCATCTACAAACCAGTTTTCGGTATGGAGCAGATTTTCAGTTTTCTCCGCTTCAATAATTTCGTCTATCATTATATATAGTTGAATATCATATTTGATTTTGGGTTTACCATTTTCAAAACTTAACTCGTATTTCATTTCCTTGTTAGTTAAATCAATTACAACACGTGCATCATTAAACAAATCACTATTCACATTTTCAAGGATAAAAGTCCCAAGTACCGTTTCGGGCTGCATAAGGTTGATGTATTTTACATCTTCGGGCGGGATTTCGATAAACTTTTTACCATCTCTAAATATTGATGTTGTTCCATCGTTGGTAAAATATAATTCCTTACTTCCGTCACCGCTACTAGAACCACCACTGCCCGACACCTCGCTTTGTGATGAACTTGCCTCCTCCACTTTAATTGGTATAGCATTGTTAGTTTCGGTTTCACTTATGTTAATCTTAGGCATTGTAGATATGCCTAAATCACCGTAGTATCCTCTAAAAAAACTTTCGATATTGGTTTCGGTAGCCGTAATATACTCACGGTTAAAGTTGATAATTTCGCTTACTTTTAAGCTTAAACTATCGTTGATTTGAACTACGCAGTTAGCAAAGTCTTCCGTCTTGCCTGAAAAATTGATTAGTACCGCATTTCGCCCAACACGCTTTGTACGTGTGAGATAATCCAGCGCCTTTAATGCGTTAGTTTCGCACAGCTTATCACCAACTGCCATAATGTCGCACTGACCAAATCCAATTTGTTTGCCCACCTGCAAAGATATATTGTTAATTGCGCTTGTAATATCCACACCTGTTGCAGTGTAGGCTTTTCGCTTACTGGTTGACGCAGGTATAGGCGTTAAAATTACTGCGCTTACTTCTATCATATTGTTATCCACTTGCTCTACCGCCAACGCCGTTGCAATTGCCTGCGTTTGACTTTGAGCCGGCTGATTAGTGTATTGAAAGGATATTATTAATACAATTATGCTAACCCATATCACCATTTTGCGTGGAGAAAATATACGTTTAAACTTTTGCATACTTCCCCCTTGACTTTTTAGTTTTGGTATCCGTTAAAGTTGCTGAGTTATCCACATTTTCTGCACTTTTGTTAACCGATTTATTTAGCCTTTTCCGCTTTACAAAGCTTAATGCAAATATGATTAGCGGAATAACATACTGACCTACTATCACCGTCCATACAATTGATTTGTGCAAGAAAAACTTTTCAAGCGCAATTGTGTGTTCTCCCCAGAATATCCATATAATAATAAATGAAAATAATACAAATGTGGCTATTGCATCACTCTTAATGTTAAATAGTAGTTGCAGCCCTCTGCAAAACAAATATCCGTATATCGCTACGTGTAAAATCTGCGCCACCGCCCAAACGGTTACTATCAACCACGCCAATTCATCAAGAGCCATATTTGCATTGGCAATTTGACTAATATCCGATATTGCAAAGTTGTGTGTTGCGGACATAACTCCGTATGCACCGTAAAAACTATAGTAAACAAGTTGAACCAACACTACCGCTATTGCCGAATAGAATATTGTGCGTGATTTTTTTTCGTCCTTAAAGTCAATACAGCCACAAAATAGCAACAATTCGCCACCTAATCCAAACCACGCCAAATAATCGTAAATTGCTTTAAATATTGGCGTTATGCCCTTACTAAGTACCGGCAAAAAGAATGTTAAGTCAACCGATGCAAATCCTTTAATTATAATTACTAGCACACCAGCTACAATTATCCATACAAAAAATTCACAAACCCTACCAATATTTCTAGCACCTTTATATATCATATAGCACGTGATTAATGCAATAGGTATTGCAAACTGAAACCATTCAAATTCGGTGTATAAGTTTTTAACCAAAAACCATTCCAATCCCTTTGTTTTAATACCTAAATGAATTAATGGTACTAGCGTTAGGATAAGTACAAATATCTTTGCGACCACGCTACCTGTATGTTGCTTGATAAAGTCATATATATTTTTGTCCTTGGCTTGCTTAATTATCTTAAGCGATGCCCAAATAAGTATTGCATCTACTAGCATCATAATTAGTACTGCTAAATATCCATCATTTTTACAAGTTTGATACATAAGACTAGGTAGCGACAAAACCTTAAACGCTACCAACATATAAAATATTATTATTGACACTTGCCTGTATGACATTTTCATTTTAATCTAGTCCTATTCCTTTTATTATTAGCTATTGATTGAGGTCTTGTTTTCATCTCATTCAGCGGCGCTTTAACCAAAAAGTCCTTCATATCCGATTTAACATAAGGCGCCGTTGGCGCAAGGTACGCCGACTCGTAACTGTCAAAACTACTTAAGTACGACACCACCCACACACTAAATGCCAATATGCCAAATAGACCTAGTGTTGCACCTACAAACACGTATAATATTCGTAGCAGCGAAAATTGTGACGCTTGATTTGGCACAACATAAAATGTAAGACCACTAAGTGCCACAATCATAACTGCTGGTGGGCTTACAAGCCCCGCATTAACGGCAGTTTCTCCCAATATCAAAGCGCCCACAATACTAAGTGCCATACCCATATATTGTGGCATATGCAAGTTTGCTTCGTACAATATTTCAAATAGCAACACTATAAACAACACTTCGGTAAATGGGGTGAATGGAATCCCTTGTGTTGTATCCATAATTGTAATTAAAAATTCTGTGGGTAAAATCTTATAGTGATATAACTGAATTGCAACATATGTTCCTGGCAACAATACCGCAAGCACCACACCAATAAGGCGTAGTATTCTTAAAAAGACTACCTTTACCGGCTGAGAATAGTAGTCATCACTTTCCTGCAAATCTTCTACCAATATAAATGGCAAAGTCAACACTATTGGCGAACCATCAACTATAATTCCTATACGGCCTTCCAACATTTTGCCAACTAAAATATCTGGCTTTTCGGTATCACCTACCTGCTTGAATATTGAGTTTGGTTTGCTTTGCAAATATACCGATATGTAATAACTATCCACTACTCCATCAATATCGATTTTTGAAATTCTTCTTTCAATTTCCTTAACTACATTTTTATCGGCTGTATCTTGTAAATACACAACCGCAACTTGCGTGTCGGTGTACTTGCCCACCGAAAAAGTATCCACCACTAAATTAGGTGTTGGCAATTTTTTTCTAATAAGCGATAAGTTATATTTTAAACTTTCGTTAAATCCTTCTCTTGGACCTTTAATAACGGCTGAAGATGGTGGCTCCTGTATTGGCCTAACCACTATTTTTTCCACATCACATGTAAGGAAGTTATCCGTTTTATCAACAATAATTCCTGCACATCCCTTTAAAAGTTCGCTAACAAACTGATTAATATCTTGCTGAAGTTTAACTTCGTTGTTAGCCAGTACTTGATCCTGAATAAATTGGCAAACCTCGCCCTCTATCTGCTGGTCAAACTCTATCAAGGGTCTAATTACGCTTTCGTTTAGTAAACTATTATCTGTAAGCGGAGCAACATACACAATAAATAATTGAGTGTCAAAAAACTGCACTTCCCTTACCTTAAAATCGGTACTGAAGTGCAGAATTTCTTTAACCTTATTTAGTTTTTTACTAGCACTTTTCATTAGTGATAGTATTTGCTTTAAAATTTAAATTATTCACTTAATTTATTATTGAACAAATGGCTCAAATACAAATATGATATATCTATTATCTATAATTTCAAGCGACATGGTGTATACCAACCCAATATCCTGCATTGCAGTTCCATGCAACTCGTTTATTTTAGATTTTACTGTATCAATATTAATTTGTCCGCCAAAAGTACTAAAGTAATCCGCCGCATCAACATCTATTACAACGGTTTGATTATTGGCATATATCATTGCGTACTTAATAAGTTCCTTAATACCTTCGCCACCATCAACTTCCATATTGCCAGCATACTCAATATTGTTATACTCGCATTGATATTGTTGATAACTATAATAATCAAATTCAGTTACAGCTTGGTGCGACACATCTCCTAAACGGTTATGGTGGTTATATTCGGTAGCAACGATTTTACTATCCTCTACTAGGAAATATCTATGAGTGCTTGCTTGATATTGTGTACCATTAATATCTATTTTGTTTTTAATTGCCGAACCAATATCAATAGCATACCATTGTTTTTCGCTAGTGGCGTCATTTTTTATATCAATGTATACCTTATTCCAACTATAATCTTTGCCATTTAGTGAGCCATTGACCTTAATACTGTCAATGCCTTCAATGCTACATAGCACCACAAACGCCTTGGAAAGTCCTTGACTTATAGATGACACGCCAACAAATTCATTTAAACTAGATATTTGTAGATTGTTGCTATAATTTTCGTTGCCTAAAATTGTAAAAAGACCATTTGGTTTAGCACTATTATACAATATGCTTTCCAAATACAATTCCTGCATACTTACATTGTTATTAACAGTAGTCAATTTGTTTTCGGCTTCATAATTCCACGCAACACGTTTAGTTAAAAAGTTGTAAATACTTAGCACTTTTTCATAGTCACTCATTTGATTGCTACAAATTTGACGAAGTATGTATCTTGCATTTTCATATACTGCTTCTGCCACTGCGCTATCGCCTACAAAATTAGGTTGTTTGTTGTACTGCAACGCCATAAACAATTGCTCAGTTGTGGTAACTTCAACGCTTTCCTGACTATCAATAGCAAATTTATTACTTGATAAGCGCTTGTTAAATTTGTCTACAACATCTAATTTTTCGCCTTTACTATTCTTGGTGTAAACATTGTTAGCCGTTTCGGTTGCTTCGGTTTTAGCAATATTGTTTTGATAGCTAAATATATAGATATTATCTTTTTCATCCACGCATATACATGAATTATAATTTGCCTTGTAACTTAACACTTCTTTGTATTGTTTTAGCAATTCGGTTGCTATAAGATTCATTTTTTCAACCTTATTAGCAGACCTTTCAATATCAGCCTCAATTCCTCCAACCTGAGTTGCAACTTCCGCTAGGTCTAAATCGCAATATACTTTTAGATTGTAGCTAATTGTATCGTATGCCCAAGTTTGATTGTTGTACAAATAATGTTGCCATAGCAAATGTTTTAGGGTGTTTACATCACTTACCTTGTAAGAATATGTACTTCCTTCAACAAACACCTTATTACGTTCAAAGTCGCCAATGGTTTCCATTGTATGATTATATGTGGCAGTTGCCACGCTGCTTGACTCGTAAACATCATTACCAACAGCCCTAATTTCTACGCTATACGCACCTTCCATACCAATTGCACATTGCTCGCTTGATACAAGGTTTACCTTTGGTGTGCTTGATTGAGGAGCAATAATCTCCTTGCTTAACACCTTGCCATTTGCGCTATTGTAGTAAACTTGAACCCTGTAATATGTCGAATTAGTCACGCTATCCCAAGATAAATTGATTTGGTCTTTGGTTTTGTCCTTTTCAATCTTAATATTGGTTACAGGGTGTAGAGTTTCGCCCTTAGTTAGTACATAACTTGTTATTTCCGAGCTTCTATAATACTCATCTGCTTGCCTTGCCATTGCTTGAATATAAATCCTATAAACACCGCTTTCTCTAACATATTCGCTAATATCCACAAAACTTGATGGACTAGGGATTTCGACATTATAATTTGGGTCATCAGCCTTAATGATTTTAATATTATAACTTCCCGCCATAACAGGCCCATCAAATGATAATGTATACTTACTTTCGCTTGGGTGATTAACTGTTATATTTTCCACCTTGTCCAATTGCTTATAAATGGTTTGCGGAATACTTACCATACTAGAATCTCGTAAAAATTCATTGTCAGTTGCCAATGCTTTTACCATAAAATTATGTAGCCCCGCATTTTGTAAATGACTGGTAACATTAATTCTACCATTCTCATCAGGTGTTAGTGCATCAAATTTTATATAGTCAATCCAAACCTCATATTTAGTTATTAAAGCCGCTTCGTCCTCACTTGGTGTTATTTTTAAATAAAATTCTTTACCTTCCTGAATAACTTCCAGTTTTGGAGCAGTTAAAGTCTTTACATTCTTGTAACTTTGTCCGTTAGTTAGTTCGCTATCATTATCGCTATTTAATAGGTCAATTGATTTTAGTTTAAACTCATAACCTTGAGCCTCTATCATATAATCCGAAACATCAATTGGTGATGATACAAATAAATATGGTATAGTTTTTTCGATATATTGTTGAGATTGTGAAGATTTATGCTTAATAGTTAGTACATATCCATCAGCATTGTCGGCAGGTGTAAAGTACAAATTTGCATTGTCCTTAAATTCCAAATCAGTAGGAGCCTTCAATTTTTTGGAAACGGCTATATTAGTCGCCTTATTACTTTCGCAAGGGTTTTGACCAAAAGTTATAACTCTAACATTGTAAACACCTGGCTCACATTCTTCCAAAATATCGCATGAGGTATCACTAGCACCTTTGATAACAACTTTTCTGTACCCATCATTGCTTATTTCCACCAAATAATTAGTCGCTCCTGCTACGGCATCCCACGATATAACAGTGCCTTCACGCTTTATTGTCATTGAATTTACTGCAATGCCATCAGCATATTTACCTTCACTTAAATTTGAGTCATAGCAATTGTTGTTATTGCTAATTGCCTGAATACGTATAGCCGAATCACCTATTATGCTGCAAGGTATTTGCAAGTTCGTAATATTGGCATTAATTTTTTGATATATTTTGTCATCAAAATAAATTGCAAATTGGGATAAATACTCACTTTCCTTTGCTTGTATAGTTAAATTGCACATAGAGCCGCTAACGCTTGTTGTTATTTTAGGCTGCTCCAATGCTAATTTAACTTGATATGAAACACTATCTGAAAATTGTGAATTTTCTAAATAAGATTTTGTGCTGTTAGCCTTAACTCTTGCATTTAATAATGTCCCGCTGCCAATGCTTATTTGATTATTTCTAGCAAAAGCACCTATCCTAAAAATATATACATTTTTTATCACACTTTGCTTCCAGTATACTGGATTGTTAACATCATCTTTGCTTGTGTAAACATGATTATTGATATTAATTTCAAAATCTTCAACATCTTCGCTAGATACAAATGTTAAAATCTCTTCGCTAGAGCTACTATCATATTCTATTTTAAGATTGTGAGGAGTAAGTAATGATTGTGTATGTATATGTATGATATCGTTAGACTTTAAACTTTCAACGGTTTGACCATTTTGGCTAATAGCCACAACATAAAAGCTGTATTCACCGCACACGGTTAACATTTTTTCAAAATTAAAACTGTTGTTGATTGATTTAAATGATTGTGTGGATATTGGGGTAGTCACAAACACTTCGTACAAATCAGCTTCGGACACTTTTGCCCAATTTAGCGTAGTACCATCTTTGGTTATTACTGGTGCATCAATTGTTTTGTCAAGCGTATAAACATACTCGTCCGAATACTTGCTTGTAAAGTGATTTGCACTACCAGCATTAACCTTAATCACATAATCCTTTGGCTCGCCCATAAGTTTAGAGGCATCAAACTGAATTTGACCCATACCATTGGCTCTAACTGTAACAACATCACCATTAATTGACACGTTGTAATACTCAGCTCCTGGCACTTCATCAAACACAATAAAACTTCTGCCATCATCAACTATAATATCAATTTGATTAGGTGCAGATAGTGCGCTTTTTATATTGTCCTTCTTATCTTTACAACCAGACACTGTTAGAACACCTAACAATGCACATGCCACCAAAAACTTCTTTTTCATATTTACCCCTCAAAATATTATGTCTAATATTAATATAATTATATAATATCTTACCTTATAAAAGCAAATAATTTTGTTTTGTTTTTACATTTTAAATCATAAATTTACAAAATACGAGTTCATAATTATCCCATTAACTGATATAGATATTGTAAAGGAGAAAGTTATGTATTTAAGCGAATTGTTACAAAAACCTATACTAAGTTTATACGAAGGAGAAATTTTGGGCAATATCAATAAAGTATATTTTAATAAATCCAAAAATAAAATCACATATTTCGAAGTGCTGGACGACGAAGATTTAAGCTATTGCCTACAACCCAAATTTATATACACAATTGGCAAACACGCCACCACAATTAAAAATAAGCAAAACTTGATTTTGTCGCTAAACTTTATTGATGACGGTTATTTGGTGTTACCTATTAATGTTATAATTTATTCATTGCAAGGCGAATATCTTGGTGTGGTTAAAGACTACATTGTTAATGAAAAATTTGAATTGCAAGCACTAGTTTTGGATAACCAAAATGAAATTGATTTTTCGGAAATTGCTTCGATTGGTTCAAATTCGGTTGTTGTGTATTATGACCAAAAACACGTAAACATAAACTCATTTAGATATCGAATTAAACCAAAATCAAACCCCGAAACCAAGGTTAAGGTTTTGCCAAAATTGTTTGCTACATTTAACAAAATTGCAACATCTTCATCCGACAAAAAGGAAAATTTTTTAGTAGGCAGAATTTGCACCAAGGATATATTTGATAATCAGCAAAATATTATTATTAAACAAAACTCCACAATTACAAACCAAACACTAGCATTAGCAAGTAGCAAAAATAAATTGCACGAATTAATTAAATATAGTAAATTAAAATAAAATTATTAAAATATTAAACAATATGTTAAATGTGCTTATTTTTAGCGCATTTTGTGTATTGTTTTTTTATTTTTATTAATTTTATTTAATTATTAAAATTATTTAACATATTTTAAAATATATTTAAATTAATTAATAAATTATTTGATTTTTAATATTTTTTCGCTAGTTGTTTGTTTTATTGATTATAATATGTTATTATATAATATATAAAATTATATTAATTTTTAAAGGAAGGAAATTAATGAAACAGACTAAAAAACTAAAAGTTAAGGAAGTGCAAAAAAATAAAAAATCTACACCTAAGTACGAGCATATTGCAACTGATTTAAAACTTGGTTTAACCGAGTCGCAAGTTGAGGAAAGAACCTTACAAGGCCTTACCAACAACACCGAAACCAAGACATCAAAAAGTTATGTAAAAATATTGTTTAGTAATATCTTTACATTCTTCAACATCATTTGTTTGTCTTGCGCAATTGCACTTTGGTTTGTAGGTTCTTGGTCGGATACGATATTTATGATTATTGTTGTTGCCAACACCTTGATTAGCATTATCCAGGAAATCAAAGCCAAGAAAACTATTGATAAATTAACTTTAACCAACTCCAACTTTACCAAGGTTTTGCGTGACGGTGAGGAAATTGAAATTTATAAAAAAGAGGTTGTTGTTGATGACTTGTTAATACTTGCCTCTGGTATGCAAATCGCATCGGACAGCGTAGTTGTTGATGGCACAGTTGAAGTTAACGAAAGTTTGCTTACAGGTGAATCATTGCCAATCCGAAAAAATATTGGTGACAAACTTATGGCGGGAAGTTTTGTATCAAGCGGAACATGTAAAGCTCAAGTTGAAAAAGTTGGTAGCGCAAACTATATCGAAAAACTTTCCAACAAAGCAAAAAAATATTCCAAGCCAAAAAGCGAATTGTTGGGTTCACTATCCCTTATCATTCGTTTGATTGGTATAGTGATTATCCCGCTTGGTGTGTTAATGTTCTTTAACAATCACAAGGTTTACGATGGTGACTTGTTTAACACTGTTACAAAAACAGCCGGTAGTGTTATAGGCATGATACCTGCGGGAATGTTCTTGTTAACATCTGTAGCATTGGCGGTAAGCGTTGTTCGTCTTGCAAAAAAGCGCACACTTGTTCAAGAATTGTACTGCATTGAAATGCTTGCTCGAGTAAACGTTTTGTGTCTTGACAAAACTGGCACATTAACTGATGGTTCAATGAAGGTTCGTGAAATGGTAAACATTTCCAACAAATATGATGATAAAAATATTACAAAAATCATTGCGTCAATTGTTGGCTCATTCCATGAAGCAAACCATACCGCAATAGCACTAAAATCATTTTTCGGTAAAGGTTCGTTAAGTGCAGAAAAGTCCATACCATTCTCATCAGAACGTAAATTTATGGGCTGCACATTTAGCAGATTTGGAAGTTTTAAAATAGGCGCTTACGAATATGTAACCAAAAAAATAACTCCTGCTTTGAAGCGTCAAGCAGAAGAATACGCGTCAAAAGGTTTTCGTGTGTTAATGTTGGCCGAATGTGATAAAACATTCTCCGCAGAAACATCTACACCTATTGCATTTATATTGCTAGAGGACAATATCCGTAAAGATGCTCAAAACACCATCAAGTGGTTTAAGGAAAATTCGGTTGATATTAAAGTAATTTCAGGTGATAACCCTGTAACCGTTAGCGAAGTAGCTAGACGTGTTGGTATTGATAACTACGATAGTTATATAAGTCTGCACGGAATGTCAAAGCAAGAAGTTATTGAAATTGCCGACAAATATACAATATTTGGTCGTGTAAGCCCAGAACAAAAAGCCACCTTGGTTAAAGCCCTAAAAGCAAAAGGCAAAACCGTTGCTATGACTGGTGACGGTGTAAACGATATTTTAGCACTTAAGGAAGCCGACTGTTCGGTGGCCATTGCCGCAGGTAGTGACGCTGCACGTAGCGTATCACACTTAGTGTTGCTTGATAGCAATTTTAGTTCAATGCCAAGCGTTGTGGCTGAAGGCAGACGAGTGGTTAACAATATTCAAAAATCATCTTCGCTATTCCTTATGAAAACAATATTTACAATCATCATTTCGGTAATGGTGTTGATTTGGGGAAAGAGTTATCCATTTAGTCCCGTTCAATTTATGGTACTAGAATATTTTGTAATTGGTTTACCGTCATTCTTCCTAGCATTGCAACCTAACCATAATATTATCAAAGGAAAATTTATATCAAATCTATTACGCAATGCTCTACCAGCAGGTTTAACTTTAGTACTTAATGCAGTTGCAATTTACCTGTTCCAATATTTTACAGGAATTTCAAATGCGTGCCTTGCAACTATGGCATCAATCGCCGTTACTTGCACAGGTTTGATAGTGTTGTTTAACCTATGCAGACCTTTTAATCTATTGCGTGGCATACTAGTGTTTACAATGTCGGCATTGGCAATTTCTATAATATCATTCCTGCCAGGATTGTTGACTTATGTAGACCTATCATTAACCGAATTATTGTTTACAGTGATAGTTGTTGAAACTTCATATCCAATATTCTGTATGCTAACAAAAGCATTTGAAAGTATTAAGCGAATAACTCCTGACGATAATTAAAATTTAGTAAAAATCCCGTAATTTGTACGGGATTTTTTTAGTATATATTATCAATGAAATTGCGATTAAGTTCAAACCTATAAACGCCGACTATCTTGTGATTTTTAAATGTTATATATGTATCAGTATTACTAATATATTTATAATTATCAAACTGCTTAAAATATTGTTTTAATATGTCTAACGAAATGTCCGCACGTAGTTCGTGAGATAATTTTTCGTACGCATATTTATACCTCTCGCACTTTATCGCCTCCATAAAATATTCCAGCACAAAAACCTTGTTTTCTTCTATAAACAAACACTTCCTATCATTAACACATTGGGAAGAAATTTCGCTGGTGTTAAAGTCGCATTTAATCAATTTACCAATATTAAAAACATTTGGAATATGCTCATAAATTTGTAAGCAGTTGTTTAATTTTTCATAGTCAAGATATCTACCACAATACAAAATTTGAGTTTCGTTAAATAGAATAATATATTTAGTTTTAACAAATTTTATTAGCCCATAATCCTTGCCTTTATGTGATATTTTTTCAAAGGCTGGACTACCATCTTCATTATATAATTTTCCATAATAATCATTGTTAAAGTAAATAATCAACCCGTCAGCACGCACTAATTTTAGCACTGATTTATTTACACAAAAAGCATACTGATAAGGTGCTGGAAAGGGTTTGATTTCACACAATATATTTTGATTGCCCAAATCATAATAGTCAATTTGACTATGCTTCCTTTGGGTTATTATGTTAGCATTAATCAGCATTACACCCGCTTGAGATGTAGAGTAGATAACTACATTCTCGTCCTTATCAAAATCCACACAGTAAATATCTCCCGCATTAATATGTGCGGAAGTATCACTTTTAAGTATCAAATCTTGACAAGAATATATGTAGCATTGCACATTTTTATTTATGTTAAAAGGCAAATTATTGTTAAAATGTATAAATCCTGTAACAATGTCAATAATTTAGTTATGAAAAATTTACATACTTCCATAATCAAACAAAGGACACTATTTAAGCTAAAGCCACTATCCAAATTGGAGAATATTAATATCTTTGCATTGCCCACAAGAATAAAGGATACGGATATTAAGGCTATGTTTAATGGGTTGCTGGCATTGCTTGGCGAAAAAATCAAGCAAGAACAAACCGAAAAATATTTGCGACTTAAACTTAAATACAACCGTTTAAAGCAGTTGTATTATCGCAAAATTTCCAGCACAACTGTAGTATAGATAAAAAAAGAAGGAATAGGTTGGATATTCCTCTTTTTTATCATATTTAGGGAAATGGTTGGGATTTCCCATTTTGTTTGAAGTTAAACTAACTTCGTTATTTGTAAGGAATTTGGTTGGAAAATTCCTTATTTTTTACATTCAAGGAAATAGGTTGGATACTTCCTATATGTTATAAGTTTTTAGAAAATTGGTTGAGAATTTTCTATTGTTTGTGTATCCCGGAACTGGTTGGAAGTTCCGAGATACAGGTAGGAAAACCGATTAAGGTTTTCCAATTTAAGTTAAATGAATTGGTTGGAAATCCATTCAACAATTTTAGTTTTGGCTAAGTTACAGGCCAAGCCCGCCCAGCACCACCTCAGGCACTGTCCACTTTGTTAAGGTCAAGTAGCAAATCCTTGGCGTAAGGGCACACCGTGCTATTGGTTGGTAATAACACAAAATACTAAAAGTATTTTTTGAAGTCCCCTAACTTCAATCCTTATTCTCGCTGTCACAAAATTTTACTATAGTGCGGTTATTTCAATAACCACACTTGTAATAGTAGAATCAATTTTAAATATTTCGTCCTTTCCGTAAACCTGTCCATTAACAGTTACTTTGACTTGGTAATTTGTTACATTTGCACTTTCTACATGCACTTTCCAGTTACCCACATATAGTGACTCAGAGCCGGACACATTAAATATGTTATCCGCAAGTGTATATGAGTAACCAATGTCGGTATTTACAAGTTTAGCGTCAATACCATCGGCCACTTTAACTTCCACAGTTCTGCCAGAATCGCCTGCTGTATACCATTTTTCTAGTATAATTGCTTCAATTTCTGACAATTCTTTGGTATATTGTTGACCCTTCCAAGTACTAATATCTCCATCATGTTCCCATGCGCCTTCAAATTGACCTTTCAACATTACAACACCGTTTACCTTGATTGCTAGGAATTCATAATTGTCATTAGTTGTTGTAATCTTAATGTCAACTGGTGAATTTTCAATTACGTATTTTTCGTTTGAAATTTCAAACTCATACACAGCATTAGCATTCACTTTTACAGTTCCTATGCTAGCAGATTTATCCGATACAGATTTATCCTCAGCATTAAACACTTTAACGGCTTGCACAGATACATTAGAACCTTCAGTTAGTGTTTTAACATCAGTATTAATTACTGTATTAAGAGCCTTTCTACCCTCGGTTTGGTCACCGATTGTAACCTTGTTAATTATATAATGTTGGTCACCAATCTTGTTGGCGGTTACCTCTACCGATAATTTAGCACTTTCAAATGCTGTTAACACTTTGGTTGTTTCGTTGTACTCAAAGTTAACTTCCTTATCTTCATACAATGTAGAAATTTCATGTGAAGTAGCACCTGTTTGTGTTAAGTCTGTATCAAGGTTAACATTAACTATTTTGTCAAACCATAATTCGATGGTAATTATATTGTTAGCAATACTCTTTCCAGTATTACCTAGCAATGTATCGCTGACTGTTATTGTATCACTTGTAAATGAATCTGTCAACTTTCTTGCGGTAGTTTTTTCCATATAAGTTGCAATATTTTGAACAGAATATTTAATCAATCCGTAATTTGCACTAGGTCTTGCAGTAAATGTAATGTCAGAATCAAGTCCTACATTGTACTTATTACCGCTACCACTAAGGCTATCGCTTATCACAGCCGTACCAGAACCATTGATTTTTAATTCTACATACAATGGAATAATTGTAAATTCGATTTCAGTACGGGCAGCATTGTGGTTTCCGTCGCCGTTATAACGAATATCGATATTATCCTTCTCCTCATATGGATTTTCTATATACATTTCGACTAGAGATTTGTTTGAAGTAATTACACCTAACCTTATGCTTAGGCCAGGGCCAATTGATCCTTCATCCAATGTTTGGCCATCAAGGCTACCACCGTAAGATGTAGCAACGAAAATTTCGTTGGTTAACCTTTCGCCTACACGTATTGAAATAGGTGTTTTAGCTGGTGTTAATGTTACATCAGCCTTATCAATTGTCCAGGTTAATGTAATATTATCAAGCGATAGGTCTTTCCATGTATAGAATTGCTTTAATCCAATAGTAACAGAATATGTTCCAGCATTAGTTGCCTTGGTTACACTACCATCTACTATCGTCATTGTGCTATCATCAAAGCCATCAATTGTTACTGTTTGTTCAGTAGCATTGTATTTGTATGTGCTTGTAATTGTTGGCTTGTCAATCAACGCACCTCTAATTTCAAAGGTTGTTGATTTAGTTCCTTTGTAATTACCTTGACCAGTAATTGTAACTGTAGCAGTACCAATTTCAATGTTATCCGCATAACTATATTCAAATTCGGTACCTTCAACCAACACATGATTACTTAACTCAGTTGCAGTAACAGTAGGTTTTGGTTCAATTGCAAATGTTGTATATCTTTGGTCAGGTATTTCATCAATTGTCACATTACTTAAATCATATTGCTCAATAGTCCAAGTTAATACCAAATCTTGGGTGGTGCCGTAAGTATTAGCGGCTCCATCTTCCCATGTGTAATTGTAATTGGTTTTATCTAGCAATGCAATTGTAATGGTGTATGTTCCTGCTTCGGTTGCCTTAGTTGCGCTACCATCTACTATTGTCATCTTAGTTGAGTCAAAGTTTTCGATAGTTGCAGTTTGCTCGGTGCGATTATAAATATAGTTGCCAGAAATTGTTGGTTTTGTCAATTCCTTAGAATTTACTTTAAATTCTACTATATTAGAAACGCCCGCCTTAAAGTTTTCGGTTGAAGCAATGGTTGCATACATATAGTATGTTCCAACATTTAATGTTGTTGGAGTGATATTCTTCCACTCAGTTCCACCGGTTGTTGACTCGGTTGTGTTGTAGTAGTAAGTTAATTTTCCACCACTAATGTTTGTAGAACATTTTGGTTCGCTAGGTGTGTTGCTGTAGATATAGTCCGCCATGCTGATAGATGCATATGGCTCGCCTTGTGTTACATTTACAATAGCGTAGTCGGATGCAATTGATGCACTAACTTCACTACCTTTTTGTACCGATACAACACATGCGTAATAATATGTTCCCACCTTTTTGTCAGTAGCCCTATGAGTATATGTTCTAGCAGTTGCACCACTTATAGCAGTAGATGAACTTGGCGTAAAGTCAGGTGTAGTGCTTACGTGCCATTGATAATTGGTTTTATCTACAGCCAAACCTTCGGTATTTACATTAGCAGTTAATGTAGCCGAACTTCCGTTGTATTGCGCATTATACACTTGTGAATTAACATCATATTCAACCCTAGTGTCTTCATCTCTAGTTTTTACTGGAGTGGTAAGCGCTACAGTTGGATTGCTTAGTTTATAAATTGCATAATACTTTTTATCACCTACAACTGGTTTGCTGTGGTCCCAGCTATCACCCGCATAGTGAGTTACCCAGCCAGTTGTTGTACTTTCAGTGGCATTAGCGTCCTCATTCCAGCCTAGGAAAGTATATCCTGCCTTCACTGCAAAAGGTAATTGTGTTCTGCCCTTGCTATATAGATACTCAATCTTTGAAATTTGTTCGTCAGATTGTGCATTATATTTGTTGCCATATTCATCAGTTAATCTTACAAACTTAATGTCGTCTATTTGATAGGTCGTTCCAACCTCTAGATAGAACATTAAATTAGTAAGAGAAGCCTTTGTGTCAAGGATATCAATCTCTTCCTGGATGTGATACCACACATTTGGACTTAAATTATGATATCTTATATCAAATATGCCATTATAGAATCCCTCATAATAACTTTCACCATATATTTGAAATACTGATGTAAGTTTATCCGCTTTTACATACATATCTAGTTGATATTTACCAAGTGGCAACCCACCAATATCTCTAAATAGTGCGTATGTTATTCTATGCTGATAAGAGGATGTGCCAGCTTCGTCAATTCTAACATATAGGCTGCGGTCACCATTAAATCCGGTTCCATCTTCCAAATTAATATATCCGGCAGCATAATCCTGATGCACTCCAAATACCCAGCCAGAAGAACCTTCACCTCCAACAAGGGTTGGGTCAAAACCTTCTGCGACATCATAAATATCATATGTGTAATCTCTCATATCTTCGAAACTTTTACCCAAATGTGAAACTGTTCCGCCTTGATAATCAAGTTCTAACAAGTAACTATTTTCCTTCCACACTGCTCTAGCAAATCCGTTGCCTAGGAATAGATATTTATATCCACCGTCTTCTAATTGCTCAAACACGCCATCACCTTCAAATTGCCATTCTACAAATGTATGGCCTCTACGCTCGTATGGAGCATGTTCCTTAATCGTGTTGTAATTCTGGGTGTATCTTCTTACATCGTCGGGTTTTGTTGTAATATCGAAGTCCTTATCAAAGTTAAGGTCTACTACAAGTTCGTAAGTATTTACAGTCCATCGTGCTGTTAAGATGTCATTGCCTGCGCCAAAGGTATATAACTTAGACTCAGCATCAAACGTTCCGTTAAGTTCGCCACCTTCCGCCGCTTCAGTTTTCCAGCCACTAAATGTATGGCCTACACGTGTTGGGTCAGCAATTTGTATGCTCTTTCCGTAGTCTTTAGTTATTGGTTTATCGGCCTCGCTAGGTTCTGCATTTTCAAATGACCACTTACCGCCATTTGGTTTAACCATTAAGATATATTGTTTTACTTTCCATTGAGCAGTCAATATGCCATCTGCAGCGCCAAAGGTATAAACTCCATCCTTATAACTTCCGCCACCAGTTAGCGCCCAATCAACAAAGTCGTAACCTTCTTTTTCTGGGTCCGCTGGTGTGTATGTTGAGCCATAGTCTTGCACTACTTCAGCATTTTCCTTTCCATCAGTAGCATAATCAAGAGTTAATTTATATTGATTAATTGTCCATTGCGCTTGCAGCGTTAGGAAGTCGCCTGTTGCAACATACGCATTTGCAGGTACTACCAAAGTAGTGTTTTGAGTACCGGTAATAGTTGATGTTGCATAATTAGTGTTTCTAGTAATCTTCCAGCCAGCAAAAGTATAACCTTCACGTGCTATATTATCGGCTGTTGGTAGATTAAATGTTTGTTCGCTTTCACTTGTCAAATAATCGGTAGGTGTTATGGTATAACCATCATTCCACTTGCCTTCATTTGTATTATATTGAATATTATTCTTTGCGCTATTCCATGTAGCCTTAAGTTTTATATCACCATAAGCATTGGCTGGTATAGAAATATCATTTCCCAACACTGATGATGATGGATTGCTATTTTCCTCAATTACCCACGCTACAAAGGTATATCCGCCACGCACAATGTAGGAAGCTCTTGGCAATGCCTTTAATTCATAATCTTGGATATCCTGAGTGGTATAACTGTTAGTTGTTGGATTGTATCCACTAGCAAATGAACCACCATTAGTTTCGTAAGTAATATTATAAGTATTACCAGTCCATACGGCAATTAATGATATATCACCATAACTATTTGCAGATATTGTTAATTGACCATTGATTGTTGAACCATTGTAATCCCAGCCGCTAAATGTATATCCAGCACGTTCAATATTTTCTGCTACTGGTAAATTAATAATGGTTTCGGATTCGCTTGTAATATATTTAGTTTGTTCTTCCGAAGGCTCAAATCCATGTTTCCAACTACCACCATTTACATTGTATGTAATAGTATTGGTCAAGCCTGTCCATTCTGCTTTAAGTTCCATATTCTCTGTTGCATTAGCAGGAATTATCAAGTTATTTCCGTTTAATGTCGCTGCAGGATTGCTATATTGTACAAATTTCCATTCCTTAAATGTATATCCTGGACGTGTTAATGTTGGCAACGTCTTTTCGGTTTCGCCAGTTATATATTCTAGGTCTTCTACTTGGTTTCCTCCATTTTCGTCAATAACGATTTGATATCTAATAGCGTTCCATGTTGCTGTTAATGTTGTATCTGTAAATCCGTATGTAAATTCCTTTGTTGCTTCGTTAAATGTTCCTGTTCCACTAATTGCCCAGCCTGTAAATTCAGAACCCAAACGTGTAGGGTCAGCTATCTCTTGCGTGTGACCAGTTAATTGTGTAAAGGTTGTTGTTTCAGATGTGTTGTTCCATGTTCCACCTGCAGGGTCAATTGTTAGATTTGTATAAAGTTCATCAATTGACACAATTGCAGAACCTGTTAAACCTAAGTAATTATCAGTTTCGGCAACTGCAAAATAAACAATGTAAGTGCCGACATCTGTTGCTCTTGGTAAATCTGTCGCTTGTGGAACTTCATCACCAAGCGTGTCATTTTCGTATTTATAAACGGTGTAATATACATCATTTTCCTCTTCGTTTCTGTCTTTTGCTTCCAACAAAACTTGAGCGGTAGCATTGTATATCAAACCATATTTTACATTTACGTCAAATACGTTTTCTGCTTTGTTAACAATTACTTTAATTTCATTAGATGTTACAGATATTTCGTTTGCTGTGGCAACACACTTTATATAATATATTCCTGGTGCAACCGATTGATAAGTGTATACAGAATTTACAGCTCCTGAAATAGCAGTATTACCCACTTCGCTAGGAGTAAATCCTTGAGTTTTGCTTATATGCCATTGATATGTTATACCCAAATCGTGTTTAGCATTGGCTGTAAATATTACATTTTGTCCATACGCAATAGTTGATTGTGTTTCGTCATCATTAGGCATAGCCGAAATTGAAATAGTTGGGCTAATCGCATTCCATCTTGCGATTAAAGTTCCATTTCCTGTATAAACAAACATTTTAAGGTCTTCATACCACTCACCAACCCCGCTATATGTCCAGCCTGCAAATGTATAGCCTAGTCTTGTTGGGTCAGTAATTGCTAATTGAGTGCTATAATTTGCTATTACATCCGAACTGCTAGATGTGCTATTCCATAATCCGCCACTTGGATTAACTGTTAATTTGTATTGGTTAATGGTCCACTTTGCCTTTAGTAAAAGTTTGCCCATTAATTTATTTGTAGATGTTGCAAATCCACCACTAGGAATTGTGAAGTCTACATATACCGCATCATCAGTATTTCCGTTTGGATAATAATTTGCTACATACACACCTGTTCCTGTAATTTGTTCGGTGCTAGCAAGAGTTGTAACTGATGTGTTGGTATATTTTAACCATGTGATATTGCCATCAAATAATGTTCCTGAGTATGTAATACCATTCTTAATATAGAATATTTCATACACAACAGCATCTGCTGTTTGGTCAACATAAGTTTGCTCACCAGTGGATAAAATTGTAGCTTTGTTTTGTCTGTTTAACACAAGTGTTGCGTCCCAGCCTGCGAAGGTATAACCTACTTTGGTTGGGTCTGCAATGGTTTGTGATTGCTCAAAAGTATATGTTGCAGGATTTGTTCCCGTTCCACCAACATAGTCATACGCAATAGCATATTCCGTTGGAGTGTACTTAGCATATAGTTCTAAGTTTCCATCTGAGTCATCATAAATCCATCTCTTATAACTGTCAGTATAACTATCAACACTTGCTACCCAATTTCCATAGGCATCTGCCACCATTGAGCCCGTGCCATCTTCACCTGTAAACCAGCCTTCCAAAGTATATCCAGCAACTACAGGTATTGGAGTGTAGTAATCTAGTATTGTGTTATATGTCACGCTCGAACGAACGCTGCTTTCGCTGATAGTATATAGATATTTGCTTCCAAGATTGGTGCTTGTATATCCATTTGCACCTGCATAATTCCACATTAGTGGTTTTGTTACCATAATGCTTGAATCCAAGCCGCTGGTTCCATTCCAACTAACATTATATGTTTCTGTGTTCCATAAAGCCGTAATTGAAATATCGCCAAATGTTCCAGCCTTGATTGTTAAAACATTTGTATCATTGTTAACTCCCACTTCGCTTACATCTCTGTCGGTTGTCCAGCCAGCAAATGCAAATCCCTCCTTGGTTGTAGGTGTTAAGGTTATCGTTTGGTCACTATTATCGTTAATTGTATATTTGCTAACGCTTGATGTTCCTTCGTTATTTACAATAGTTATATTATACTCAACAATATTCCAAATAGCCCTTACGGTTATGTTGCCATAGTCATCGGCCGGTATTGTTAAAGTTAATTTATCCTCACCAATGCTTGAGCCTAGTGGTGATGAGTTCTCGCCTGACACAATTTCCCAGCCAACAAATGTATATCCGTTGCGAGATGCTGTTGATAGGGTGATAGTTTGCTCACTTTCCCTAGTGTTATATTTTCCATCTGCAATCTCTTGTCCACCGTTCTCATCATATTCAATTACATATCTATTTCCTATAACTACCCCAGTATCATCTCCTGTACCATCTCCGGAACCTCCTCCAGTACCACCTTCGGAGCCGTCCCCGGCACCTCCACCGCCGGAACCTCCGCCTGAGATATTGTCACCAGTCCATATTGCCTGCAATACAACATTACTTGTTCCAATAGTTACCTTTTGATTTGCAATGGTAGCACTTCCGCTAACCTGTCTCCATCCACCAAATGTATATCCTGGACGGACAGCATTAGGCAAATCGTGTTGTGATTGATAATATCCCGAGAATGTAGAATTTTCTGAACTTCCATTCCAGGTTCCTTTGTTTGGGTCAACTGTTACAGTATGAGTGCAACGTGTATAGTATATATCAATGTCTGTTACAACATCATCAATTGTTGTTATAGTTTCTGTAGTCTCATCTTTCTCTCGTATATAAAGGTTAGTAATACTAAAGCCACTATCAGTTCCATAAGTATTAAATGATAAAACATACATCGTACCTACAACCAATTCGTCCAATGAAATACTCAAGTATGTTGAAAGGTCTTCGCTATTATATATCGCTGATTGCAATGCAGGGCTTAACTCAAGGCTCATATATGATTGCCCTGTATAAGTAAAGTTTGTACTGTAAGTTCTCGCAAGTTTACCTATGTAATACATCCTATCAGTTAGCTCACAATAAACATACTCAGTATCTCCACCGTACTCATACGATTTATCATCAAACTTAAATGACCATGATCCATTTGTAGCATTATACGTACCGGCTACTGAATCTTTATTTTTTGCTTTAAAATAGTTTATTGGTTTTTTTGTAGCGTGACTATATTCAATTCCTCCAGCGATTGTGTATCCAAGGTCACCAGCAACAGTTGCCACACTTGCACCTATCTCGCGCTCAACATTTCTTTGTTCCTTAAACTCATATTCGCCATTTGTATCTTGAATATAGATATCAGCGTTAAAAGTTTCGGTTCTCCACTTAGCCTTTAAAGTAATCTCTGCATCAACATATTCAAATCCCAATTTTCCCACAACCTCTGATAAAGTTAAGTTTGGTTGAATTAATTTAGTTTGGCCATCGGCACTTTCGGCTTCCCATCCTATAAACTTATAACCCTCTTTCGTAAATGCATTAGTTGATAAATTTTTATCATTTTCAAACGTGAATTGTTGGCTAGCCATATAGCCAGCTCCGCCATTACCATCGTAATTAAAAGTATAGGAGTTGATTTTCCATTGTGCATATAATGTCGTGTTCCCAACAGTTGTATAAATATTGTTTACACATACGCCGTCTATATTTACATATTGTGTTCCTGAACCATTTGTTCCTGTATAATATCCAACAAATGTATATCCCACTTTGGTTGGGCGGATTATTGATACTCCCATAGATATTGTACATGCAACATCTGTATAATAATACGAAGGGCTTGACTGCTCATATTTATACCAATATGCCGATGTCCCACCAGCTCCTCCTTGACTATCAAGCGTTACCCCGTATACATTAGGCTGCCATACTGCGTAAATTGTTGTTTTGGGCTCCGCGTATACCGGCGCTGTTAGAAAGCCCGAGTTTCCCTGCGGATGTGTCGACCAGCCCCGCAAAGTATATCCCAGTCGCGTAACTGTTGGAAGGGTTTCAAACTTTCCCCATCTATCCGCACGTCCAGATTCCACGCAATCTAATGTCGCAGTTTCTCCCCCACTAGCAATACTCCAGCCGTTAGCACTAGTAATTGTTCCGCCTTGTAAATCGACAGTTAGAACATAGTTAGGCTCCCACTGAGCATAAAAAGTCATATTCTTATTAACTATTGTAGAGCAATAAGTGCCTCCTACCCCCGCACATGTGGACGAATTTAGATTTTTTCCTGTATACCATCCCATAAACTCAAAATCTGTATCCCAACTACCAATTGTAGGCAATAGCCCAACATGGTTTCCGCTTGCTACAGACTTGCTTTCAAACTCCAATCCAAAAGCATAGATAAGACCTGAAACTAAATTAAGATCAAAATTAATAGTATATGTAGCTCCTGTATTTTCATCTTCTTTAAATTCAGGCTCAACATCATCAAAAACATCTGCAGATATTTCATCCGCATAAATTTTATTTGTTTTTTGTTGAGAGTTTGCCATCATCACAAAAATTGATGCTGATAATAGCATTACTCCAAATATTAATGAAAATAAAATTTTTCTAATCTTCATAAGTTTCCCCTTTGACTCTTAATCCATCGTGTATCTTATCCCAGACACATCAATAGCATATGGCCCACTTTAATCGCCAATATATATGTTATATATTGATATTATAACAAAGTTATATATTTTTAGTCAAACAAATATCTGTTTTTTATAATGTTTTTCTACAAAATTATAACTGGTCAGCCTTATTTTACTTCACCATATTAAACAACTCCAATTTTATTTGACAAACTGACTGTTTTGTGTTTAAAATAGATATATTAATTTTTTTAAAAGGAGATAATATGAATATAACTTTATTAGGATGTGGGCGTTGGGGATCATTTATCGCATGGTACATGGACGCCGTAAAGCATAATAATGTAACAGTTTGGGGACGAGAAAATGACCCATTGTTAGAAAACTTAATCAATACAAGGAAGAACGAATATGTTCAATTTCCAGAAAGTATCGAATTAACCCACGATTTAAACAAAGCGATCAACCACAGCGATGTTATCATCATTTCGATAAGTTCTCAAGCAGTTCGTGATTTAATGAGCAACGTTTCAAAAATTTCAGGATATCAAAACAAAACCTTCGTTCTATGTATGAAGGGTATCGAAAATTCTACAGGCAAACGCTTAAGTGAAATCTTGATTGAGTCGGGTGTTAACCCTAACAATATTGCCGTTTGGGTTGGCCCTGGACATATTCAGGAATTCACACGTATGGTTCCTAACTGTATGATAATTGATTCATACAACCCAGAGTTAACCAAAAAGTTGGTAGAGGATTTCTCTAGTAGTTTAATTCGTTTCTATATTGGCAACGATATTATTGGTAGCGAGATTGGTGCAGCAGCAAAAAATGTAATGGGCATAGGAGCCGGCATGTTGGACGGATTAGGATATTCAGTTCTTAAAGGTGCACTTATGGCACGTGGTGCTCATGAAGTTGCTGAACTAATTAAAGCTAAAGGCGGCAACGAACTTTCAGCGTACGGCCTTTGCCATTTAGGTGATTACGAGGCTACCCTATTCTCATCACACAGCCACAATCGTAAGTTTGGTGAAATGTTTGTGAAAAACGAACCGTTTACAAAACTTGCCGAGGGAGTTGCCACAACAAGCGCAATGCTAAAAATGGCAAACGAGTTACATATTGAACTACCTATAACTCAATCGATTTATAATATACTTAACAACC
>JBGVOQ010000018.1:0-10209 GCA_045126575.1 Candidatus Onthoplasma sp. | reverse complement strand
TGATACTCATGCAAAATACATTTTACGGCTTCGTATATCTCTTAACCTAATGGTTAAGTATATGCTAATGCTATATTACTTTAAGTTAATTTAACTCGTAATTATATTTGCTAATCAAAATATGTAGTTGTCATTGTACTTAACACAACTCCAGTTGTGTTCTGCAACCACTTATTCAGCGATTGCATTGTTAATATACCACACTTTAAAATTAATGTCAACACTTTTTTCAAAAAAATTTTAACTTTTTTTAACTTTTTCTAAAAATTTGATGATTTTTTGCCATTTTAGCGCCAATTACCCCACTACGACCCCACAAAATCTTCCATTTTACACCCAAATTAGTCACATTTGCGCTCAAATAAATGCAAATTTGCCATTTTCCGACACTTGAACATAGAAAAACGAGCCAACATAGGCTCGTTTTTGTTTGAATTGCATCTTTTGTGTTTAAAATTGTGTTTTGGGATTAGGTTATTTAGTCAATCCAGATTTTAGGCTATTCACGTAATCACGGGTTAGGCTGTTTACTTCTGCGTATGAGATTTTGCCCGCTTCGTAGTTGTTAACCTTGTCACTTGTTGCAGACGCATCAACAGCCACATTAACAAAATCATACTTAATGCTAGCAGTAGCCTTTTGCTTGCTTGATGGATTTAATACCCAAGCATCAACAGCCGTGGATACCAATGCCGGGCCAGCTAAAGTTGAATTAGTCAACATAATTTGCTCAGGCGTTAAACTATCTCGGTATTCCTTAGAAACTGCAACAGTTGAAAGATTTCCTTTAAGCATTGCATCCCATGAATAAGTTTCCTTTAATTTATATGTATAGGAATATATATTGCCTTTATTAGCCTTAGTGTTATAGTTTACGGTTATAGCCATATTATTGTAATCAATGTTTGAAACATAATTTGCAACATCTGCTTTATTATAATCTAGTATAGGTTGATTAGCTCCGTTATTTGATAAGTCGCGGAATAATCCTAAGGATTCAATAAGGTCATACCTTATAATACTTTTACTAATTACTTCAGGGGTGTACTCTTTGTCCATTTCCTGGATTATTAAGTTTATACGAAAATCTCCAGATAACAATAATAGGTCGCGATAGCAATCATCATCAACAGTATATTTTAGCATATAAGTTGCCACATATGTATCGTCATTGGAATTGCTATCATCAATAGGTGCACTAATATATTGAGTAAGTAGGTATAGGTCATTTTCCGCTGTATTAGTGTCAATCCACGCCTTAGACTGAATGGATTTTACATTATCGAAATTTTCATCCGTACCATAAGCCCTAGGTTCGCCTTGGCTGTTATAATACACTACACCCTGCTCTTCCAAAAATTTAAATGGGACTGGCTTGGCCAAAAAACCCTGTCTTGTATTTTTGTAAACCCCATCACTCCAAATACTTGCCCACTTTTGCTTAGCACGATTATATTCCTCGCTATGTGCAAATCTTTCCTCCATGTTAGTGATATCAGAACCAGTTGGTTTGGTAGTTGAGTGATTAGTTTCGTTCTGGTTGTTAGACTGATTGGTTTCAGTTTGGTTTCCCGATTGATTGCCTGTTTGATTATTGCCAGATTCAGTAACGTTGATATCTCCACTAGTTTCGGTTATTTTAGTACCATTTGTATCTATTATCTTATTAGCAGTATCGCCACATGCAGTTAACGAGCTTAGTGTACAAAATGCGACCAATCCTACCGCAACTGTACGCTTTGCTGGCAAACTATATTTTTCAATAAGTTGTTTAATATATGACATATATTAACCCTCCCTCTAAAGTGTTTAACTACCACAATTATATATCAACATTTAACATTTGTCAATAGCGTTTTTTAATTTTGTTAAATTTAGCAAAAACAAGCGGAGATTAATCCGCTTGTTTTTGTATTTAGCTTGTGGTTACATAACTAGGTAGCCCTGCCGTTAATTTACCATTATTAAGAGTAACTCGTACACTTTCGGATAATATTAAGTTTGGTTTCGTTAAAATTTCGTGTATAAATTTACTATTTTCCTCATCTTTAATCTCTACATTAAAGAAATCCTCTCCATAGAAATACCTGGTATATAATATTGCGTCACCATTCGTGTATACATACTTATTATAGTTAAGCAAATTCTTGTTGTTTACATTCTGAGTCATTACTCTTTCATATATAAATGTAAACCCTTTATCTTTATAAGTATCGTCGCAAGCATAGTCATGCAGTGTTTTATAAACCTGCAATTTCTTACCATCATCCGATAATCGATAGTTTTCCATCAATTCAACTTCATTTCCATCAATAGTAACTTTGTTTGTTCCTTCGGAATGGCCTTTATAATTGTCTCCCAACGCCTGCTTTACCTTCAAAGGATCCAATCTAATCCCATTCTTATCATAAATATATCCAGCAACCATAACCCATTGACCACTAGATTTTATATCATTTTTTGGATAATAAAGATAATATTCAATTGTTTGACAAATCATTCCATTGCTTGAAGTGTAATTTAAGTGGTATGACTTAGTGTTACCAACATCCTCGTTAGTTGCTCCGGTCTTATTTATAGAATTAGCAGAATACATAGCAAAAGTAAATGTATGATTATTATTAATTTCTCCCAAACCTGTAACCGAATTATGATTTGAATTTTTAGTGTAATATATATTTTTCCCCTCTTCGTTTTTAGCCTCTACATAGAATATTCCGTCACTAGGAACATCTGTTGTATAATAATCAAATCGCACATTAATCAAGCCTGTGGTAGGATTTGCGACATACCCTGTTTGCGTCCATCTTAACTCATCCACATTTAATTTCATGTTATGAACTGAATTCACACCTTCGCCTTCAGCAATATTAAACTCCACTTCTTGCGTTGTTACATTAGATATATTGTATGTATTTCTTATGTGGTCGGCGATGTTAGAATCAGTTATCAAGTTTGATGAAATTTGAGGTACGTTGTTATATGGTTTCCCTAAATAAATCATACTACCATCTGGAGATAAAATATAATCTACAGCTTTATGAAAATGAGTGTCGAAAGTATCCTCTTCATTTCCTTCATCATCATACAATGAAAACAGTTCATCTTTAGCTTTGTCTACATTGCTTATTAAAACATTTGTCGTATCTCCGCTATTTGGATGAATATACAACTCACCCCCCTCAATTTGATATTTAGGGATATCTACCTGCGTCCCATTGTAAGTTATTGTCGTAGTTGAATTATAGTCATGTGGCACTGTGTATCTAGAACCACATGCAACATAAGCTAGAGTCATTCCATCGACAACGAATGTTCTTACATCATCATTTTCTGTCGTAATCTCGCTTCCAGTATTAATAATATTCTTAGTATAAACCGTTTGTAAAGCTCCATATTTTAAATCTTTTGAATTTGAGGATATATGATTAAACATATCATGTGATGTGCTTATACCTGCATCTTTTATATTAGATGCTGTTTTGTAGGCTGTTATTTCCGCATCACCTAGGTTACTATATTCAGGATCATGTCCCCGACCACCACCAAGCATATCCATAACAAAGCCAGGTCCTGAACCTAATATAAAATGTCTATCATAGTATTCCCAATTATAATCCCAAGTATTGCTCCAATTTTGCCAAAATTTATCCCAATCGTTAAATTGGTAATCCTCACCAAAATGTAAGTTTACCATAAAGTCATATGACTTACCGCAAACGTCAAAAATTGAACCTGTTGGTGAAAAATCGGCTTTACTATACACTACCACCGTACTAGAGTCTCCAACCTCATACTTCTGATCTTTGACCAGATATTTCAAGTTAATTTTAAGTTCATCCCGACCCGTATTATCGTCCTTAACCCTAGAACCAAACACTGTAGTAAATTTAAATATCTTATCTTCTTCCGTAGGAGTTATATCAGCATAATCTTTCCAAAGAGTATTAGTCGAAACGTAGTCAAAATCATAAGTCCAGTAACTTGGGTTAGGAAGACCTTCTTGTTTGATTAATCCTGCACCAAGGGACATCTGCGTATATGCTAATAAAGCTTGCTCTTTAGATATGGCCTGTGCTCCGCTGTCGTCCTTTATTTTTGAAATATCTATATTGTCTACATGAAGTTTAATAGGATTGTAATCACCAGAATCTGCAGCTAATTCTTTATACTCAACCTCCCTATTATTTGTTATATATGTATATTTAGTATTATTTTTAGTATCATTATACGTAAACTCCTGAGATTTCTCTTCATTTGAGCCGCTTTCAGTTGCAATACCATATTGACAGTACAACTTGGCAGGTTGACCTGCTGGTTGATATATTGTGTAAACAATTTCAGATTCTTTTCTAATTTTTGGCGTAGTCTCCTTAGTTTCATTTCCCGATGTCTTAACCGTACGTTTTTCTTTGAATTCTCCAGCATCTGCGATGCTTATGCCAACCCCTGTAATATAATCCGCACAGTAAATGGTTTGAACCGAATCGCCAGTTTCTCTTTTCACTGACACACTTTGAGAAGTTTGATCAATTGCTCGAGTCATAGCTCTAAACATTGTATATTCGGCTGCCCACCCACGAGCATCACTTCGTGTTGGATTATGGTCAAAGCTAGCAATATCACTTCCAGGAGTGTAATCAGTTCCTGAGCATGTGAAAAATTTGTCATACAAATCATTAAGTGATGAAATCGAAATTGTCATTTGTGCATTATTTACATAATGTGCCAGTGCAGCCAATACATTATAATCATCACGCTCTTCATACGCATACTCAGTGGTTCCTTCACCCATATTATAATTTTGAACACAATCTACTGTAAATGCATAATAATGGTCACCTGTTACAGTAACATTGGAATCTTTCTTCACATTTAGTAGGCCTACAAATCCACCATAATTGTATTCTGTTGGAGTTTGAATCATGCTAACAGCGTAATTATCACCATCTTCATATCCGTTAGATTTACCAACCATATAAGGTGCATAATATTGGATATAATAATTAATATCGTCTGTATTACAGATGTATTCATACGCTCCGCAAAGTTCTGGAGCTATTGAGCAATCTACCATTTTACCGTCTAGGCGTCCAACCAACGCACCGACGTGTGTGCTATCTTTGTTAAATATACTAATATATTTTTTTGCTTCGTTGGAAGTCAACTTAAGTTTTGTAACATCTTGCTTAACATAACCTATCACACCTCCAACACAGTAGCCTGACATAGTATGCTCATTTCCTGCACTATCTTTATATCCTTGAACACTAACGGACGATTCTGGAATAGTCACATCTTTAGTGGCTCTATTTCCGTCGCTATTAGGCGCGGCTAATTTAGAAACATAATCACATTTTCCTACAAACGCACCTATAAACACCTTGCCCTGCACGCGTGCATCTTTCATTGTTGGCATGTTAACGTCTCCAAAGTTGCCTTCAATATTTCCAAATAGGCCACCAACATTAATACCATATGGAGCATATACTTCACCGGAAACAGTGTTTCCATCACCTAGTCCTACGGCTATAATCTCATTCACGTTTTTATTGACGATATTCCCTTTGAGAATTGTTGCGTTAACACTACCAATAAATCCACCAATTCCTCCGGTGATAGTATTGTATGGTTGTAGGTTAGCGGTGAAATACTTTCCTAAATTTCTTGTTGCATTTGAAGTATTAGCATAATAGTTTGTATTCATGTTTACTTGTACATAACTGTTATATTTGCCAGCAATTATAAATTGTTCATCTGTTGCAACTTTAGCATAGGTTTTAACAGATTTTATGTGCGTTGCATGTACATTATAGTATATACTATAACCCTTATCGTCTCTAGCAGTGGTTTCGTAGATATGAGTCTGCTTAATATGTCCAGCCACACCACCGATATACGTTGGCAAATAATGTGCGGTATATGTGCTGTATATGTGTGAGCCTATACTTGTCTCAGCACTATAATCATAAGCAAACACTGTTCCGTATACTTCCGTGGCAGTTGTTATGTTAATATTACTTAACGTAGCAATGCTAATATATCCAGCCACGCCACCAACATATATGTTTCCTTTAATTTTCATAGAAGTTGCTGTTGTTGCACCTTCAGGAGTGGTTGCTCCAACCTGTGCGTGATTTACATGTAAATCATTAGCCCATCCCACAAGGCCACCAACATTAACTAGTCCTGTTATATTTACATTATCTACAACATATCGCTTATTATTGGAGCCTTCATTAGTATCTCCGCTAATATCAACCACATCGGCCACATAACCAATTAATCCTCCAACATCAAATATACCCACAATTTCAGTTTGTGAAGTAGTATTTGCCACAGAATCAACAGCTGGCGCTGGTGTTGCAGCACTTCCATCAATCGTTAGTTTTACTGGACATCCTGCATAACCAATTAATCCGCCAACAGCCGTCATACCATATACACTTCCGGTATTGTTGGCATTTGTTAACGTTATTGGGTATTTCATTTGGTCATGCGCGGTATATGCATCGGCGTTCTCAAAGATATGCGTATCATTTGACTGGGTAGATTGAGTTTCCTTTCCAACACAACCAAATATACCGCCAACATTCTTTAGTTGATGCATTTTATATAGGCTTCCACTGTTGCCTGCACCTTGTATTGGATTACCGTTAGTGTTAGATGGCGTTGTGTTATCAATCTTTGCGCCTATTGTGGCGGTATTAGCCAATTTATTAGACGAAACGGATGTAGCATTGTACAATCCTACCACACCGCCAACATTTGTAATGGTAAAGTTCTTATTCTTAACATATCTACCAGCTGTATATGCTATATTGAATTCACCACTAGTAGAGTCATACACATCTTCCGTAAGCACTTCATTAGCATTTGTAATTGCGATTGCTTCATTAATGCTTGGTGTTTTAACTCCCCAGCATCCTATCAAACCACCAAAGTTTGAGAAAGTCTCATCTGCGTTTCCGCTGGTAGTAGCAACACCAACTTTGGCATATTTTGTACCATCCACTAGCCATGTTTGACTGCTGCCATCAAAGTTTAAACTTGCTTCTGCGGTATATAGGCCTATAAAGCCACCAACGTTACCCGCACCGCTGACCGTGATAGGGTTCGGATGTGTATTGGTTTCACTGGTAAAGTTTAATTCACCACATGTTGCCAATCCAATAACGCCGCCAACATTTACACCATCTACTGCATTAAACGCAATATCAGTTCCTACTTGGTAATTAATATTAGTTTTAGCCTTGTACTGGCCAATTACAAATCCATACGCAGAATCATCTGAATCATTTCCATTGATTGTAATGTTTGAGGCAATCGTTCCTTTTATTGAGCCGCCATTAGCAATAGCAACTAATCCGCCAAACACATCAGTAGTAGATTCAATTTCGCTACCATCGAAAGCCTTGACGTTTACACATACAACATTTCCACCATTTAAGCTAGCAACTGCTCCACCAAATATACTAGCTTTTAGCTCGTCTTTCGTGTTGTAAATAATATCTTTAGCAGTTATTTCTCCACCATTCATTATATTTACTAGTCCCGCTAGGGTTGCAATTTCAATCTTTTCAGCCTCTATAGTAACATCATCCGCAGTAATCTCACCTTTATTTTCATGTACCAGACCGCTAGCAGAAGCTATTTTCTTTGAGTCTTTAAGTATTAGTGTTAATGAACCTGTAGTAATTGAGCCGTTGTTTGTTCCGGCAAAACCTGCGACAGCATTTTCAATGTTTGTATCGCTTCCCATTTCAACGCTTAATCTTCCGATGCTTGCATTAATTGTTCCGCTATTCACTGCAACAACTCCGGCAGCAATTTCGGTTGAACCATTTGTTGTAAACACAACATTTGAGCTAATTTGTTTTAACTCTAAGGTTGCACCCTTTCGCACTGTATGAACAAAGCCGGCTTTTTTATCACCCCCAGAAACAGCAGAAACTGCGCCAACTCGTACATTATATACTGTCGAGGTGCTTAATTTGCTACCATCTTCAGAATATCCAACGTATGATATTAGTGGAGCATCTGCAGTCATTACGCCAGTTAATTGTATATTTGCAATCACCGCGCCATTACCAACACACGCAAACAATGCCCTACCATACAAGTTAGATATTATTTTACGATTATCAACCTTACGGTCTTCATCACTAATCACAATTAATGAGTTGTTGTCATAAGTATATTTTACCTCTTTTGTTTCCAACTCTTCTGATTTAGCCAAATGATCGTCGTATTTATACGCAGTTTCCCCTGCAGCTAATGCACCAGGAGCAGATGTAAATACGCCTTCAAAAGGATTGTCCACCTTACCTATTTGAGGTCCTCCAGTAAGCAACTCATCTTTATCTTGCTTTAACAACCTTGCATCCTTAGGGTCAAACATAGTGATATTGTTTTCCAATTCGAAATATTTACCATTTGTACCACTAACATTATTCCCACTAGCATCTGTAGTTGGAAGTATTTTATTAATTAATGATAAAACTCCTAGATTGCTAATTAGGAATGGATTACTATCGAATGTAGCCTTCACGGTACTATTCACGGTATGTACAACCTTTTTACCTAAAACTTTATCAGTTGAGGTTACTTCATTAAATGTACCATTACCGGTCATCTTGGCTCTTATTGCTGGAATATCTTCAATTGTACCGTTGTACCATTTTTGTTTAATTGGTTTAACTGGATAACCGTAGTTATAAGTTGTGTCAACTTCATATATATCATCCCAATTATGCATGCTATATACTTTCCAGCTATTGAATAAGTTGTTTTTCACTTGTTCATCTTTCGCAAAAAAGTTGGATGCATACTGAACATCAATGGTTGAATAGCCTGTAATACCTTTAGTTGCTAGGTCAGCATATGAACCTATTGTTCCTGTGTTATTATTCGGTTCAGTCTCATACACAAATGTTGCATAGTAGTCATAGAACACATTGCTATGTCTACCATCATTAAAAGTTTTTACAACATATTGAGTTTGTCCACCGGTGTAAGTTTTGGCAATATATCCTTTGTTGGTATCAGCAATTCCTGAACCAACCAATGTTACTGAATTTATACCATCATCAGTCTCATCGTCTTGACCGGCTTTAGCTTGATTATCTGCATCAGCATTAACTTCCACCTTGTTAAATACACCAGTAAAGTAACAATCGGTTATAACTGCATTGATAGTATTTTCCCCAACTAACCCAGCAATAGATAAATTGTCGGTAATTGCAACGTCAGCCACACCATTATTATAGCAATTTGATACAACACCGTTATTTGTTGCAACAATCCCCGCAAATATATTAGCCAGTGCAAGATTTTGATAGTTAACACCTACCATAAATATTGTACCATTATTAGTTTCTGCCACGGAAGCCTTGCCAGCAAAGGCAGCTCCTGCAGGTTTTAATATAAAGTTAATATTGCTTACAGCCGAGTGTTTAGTAATCTTATTAAACAATACATCTGTATTTTCCAATGTTACATTGTTACCTAATAAAACACCGTTAAAGGTTGTATTAGTACTTGTAAAATTAGCATGCTCACCACCTTGATCTTTTGCAGGATTGTAACCAAATTGATAGTAATTGTAAGAATTCTTATTAAATCCTTGTGTATCTGTATAATTATTAATATATGAGTCATCTACCTTAATTGGATAATAAGGCTTACCTTCACCGTTATTATACAAATATTTTGTATCGGTAGCGCTTCCAGAAATAACTTCGGTTACTGTCCATATGCCCAAACGTTGCAATAAGTTTGCAGTGTTAGGAGGCATTGGTAATCCATATTTGTCAGCGCCTGTTCCATTGTTTCCACTAGCACGTGTCCATGAATCAGTGTTTATAAACATCTGGTCTTCTGCTTCATCAGTTGATTTAATTTCGGTTGTTAACACATTGGCTGTTACGTTTTGAGCAGCCACGGCAAATGAATTATGTTCCTCCAATGCAAGTGTATAGTCAGAACTATATATTACATTATCCGCCGCAACAGTACTTCCTGTTTTCACATAACCAGCAATACCGCCAGTATGTACACTATGTTTTACTTCATTAACTTCACCTACAAACACTCCCGCTGTGCTAAGAGTTAATGCCGCATAGCTAGTTGTGATTTCTCCATTAACAGGAAGTTTTTGCTCAATATTATTATTGGTTGTTCTATTAACAACTGCACCAATCAATCCAC
>JBGVOQ010000017.1:0-106650 GCA_045126575.1 Candidatus Onthoplasma sp. | reverse complement strand
ACAAATCCTAGACCAATTATTCTCACGTGAAAATAAAAAAGAATTTTAAAAAAATAAATATTTTATTATTTAAATAATTTTCAAAATAAAATTAAATTTAAATTACAAAAAATCACACATATCTATTTTATAGTATTTTATGTGTGATTTTTTTAATTATTTTTATTTGTCTTTTTTTATTTAGAAGTATTTTTTATTGTTTAAAAATTTATCATATCCTTACTTCTAATTTTAATATTACCTGTAGCAGTTTCTACTTGTAACTTTGCATTTTCTATATTACTTCCGTATATATCATCAACATCCAATTTGTATTTACCATCAACAATTTCCGCCTGATCCGAACTCACGGTTCCAAGTTCCACATCTGGGGCAACCTCACTAATAACTTGCAAATCCAACGCAACGCTCTTTGTGTCATGCTTATATGGTACAACGATATTAATATTGCCTATCTGGTTAGCAATTATTTTATTTGTCCCTCTAACCAAATCATAATCTAATGTAGCCCTACCCTTTTCACGAATTGTCACATTTGCATTTTGCACGCCTTTAGCAATTATATGTCCATTTTTTGTTCCAGCAACCAAGATTCTTCCACCAGCCGAATAGTCCGGAGCATCATCACTAAATTGCACGCTTGCAGTTCCATATTGTGTATCAATTGACACATTCCCATAGGCTTCGTTAACGTTAATATCGCCTTGGTTGGTTGATATTGTCAAAGTTCCTGTTGCGGTACCAACTTTAACACCACCATTATGACCAGTAATTAACAATTCTGAATGAGCGTTTAACACTTCAACCGTACCATTACCTTTTACATCAATTCTAGATGTTAAAATCTTTTCACTACCTAATTCTCCGATTGTCCCAATCTTAATATCAGTATCTAGCGTCAAAATCTCCAATTCTACAACATGTCCAACCTCAACAAGCCCTCCACCATTGATAGTTCCAGCCGTAACAACTTCCCAGGCACTTAAAACTCCAATTCTGCCACTCTTAATCTCTTCAATTCTAAATGTTCCAATCTCGAAACCTTCAACCTTGGTCAAATTAATCTTTCCTGAGCCAAGTTTTACATTTACATCAATATTGCCAGCAGTACACTTTTCATCAACATACAATAAGCCGCTACCTAAATTAATGTTGAAATTTCCGGATATATTTATATTAGTTAGAGTAACCTCACCTTTTGTGCTAGCAACACTAACATCGCCAAAATCCATCTTCTTCTTACCACCAATTGAGATATCACCCTTCTTGGTTCTAACATCTATATCTATATCGCTATCAATTAATGACTCCGGAATAATAATGGCTATGTAACAATCTTTTTTGCTTATCCAACCACCAGGCTCAACAACATTGAACACTATAATTCCTGTTGCCTCGTCATACTTGGCAGAAAAACTTGCATGCGCCCTTGATTTATGAGTGTAACCAAAAGTCTTATTCACCATAGCGCCTTGCACTTCATTTCCGTATAGATTAACTCCAACTTTTATATCAAAATCATCGCTTTCAATACTAATACCATTAATATTACCTATAGCAATGTCGGCAGTTTTCGCATATAAAACCTCATCCTTTTTAATATACTTAATTCCAAATATACTGCCATCTCTGTAAAAGAATAGGAAGGCAGCACAAACAACTACCGTCATCAATAACGATAACAATATAACCCCTAGGTATATAAAAAATACTTTCAACTTCTTCTTCATACTATATATTATAACTAATATAATATATCAAAGTCAACTTTTTAAGCAAACTATTTAAATCTTATCCAACCGAATAGACCTTACTAAAATTACTATAATGCAACCCTTTATACCGAACCTCTCAGCAGAATAGCGCAAGCAAACGTAATAGCACCCATCCTAACAGCGCAAACACAATAGCAATAGTACCCACGAATTTACCTACAATACGCCAATACATCATTTAACTAAGAACAATACAATACGGTTTATTATTATATTATGTAAAACCTTTACACGAGCATTTTATTTATATATTTTTTTATCCAAATTGCAACATTTTAATAAAAGTATTCAGTAAAGTCGTTTTATATAATTTATTTCCATTGTGTTCCACGTGGAACACAACATTTTGCTTTATATTTTTGTTAAGTTATTTACACGGCAAACCATAGCTATATAAACCGGCTTAATGTATATCATTATTCTATTTATTAAACAAAACAACTGTAACAATGTATAATGAATATACTACGTATCTAAACAAGATAGGTGTTGTATGTTAATATTGTTCCACATGGAACATTTTCCATGTTCTGTTACTTAACTATGGAATTACTCTTATTAATATATTATGGTAGTGAATACGTATCCCGTTTATTAATGTAAAAGCCGTTTTGTCGTTAATGTTCTACGTGGAACAATGATATTATGTATACTCCTATGAGTATGTGGTAATTAATTGTTTATAGATGGGTTATATTGTATGGGTTATTAAATAAAAGTTCCATGTGGAACATTGTCTGGCAATGTATTAATATTGTAGATGTTTTTATATTGTTCCATGTGGGACATTAATTGAATGTGATTCGATAAGTGATAATGTTAGCGATTTTGTTACATGTTCTACGTGGAACAAATATATATTAAAATTGGATAGCAAATATTAATAATGAAAATATATTAAAATAAAAAAAACACCATAACGGTGTTTTTTTTATTTATTATTATTTAAATATTATATCATAAATCCTATCCAGGTCGTCCTGTGAGTAATAGTCTATGTAAATTCTACCTTTTTTATCATTTCCGAGAAGAGTAACCTTTGTTCCTAGTTTTCGTTGTAAATCTCCAACAAAAGCCATCAACTCATTTGAAGGTAGACTAGCGGTCTTTTTTGCTTTATTTTTACCAAGTAATGCGTCTATTTCTTTTTCGAGCGCACGTACTGTTAGTTTGTTTTGCGCAACCTTCTTTGCAAGCATTAATTGGGTAGGGTAGTCGGTAATTGCTACAAGACATTTTGCGTGTCCGTGCGAAACCTTTCCTTTTTCAACCATATCAATTACCTCAGGATATAGCGATAGTAATCTAACATAGTTTGCGATACTTGAACGGTTTTTTCCTATTCTGGAAGCCACTTGGTCTTGTGTAATATTATATTCTTGCATAAGTTTTTGTAAACTTTTAGCAATTTCAATAGGATTAAGGTCTTCTCTTTGTAGATTTTCAATAATACTTATTTCAGCAATTTGTCTACCGCTGTAATTTTTTACTATTGCGTCTATTTGAGTTAAGCCAGCAAGTTTACAGGCGCGGTAACGTCTTTCACCGGCAATAATTAGGTACCCGTCACTCATTTTATTTACAGTGATAGGTTGTATTAATCCATGAATTCTAATTGATTCAGCCAATTCCTCCAAACTTTCCTTATCAAAAGTTTTTCTAGGCTGATTAGGGTTTGGATATATTTCATTAATATTTAATTTAGAAATACCATTTTTATCGGTATTATTAGTATTTTCATACGATTTATTATCATTTTCGTAATTATTATTTATTTTTTTATTTTCATCTTCTCTATCATATATTGCTAATAATTCTTCTAAACCCTTTCCAAGTCCTCTTCTCATAAAATTTTCCTCCTATTAATATTTTTTATTGCTTTCCAAAAATTCGTTTGCTAGATTTTGATAAGCTATTGCGCCTTTACTCTTAGCGTCGTACATTATTATAGGTTTGCCATGGCTTGGAGATTCTGCAAGTCTTACATTTCTAGGAATGAATGTTTTGTAAACTTTTTCTTTGAAATATCTTTGAATTTCTTCTGCTACTTGGTTAACCAAATTTGACCTTGCGTCCTTCATTGTTAACAATACGCCTTCAATCTCAATTGTTGGATTTAAGTGCTTTTTAATTAACTTAACGGTGTTCATAAGTTGTCCAAGACCAACAAGTGCAAAATATTCACATTGGATAGGAATTATTATACTATCTGTTGCCGTTAAAGCGTTTACAGTTAACAAGCTAAGTGATGGAGGACAGTCAATAAATATGTAGTCATATTCACGCTTTGCTTGCATTAAAGCCTCTTTTAAAATATTTTCACGATTGTTTAGATGAACTAATTCCACTTCGGCACCAGATAAATCTACAGTGCTAGGTATCACATCTAAGCCTTCCATCACGCTTTTGTAAGTTGCTTCCTTAGCAGAGCATTCTCCAATTAGCACTTCATATATTGTATAGTCATCTTTAGTAGGTTCAACACCAACTGCACTAGAAGCATTTCCTTGCGGGTCCATATCGATGATAAGAACTCTATGTCCAGATTTTGCAATAAAGGCAGCTAGGTTAACGCATGTGGTGGTTTTTCCAACCCCACCTTTTTGATTAGTAATTGATATTATTTTACCCATATTCACCTCTAATTAGATTATAACACAAATAATCAAGTTTGTAACTATTTTTAAACACTTTTTTTATAAAACTTTTTAATATTTTAAAAACGGTTTATGCGCCCTGGGCTTTTTTTTGTAAAAAAATATTTAACACCTATTGTAAGATGTTAAATATTTGGTTAATAGTTTTATAACGGTTTTATTTTAGGTAGGTTTTTACCTCTTGGATAAACTTTTGGTGTGGATTTTACCTTTTTGATTATAACCAGTGTCCTGCTGCCTTTTTCTAAAGGCAAATTAATGCTTTTAACCTCGCTTATTTGCCCTCCAAGAGTCCTAATAGCATTTAGACTGTCGGTAATTTCCTGTTGGACGTCTCCGCCCTTGTAGGCTATAAATGTTCCGCCAATTTTTACAGGTGGTAGGCAATATTCTGCCAGCGTATTAAGTTTAGCCACCGCTCGTGAAACAACCACATCATAAGCCTCCCTATTGTTTGCATTTGCGCAAAACTCTTCGGCACGTGAGTGATAAGTGTTATAACTAATACCTAACTTTTGTTGCAAATAGTCCAAAAAAACTATTCTCTTGTTTAACGAATCTACGAGATTTAAATTGATATCATTACGTATTATTTTAAGTGGAACGCCTGGAAATCCTGCTCCGGTGCCAATATCGGCAACCTTTGCGTTGGCGGGTATAAATTCGCTAGCAAGACAACTATCGTAGAAGTGTTTAATATAAACGTCCTGCTTGTCGGTAATCGCTGTTAAATTAACTTTGGTGTTATAATCTATAAGCTCGTTAAAGTATATTTCAAACTTTTCGTTAAAGTCTGTATTATCACTTTTTAATGTGGAGAACATTTCGGTTGTGTTCATTATATTATTCCTTTCATCTTTAAATATATCATTATCACGTTTATATCGGCAGGGGATACACCATCAATACGTTTTGCTTGACCTAGAGTGCGTGGTTTGATTTTGTCTAGTTTTTGACGAGCCTCAAGACGTAAACCGCTTAAACTAGAATAATCTATATCTTCAGGCAATTCAATAGTTTCCACCTTGTGCGCTTTTTCAATATTCTCGTTTTCACGCTTGATATAACCCTCGTATTTAACTTCGGTATTAATGTAGTTAAGAACTTCGTAAGGAATATCTTTAAACAACTCTAATTCGTTCTGTAAGTCAAATATCGAAATATTGTTACGTTTGATAAGTTCTTTTACGGTAACGCCATTTAACACCGTGCTTTCGTTGTGAGATTTAAGGAATGTGTTAATTTGTTTTGGCGAATATCTTTGTTCGAGAATCTTATTAACCTCATCTATTTGCTTTAACTTCTTTTTAAACACACGGTATCTTTTGTCATCTACCAGTCCAATTTCACGACCTAATTGAGTTAGTCGCATATCGCAGTTGTCCTGGCGCAAAATTAGGCGATATTCTGCACGGCTGGTCATCATTCGATATGGCTCTACAATTTGCTTGGTTACAAGGTCGTCAATTAATACGCCAATATATGCTTGGTCACGGCCAAGAACGATAGGCGAAAGGCCATTAATTGCACGAGCGGAGTTAATACCTGCCATTAATCCTTGTGCGCCTGCTTCTTCATATCCGCTAGTACCATTAATTTGACCCGCAAAGTATAAACCTTGGATATTTTTGCTTTCAAGTGTTGGTTTTAGTTGTGTAGCGTCTATGCAATCATATTCGATAGCGTATGCAAAGCGCATAATTTTGACGTTTTCAAATCCTGGAATGCATTTATACATTTCACGTTGGACGTCAGTTGGCATTGAACTGCTTATGCCTTGCACATAAACTTCGTCAGTAGAGGCACTTTCCGGCTCTAGGAATAGTTGATGACGCTCCTTATCGGCAAAGCGCATAACTTTATCCTCAATTGAAGGGCAATATCTAGGGCCTATGCCTTTAACCTTGCCAGAATATAATGGCGCACGTGAAATATTTTCGCGGATTACCTCGTGCATTTTTTCGCTGGTATAACCTAAATAGCATATCTGCTTATTCTTGGTTGCGCTTTTGTTCAAAATTGAAAAGTTATGACCTAATTCGTCACCGTTTTGAACTTCGAACTTGGTATAATCAATGCTTTTGCCGTCCACACGTGCAGGTGTACCCGTTTTAAAGCGCAAAACATCAAATCCTAGGCGCATTAGGCTTGCGGTTAGGCTATTTGCTGGTTCAAAGCCGTTTGGGCCTGTAAACTTGCAATAATCGCCAATTATAACCTTAGCATTTAAATATACGCCAGTACACACAACCACCGCTTTAGCGCTAAAACTTTCGCCTGCTAGAGTGGTGATGCCCACAACTTTGCCATCTTCTACCAATATGTCGCTAACTTCGGCTTGTAATATGTCCAAATTGGCTTGTTTTTCCAATGTACGCTTCATTTCGGTGTGATATATCACTTTATCCACTTGAGCACGTAAACTTTGCACAGCAGGGCCTTTTCCGCTGTTTAACATACGCAACTGAAGTAATGACTTATCCGCATTAATGGCCATCTCGCCGCCTAGCGCATCAATTTCGCCCGCTAGTTGACCTTTTGCAGTACCACCAATAGATGGATTGCAAGCCAAAAAGCCAATACTGTCAAGATTAAGTGTTATTAACAGTGTTTTGCAATTAAGGCGTGAAAGAGCAAGACACGCTTCGCAGCCGGCATGTCCACTACCAATAACTATTGCATCATAATTATCTACAAATTTCATTTTATTTTCCTAAACAGAATTTTTCAAAAATCCTATCAATTATCCTTTCATTAGAATTAATTCCGCTAACTTCGCCAAGGTGTTGCCAGCAAGCATGAATATCTGCTACCACGAAGTCAAGGCTAGTGGTTGTAAATGTATTAATTGCACTATCTAACGCCGTTAAAGCATTATTAACACATTCAATATGACGTGCGTTGGACAAATAGAATTGAGATGTATTATATCCTTGCGCCATAGTGTTATCAAATATCATTTGTTTAAGTTTTTCAATATTGATGTTATCCTTTGCGCTAATATAAATAGTTTTATCCACATCTTGTGCAAAGGTCGTGGATAAATCAATTTTGTTATACACAACTATTGTAGGCTTGCCTTCAACCTCAATATCCTCAGGGTTAGAGATATCTATTAGTTTTAGCACCAAATCAGCGTCCTGAATGCTTTGCTTTGCACGGTCAATACCAATTTGCTCTACCACGTCAGCACTTTCTCTAATACCGGCTGTATCAAACAATCTAAACACGATACCATTGTATACATATTCGGCTTCCACAATATCACGTGTAGTCCCTGCAATGTCGGTTACAATGGATTTATCACTATTGGTTAATGCATTAAGCAAACTTGACTTACCAGCATTAGGCGCACCTACAATTGCTACCTTAACACCATTTTTAATCATCATACCACTAACTTTGGTAGATAACAGGTCTTTTAGCTTTGACTTTATATCGGTTAATCTATTTAAAACTTCAACGTTTTCATCATCTGTGTACTCATATTCTGGGTAATCTAGTTTTGCTTCAATTTCAGCCAAAATATCGGTAAGTTCGGTTTGAAGATTGGTTATAATTTCAAATAACTTTCCTTGCATTAACACGCTACCGGCACGTGCTTGCGCTTCGCTTTCGGCATTAATTATGTCAATAATTCCTTCGGCTTGGTCAATACTAAGTTTTCCGTTCAAAAATGCACGCTTAGAATATTCGCCAGCTTCTGCCATACGTGCGCCAAGATTTTGACACTCTGTGATTACTTGTTGAGCGATAAAATAGCCGCCATGACATTGAATTTCGGCAATATCCTCGCCAGTGTAGGAATTTGGAGCTTTAAAGTATACTACAAGCGCATTATCCTGCAAGCCGTTAACATAAATGTCTTTTAGGTACATATAACGTGGCAAAAAATCACTATCACACTTAGTAATACCCTTTAATATTTGATGTGATAGTTTTCCGCTAATTCTAACTATAGCTACGCCAGCCTTTCCGGGAGGAGTAGCAAGTGCTACAATAGTATCTTCCAACATATTTAACCTCGTGTTTACATTATATCACAACAATTGAAATTTTACTAGTATTAAAATAAAAAAATAAGGCGTTAGCCTCATTTTTTATAAAACTATCTCTTAAATTTAATTACAACGTGACGAGTTTCGCCTTCGCCCATACTTTCAGTTTCAACCAAAGTACGATTTTGAAGTGCTGAATGCACAATTCTACGCTCGTAAGCACTCATTGGGTCTAAATGCACATTACGTTCAATTTCCTCAGCCTTATCAGCCATACGATTAGCAAGGTCAACCAAAGTTTGTTCACGGCCTTTTTTGTAATCCTCAACGTCCAAATATAGTCTGTAACGACCTTCACCGGCACGCTTTAAGCCGCCAAGTAAAATTTGGATAGCGTTTAAAGTTTCGCCACGGTAACCGATAAGTTTACCCACATTGTCACCTTTAACATTAAAGTTAAGGTCATTTTCATTAATTTCACATTCAACGGTAATATCAATATTCATCTTTTTAGCAAGTTCTACCAAAAAGTCAATTGTGCGTTGCTTTAATTCGTCTGGGCTAACCACTTTTACAGGTTTAACCTCTACAGTTTCCTCAACCTTATCTTCAGTTTCTGCCTTAATTTCAGGCTCAACAACTGGTTCAACGGCTTTTTCAACAGATTCAACCACAGTCTCAATAACTGGTTCCTCTTTAACTTCTTCCACAACTGGAGTTTCAACAACTTCAGGTTGCTTTTCCTCATAAATTAAGCAAACTTTAGCCTTTTTAAATAATCCGCCAGTTTCCAAAATTTTGATATCAACATCTTCACGTTCCAATCCCAACGTTCTAAGACCATCTTCGATTGCAATGTTTACATTTTTACCAATACTTACATATTCTTTCATAAATTTATCCCTTCCTGTAATTTCTACTATATTCCACAACTTCGGTGTTGCCCTTTTTGTATACAACTTGACCATTATCTCCACCCTTATCTTTAGGTTGCAATAGGTCGATAGTGGTTGAAGTAACCGCTGATATTAATGAGTTTGCAATAATGTACAACGTAAACAACGCACTAGATGTACTAGCAAATATTATCATAAATATAGGCATTATTATAAGCATTACTTTAGCACTTGGGTTTTTAGTTCCAGTTTTCTTTTCCTGGATTTTAACTTGCATAAATTGCATCAAGAATGTAATAGCACCTGCTAAAATAATCAACATATAACAACCATTATGTTTGTTATCTTCTTCTATTATACCTTTAATTGAGTTATAGTCTTTTTCAAATTGCTCTAATTCGGCATCTTGAACTACACCATTCTTTAAAGCATAATCTTTAAATGAACTATAATTAACTACTGGCGAAGTGGTTGTGTCGCCTTTCCATACATTTTTAACCCACATAAAGCTATATTTTTTAGATTGTTGTTTAAATTTAGCATTAACTTGGCTAGAAATATAGGCATCAACCTTACTTTGATCCAAACTTCCGTTAGTTTCAAATTCACTAGCATTAGTTGTAGTGTAATCCACCGCTTGTGTATATGTTTGATAAATTTCATTAAAAGCGATGTTTTCTTGCTTTTTAGATAATGCTTTTAATCCTGTAAACAGTGATGTAAACACAACTAATGTAAGAACTAGCGATACCAACAACACAACACACGTTCCTGTCATGTTAAAGTTATATTTTTTAGCTAGTTCCATTTGTTTTTGATTTAATTTTGCCCTATCTCCTGGGAATTGTTGTTGAACTTTTTGTAATTCAGGTTGCATTATTGCCTGCATTTTAGCATTTTTAGCGTTAACACGCTTTTGCAAAATTTCTACTGGCAATAATATTAACTTAATGGCAATAGTTAGCAATATAATTGCCCAGCCGTAGTTGCCAACCCATTTTACAAACAAATCAATACAATCGCCCCAAAAGGCTTTTGTAATTAGCAATTGTGACATATCTAACATACCCATTTGTACGCTCCTAATATATTTAATGGTTCTAAATCCAGCCCACCCTTGTGAGCCTTGGTACACTTCATAAGCCGCTTAGTTCCTATCACAACACCGGTAATGGCATCAAATTTTAATACACAACGCATCATATAAATCGAACACGTTGGCATTTTGGAACAATTTGAGCCAATCAAAGGTGAAATACATACCTTATAAAAAATCAAGAATACAAGTTCGATACATAATAGCGGAAAAACACATATCTTAAACACTTTATACATCTTTTGCATCCTTGACTAAATCACATTTGATTAAAAACTTGTTAAATTCTTCATTTAAAACTTTAAAATTTACCGCTGTTGCCTCTGGCTTTAATGTAACAACATAATTTTTAACAGCTAAAATTGGAATTTTAACCCTAATAATTTCACTAATCACTCGCTTTAGCCTACTGCGCTCAACCGAGTTACCAACCTTACCACTTACCGATATCCCTATCTTTGCAACTGGTAGTTTTGTATCAACATAGTGAACCGAAAAATATGTACAGTTGTAATACTTTCCTTTTTTGTAAATGTAGTTAAATTCCTTATTTTTTTTAACTCTATTAATCCTATTTAACATAATCACCTATGCTGATAATTTGTTTCTACCTCTATTTCTGCGTCTCTTTAATACTTTTCTTCCAGACAAGGTCTTCATTCTAGCACGGAAACCATGAACTTTACTTCTTTGTCTTTTCTTTGGTTGATAAGTTTGCTTCATAAATCTTCTCCTTTTAATAAAATCAAGTAATAGCATTATAACTTTAAAGTTTGTATTTGTCAATGATAATTGTAAATTTCAACAAAAAAGTTATCCACAATTTTTGTCTAAATGTGGATAACTCTGTTATTTTTATTCTTCTAAACCATTCTAACTGGCAAAATTAAGAACAAGTAGTCCTCATTATCACTAGGTGTAACAATACAGTGAGATATAGCATTGCTAAAGTTAATTTTGATATATTCATCTTCTGTTGCACGTAAACAATCAATGAAATATTTAGAGTTAAACGCAATAGTTATATCGGCACCCTTAGTAGAAACTGTGATATTTTCCTTAACGTTACCAATTTCGCTATCTGAGGTTAAAACTAGTGAACTTTCGCTAATATCAAACTTAACACGGCTATTTTTATCACCCTTTGAAAGTAAGCTTGCACGGTCAATAGCATCTTCCAGTTGAGATTTCTTAATACTTACTGTTGTGTTGAAGTTAGAATTTAAAATTTGACGATAGTTAATAAATTGACCTTCAAGTAATCTTGTAGTAATTACTGTATCAATCATGTCTACCATAAGGTTGTTTGAGTGAACATATACCTTTACAGTTCCGTCACTATCCAACATTCTGCTTATTTCAGCCAAACTTCTTGCAGGAACAATGAAACTAAAGTTTGAAGTTGTGCTAACCAACTTTTTATTAGCCATAGCCATTCTAAATCCGTCCAAAGCCACCGCGCGCACATTATTATCATTAATTTCAAATAATACACCCTTAAGTATAGGTCTGCTATCATCAACAGCCACCGCAAAAATCACGCTGTTAATCAAATTCTTTAAATCTGCACGATTAATTTCAAAATATTCTACCTTGTCCACATTCTTAAGCTCTGGGAATTCAAGAACATCCATGCATTGAATATAACCTTCACTATCTGAATAACTAATACGTAATTGGTTACGTTCATTTAATTCCAAGCTAATTTGCTCGTTGGTCAATTTTCTTAAATATTCACCAAACAACTTTCCTGGGACAACAGTTTGTCCTTCATCAATAACTTCAGCCTTAATAGTTTTAGTAATAGATAATTCAAGGTCTGTACCTGAAAGTATCACGCTATCACCATAAGCACTTATCTTAATACCTTCCAAAATTGGAGATATTGTTTTGGTTGAAACTGCTTTCAACACTTTGTTTACAGCTTCTGATAAATCTAATCCGTCACATCTAAATAACATAATCCGCTCCTAAGTAATTTACTCCGTATATAATATCACACAACTTCCAATCTGTCAATAATAATATACAACATTTTTAATTTCTTACCCCAATTTTGACACCTAAATACAAAAAAATCCACATTTCCACAATACAAAATTAAGCCTGTCACGTTATTAAATAAATATAGTGTAAATATTTAATAATGCCCTTAAAATAAGTTATCCACAGCATGTTGATAACTTTGTGTTTATCCACATCTAGCCCTAAAAAGTTGTCCACATCTAGGTTGCTTGGACAGTTAATAAACATCTGTATCAATTTTTTAAATTTTACTTAAAAAATAACTAACTTAATTTATTAACTGTTATTAAAAAATTAGCTTAACATATTTTTTAACTTGACAAGCAAATGTTTATATAATGATATACCATACTTTTATTTATCTAATAAATATATAAATCTAATTATTAAGTTGCGTGCGAGTATTTTATATATTAATTATATTTTCAATCTAATAGTATTATTAAGGGGTGTGAAAATGTGCACAACTTTTTCCACCACAACATAAAGTGTAAAATACACAAGACTATACAACATATTGAAAAACTGGTACAAAAAAATTGTGGACAACTTGTGTATATTGCAACACAAACTATCCACAATTGTGTGAAAAAGTGCCTAAAACCGACTTTAATACTTCAAAATTTGGGATTTTATATCGCTAATTAGGGTTTTTGTATGTTGATTAGTTTGGATAAGTTTAGAAATTTTGTCCCTTGCGTGTACAATTGTGCTATGGTCACGACCTCCAAAGATTGTTCCAATAGCTTTTAAAGGCATATCAAGCATATCGCTAATCAAATACATGCATAATTGTCTAGGTTCTACAATTTCTTTATTCTTCTTTTTACCAAACAAGTCATCTTTTGAAATTTGGAAGAAGTTACATACAGTTTGAACAATTCTATCAGCATCCAATGATTCTTTTTCAGGTTCGGCAATATCTTTTAGTGCCTCCCTTGCATCCTCCATAGTTGCACATGGTTTGCCAGTAAGCTGTGCATAGAAAACAACTTTTGATAAATGACCTTCCATTTCACGGATATTAAGGTCTAACTTTTGAGCAATGAAGTCAATAACCTCATCATCAACCAAATAACCTTCCTGACTTGCCTTGGTGCTAAGAATTGCCACTCTAGTTTCGTAGTCAGGGTTTTGAAGGTCCTGAATGATACCGCTACTAAATCTTGAACGTAATCTATCTGAAAGGGCTGCCATATCCTTAGGTGGACGGTCAGACGCTATAATAATTTGTTTGTTGTTTTGGTATAGGTCATTAAATGTGTTAAAGAATTCTTCCTGAATACCCATACGATTTGAAATAAATTGAATATCATCAATCATCAAAACATCAACGTTACGATATTTTTCTCTAAAGAACATATCCGAACGGTTTCCCGAACGCAATGCTGCAGTGTAGTCATTGGTGAACTTTTCACATGTTGCATATAATACGTTTAATTCAGGTCTAGTTTTTTGTAAGTGATTACCAACAGCGTGCATTAAGTGAGTTTTACCAAGACCAACGCCACCGTAAATAAATAATGGATTAAATTTAGAACTTGGATGTTCGGCAACACCTAACATAGCGGCGTGAACAAATCTATTACTCTTACCAACTATAAAATTATCAAATGTATATTTTTGATTAAACTTAGATTGAATCTTCTCATCATTGTTTTGTTCAATATGTGCAGGTTGAAGAGTTTGCAACTCATTTTCTTCAATAATTCTAACCTGAGTATATAAATTAAACACACTATAAACGGCTGACTGAATTTTTGATAAAATGTTAGAGCTTGTTGCCTGATGTTTAACTGAAGCGTTAGGAGCAACCAACACAAGTTCATCATTATGATAACTTACAGGTTTAAGCTTTGTAATCCACAAATCAAAAGTTATTGCCGTTACTTGATTTTGCAAATTGTTAAGTACTTGATTCCATTGTTCTTGCAACATAATTCACCTCACATAATAAATAAATTTACTTTATTATATAATATATTAACAAAAAAGTCAATGCCTAAAATTAAAAGAATAAAATTTTAAAAAAATAAACGGCCCATTAAACCGTCTATTTTATTTGTTCTCCAGAGTCTATGTAAATTTTGTTTCCATCAAGTTTCAATTGTGTGTCAGCACACGTGATAATTGTTTGATAATTTTTAACAATACTTAGTAGCCTATCCTGCCTTGAGTTATCCAACTCGCTTAATACATCATCTAAAAGTAAAACAGGATATTCCTTAACCTCATCTTTAATAATTTCCATTAGTGCAAGCTTTAGGGTCAATGCAACAGTTCGCTGTTGACCTTGTGAAGCAAAATATCTGCAATCTTGATTATTGATTTTAAAAATAATATCATCACGATGTGGCCCAACTAAAGTATGCTGCATTTCTAATTCTTTTTTTAAATTTATATTAAATTGACTAGATAAATCATCAAAAATCGAAATATTATCTTTTTGCACATAAGAATACGAAATATCCAAGGTTTCACCTAAAATTATGGTGTTATATATTATTTTTGAATATTTCTTTAAATTTTCAATAAATAAAATTCTTTTTTTAATTATTTTTTCTGCAGTAGATATTAATTGAGGTGTCCATATTTTTAATTGTTCTATTTTATTATTTTCACTAATATTTGATTTTAGTACGCAATTACGTTGTTTTAATATTTTATCATATCTAATTAAATCAAACATATATTGCTTATCAAATTGACTAATTGATATATCTAAAAAATGTCGTCTATCCTCAGGAGTTTCTTTTACCAATCTTAATTCATCTGGCGAAAAGTACACAACATTTAATTCGCCAATAAGTTGAGTAAGTTTTATTATTGGAATATTATTAACTTTAATAATTTTTTTATTGGAATTGCTTAAAATAATTTCAATACTTTTATTTCCGCCAATTGTATTAAAATCTAACGACACACGAGCAGTATCGCTGTCAAAATTAATCATTTGTTTTTCTTTTGACGTTCTAGGGCTTTTGCTAATTGCACATAAATATATACTTTCCAACAAATTTGTTTTGCCCTGAGCATTTTTACCCAATATAAAATTTACACCATCACTTAAATTGATAATAGATGATGTGTAGTTTCTAAAATTATTAAGTTGAACTTTATTAATTTTCATTACTACCAACTTTTATACGAATAATTATTTCCAATATATGTATTATAAATATTATATTCAAAAATTTAAATTAGTCAATAATATTGCTAAATGTTTTTAATTTTGAATATATTACAAATAAAACCAATTAATTTAATTCTTCGGGCAATTGTTTTTATTTTAAATTACATCTAATATATTATTATCTTATTTAAAGTTGCAACAATTTAATAACACACTTTCGATATATCAAAAGAACATAAACTAACACAAGGAAATATGTATAGCGGAGTCCTGTGCAAATGTTACTATATATAATGTATATATATATATTATAAATATAGTATATATATTATATAACGCGCATGCGCGCGTATACGCATGCGTACGCACACGTATATATAATAGGTATATGGTAGTAACTAAAATACCAATATGTATCATATATGAAATTCGAATATTGGAAACAAAACAAATAGTTAGATTTGATAATAGTGACTATTGAATTGGTTTCGTAAATTATAATAATAAAAACAAAACATAAAGTTAATTTAATAAAATAATATTATATATTTATATTAATTATCGATAAATATAAAAATATATAAAAAATCGACAATACGCTACTTTAAAGCATATTACCGATAATAAATATGTATTTATAATTAATTTCTTAATATTTTTTAATTAATTATTATTAATAATTTTTAACAACTTTTTCATCAACCACTGAACATGCAACCGCTAATGCTCCTGGGCCAATGTGACAGGCAATTGCAAGTGGTAAATGGTCGGTAAACTTGATGGTATATCCGCTTAATTGTTGAGCTACTTCAAGTTTAAATTCTTCAAAATCTTCTTCATTTTGACATGTGTGAGCAAGTGATACAATAACTTTTTCATTAGTACGAATTTTGTTAAAACGGGTTTCAATATCTTTTTTAATTGCATTAATCATTTTTGATTTTGCTTGCTTAATTGTTAGCACCTTTGCATAAGCATCAAGCTTATCACCTTGTATTTGTAATACAGGTTTTATGCTAAGTAATGAGCCGATTGCGGCAGCTGCTGCTGTGATACGTCCACCCTTTTTTAAATATTTAAGAGTTGGAACCGTGATATAAATGCTAGAATTGTTTGCAGAGCCTTCCAAAATTTGTTTTATTTCTTTGGCAGATTTTTCAGTCTTAACAAGTTCTAAAGCTTCAAGCACTGCGGCTTTAAGTGTAACAGATACACGCTTATTGTTAACCACTTGAACTTTGCCATTATATTCAGAACTAGAAAATTCTGCGGATTGATATCCTGAACTTAAACCGCTTGATAAAGGAATGTATACAATTTCATCATATTGTTTCAATGCTTCGTCCCATGCATCTTTTACGGCTTGAATGCTAGGTTGAGATGTTGAAACGCTTGCGGAACTGTTTAATTTTTCAAAAAAAAGTTCCTTAGTAAGGTTTCGGTTCTCACTAAATTCTTCACCATTTATAAGAAAAGGTATAAATGTTAATCCTATTCCTAAATTTTTACATTCCTCAATTGTTAATCCGCAACTATTATCAGTAACTACGCCAACTTTGGCCATAAAACTCTCCTTTAATATGTCATTGGTATTATATAACTAATATAATAAATAAAATAAAATAATCTGTCAAGCGATTTATATAACATACAAATCTTTTGAAACACGGAGTAATGATACTATTGATAAATTATGCCAATTATCTAAAATCGTCTATTAAATAGGTGATTGTTTTAGTTGTATAAACTTTTTGAAGTTTGTTGGATATGTGTGTTTTAAAAATTTTATGGTGCAACGTGTCAAAAATGTTTGTAAAATTTTAATTTGTTTGTTATGATATAAGTATAATAAAAGGAGGAGATTAAATGAATCTACCTAACAAATTAACAGTTTTAAGAGTTATTATGATACCTATGGTTATGGTTTGCTATATGGTTGATGCTATACCATTTGGCAAGATTATAGCACTAGCATTGTTTGTAATTGCGGCAGCGACTGACTTTTTGGATGGTTATATTGCACGTAAGTACAATCTAGTAACCGACCTAGGAAAATTTTTGGACCCAATTGCGGATAAATTGTTGGTTATAACAACACTAATTATGATTGTTGTTGACGGAACAATTCCTGCACCATGGGGATTAATTGTTCTTGCAATTATTATTAGTAGGGAGCTTATTATAGATGCATTTAGACTAATTGCTTCAACTAAAGGAATTGTTATGGCTGCAGATATTTTTGGTAAGGCAAAAACTATGGTTCAATGCTGGACAATGCCATTATGTATCTTGTTGGCATTCCTAAATGGAGTAACAAAAGTTCAAGGAACATTAGGTTTAGATATTTTTGCAATAGTTTGTTATGTATTAATTGGTTTATCAACAGTATTAACTGTGATTTCTGGGGTAAACTATATAGTGAAAAACAAGCAAGTTATTAGTTCTAAATAGTATTTAGCGCTAATTTAAAAGGAAGTAATTATGGATAGAGAGGAAAAACAAAAAGTTCTTAGCCAAGTTATTTTACAAATCGAAAAGCAATTTGGTAAGGGCTCAATTATCAAGATGGATGAAGAGGCTAACAAGGATATTGAAGTAATCCCAACAGGTTGTTTGACTTTAGATTACGCTTTGGGTGTTGGTGGACTTCCTAGAGGAAGGATTATTGAAATATACGGACCAGAATCTTCAGGTAAAACAACAGTTGCTCTTCACGTAATAGCTGAAGCACAAAAGTTGGGCGGTGTTGCGGCATTTATTGATGCAGAGCATGCTCTTGACCCTAACTATGCTAGTAAATTAGGTGTTGATATCAATAATTTATACGTATCTCAACCCGATACAGGCGAACAAGCGCTTGAAATTACCGAGCAATTGGTTCGTAGTGGCGGTGTTGATATTGTGGTAGTTGACTCAGTTGCGGCACTTACTCCAAAGGCTGAAATTGATGGCGAAATGGGTGATAGTTTTATCGGTCTTCAAGCAAGACTTATGAGTCAGGCATTAAGAAAATTGACTTCAGGTATATCAAAGAGCAATACCTTAGTTATATTTATCAACCAATTACGTGAAAAAGTAGGTGTTATGTTTGGTTCACCTGAAACAACTCCTGGTGGTAAGGCGTTAAAGTTCTACTCAAGTGTCCGTATGGATGTTAGAAAGGTGGAAACTCTTAAGAGTGGACAAGATATGGTGGGTAGCCGTACACGTGTTAAAGTGGTTAAAAATAAGGTGGCTCCGCCATTTAAACAAGCTGAATTTGACATTATGTATGGCGAAGGTATTTCAATGTTGGGTTGCTTGCTAGATATGGCAATCGAATTCAATATTGTAGAAAAAAGCGGTTCTTGGTTTAGCTACAACGGCGCAAAAATAGGTCAAGGCCGTGATAATGTTATTAATTATTTGCACAACAATCCTGAAATAGCGGATGAAATTGAAAAATTAATAAGAGAGAAAATGTAGATGGAAATTAAAGAATTAAGTCGAAACAATGCTGCCGAGATGTATAAAGTGCAAGGCTATGGTGTTAAAGGCAAAAAATTAAAAGGTAAAGAATATAAAGTTCAGTTATATTCATTGTTTTTGTCGAGGTATAAGCAAACGTTGGGAAATAACAATCCTCAAAAATTGCAGGTTACTTATGCCGATATGGTGGAGGTTGTAACAACATTAATGACAATTACCAAAACTAAATTTAAAAACAACCTTTCGGATAAAAAGCAACAAGCCTTGGATTGGTACAAGAATCTTTCGCCGTCAAAAAGCAAATTGCATGAGGCAAGGACTGACTTAATTCAAAAATTTTATGAATTGATACCTATGAGAACGGAAGCGGTAAAAGACCAGTTAAATGATATGCTTGTTTCGCTCCGTAATCTAGTGGAAACTCACGAATTGTCGTTTGCTAAAGTGGAAGAAATGCGTAAAACAATGCGTGAAAAATTAGGGGGATTTGATAAAGGGATTTATATAGAAAGTGTGTCTAAAACAAAGACTGCTGATTTAACGGTGTAACAAAGGACAATACAAATGTTAGTTAATTTAAAAATAAAAAATGTGGCGTTAATTGAAAGTTTGGATATAAGGTTTGACAACCGTTTAAACGTTATAAGTGGCGAAACAGGCTCAGGTAAAAGTATTATGCTTAATGCTATGGGCTTTGTGTTTGGCGACCGACTTGATAAAACGTTACTTCGAGAAGGTGCCGACAGTATGCGTGTCGATGCCTTTTTTGACAGCCTTGGGAGAGGTGTGGCTTCATATATCAAGGAACTTACAGGCATAGATGTTGATGATGAGTTGGTTATAACACGTGAGTATTACGATAGTGGCAAAACTGTGTGTAAAATTAACAACGAAAGCGTAAATACTACTATTTTAAAGAAGGTTAGCAGTCGACTAATTGATATTCATGGTCAACACGAACATCAATCGTTGATGGATAACGAATATCAGTTGGATATTCTTGATATGTTTTCAAAGGGTGAAATAACTCCTTATTTGGAAAAGTTGAATTCATTGATTGATGAGTTAAATGAAGTGAAAATGCAGTTAGATATGCTGGGTGGGAATCTGGAACAAAAACAAAATCTAATTGACTTGTACAACTACCAAATTAATGAAATAGATTTGGCAAACATTAAGCAAGGTGAATACGAGGATATTTTGCAGCAAATTAAGGAAATGAAATCGTACGAAAAAATTGCCGAACGATTGCAGGAAAGTTATAAGTGTTTGGCTGAAAATGCTTACACGACACCAGCGGTTGACCTGGTTTCGGAGGCAAGCAAACAAATGATTTTGTTGCAAGAATTTGGTGAAAAATATGCAGAGCTAAGTAATCGTATCGAAAGTGTTGTAGTGGAATTGGACGACATTTCTAAGACTATTTCGGAGTATATGTCTAGCGGAAGTTTTGATGCGGATGCACTTAGACAACTTGATGAGCGTGCGGACTATATTAAGGATTTGTTTAGAAAGTATGGTGGCGACTACGACTCAATGATTAAGTATTATGACGAAATTAGCGCCAAACTAGATAACCTAATTAACAGCGAAGCACGACATCGTGAATTAATGATTGGTCAGGATAAATTGCTTAACGATATTGCAAATATTCAAAACAAGATAACTGAAATTAGAACAAAAAATTCAATTGATTTTGCTAGCAAGATTCAAAAAGAAATTGAGTTGTTGGGTATGCCAAATGCGAGCGTAAAAATCAACCTAACTAAGCGTAGCGAACAATATACTCGCAAAGGTCAAGACTGGGTTGAGTTTATGTTTTCGGCTAACCTTGGGTTTGAATGCAAGCCGCTTGCCAAGGTTGCGTCAGGTGGCGAGTTAAGCAGATTTATGTTAGCATACAAAATTGTTGTTGCGGATTTAGATGAAATTGACACATTGATTTTTGATGAAATTGATACCGGGCTAAGTGGAAAAATGGCAAGCGTTGTTGCAGAATGTTTGACAAAACTTTCACGACATAAGCAAGTTATTACAATATCGCATTTGCCACAACTTGCAAGTATGGCTGATACGAATTTTAGGGTTGAAAAATATAGTGATACCACTACTCATACAAGGCTTACTGAAATACGTGATAGAGAATTGTATTTTGAAATTGCAAGACTTATGGGTGTTGGCGAAAATGCTCAAGCTTTACAGGTGGCGCAGGAATCAAAATACATGTGTAATGAATTTAAAAATAAATTAAAATAATATTAATATGTAATAAATTAAATGTGAAATTAATTAAATAAAAATTTTAAAATTTATTAAATAATTAAAATATTAAATAAATTAAATAATAAACATACCATACTATAAATAAGTGCTTTAATCGTGTAAAAATAATTTATTTAAATTAATTTTTGATTTTCAAATTATTATTTTTATAATTTTTAATTAATAATTTATAAATAAAAAAATAAAAGACATTTTGCCTTTTATTTTTTGTTTTTTAAGTTAAATTCTTTTATCTGAAGTATAGAAAACTGCCAATGTTCCAGGGCCTGAATGTGAGCCAATAATAACGCCAATATCCAAAATCTGAGGTTTGATATTTAACTTGCTTTCTAGTAAACTTGCAAGAGTTGTTGCGTCATCAATACAGTCGGCATGTGCTACAAAAATTTTGTCACACAAATCGTTTTTAGTTTCGGCAACTTTTTGTGCTAAAACCTGAATAGATTTTTTACGGCTGATAACTTTTTGAAGATTAGTAAGTCGGCCATCGTCGTCAGCATGTAGCACAGGTTTAATTTGAAGTAATGTTCCAATACCTGCTGTAAGTTTGCTAATACGTCCTGTACGTGCAAGATATTTTAAACTATCAACAATAAATAAGTGTGTGATATGGGTGCTAATTTCTTTAGCATAGTTTGCAACTTCGTCTAATGACTTTGTTCCGTCATTGTACTCGCTTGCTAGGATTGCGTTTAGGCCTTGACCAACACAAGCAGTTAAACTATCCACAATGCGTATACGGTTACCATAAACTTCCTTTAATTGTTCACTAGCAGATACGAAGTTATTGTAGGTTCCGCTAAGGTTACGGCTAAATCCAATATGTACCACATCATATCCTGCATTTAGTTTGTCCTCCAAAAAGTTTTTTGCATCAAACTCGTTAACAAGGCTAGTGCTAACCTTTTTGTCGGCACGCATTGCCTTATAAAAATCCTGACTTGAAATTGGATTAGCTTTTGTATTATATTCAACGCCGTCAACAATTAAATTCATAGCAATTGTTTCAATATTGTATAGTTTACAAAGTTCGGGAGTTAAATCGCTCATATCCTCAGCTGTTATTAAAATTTTGTTCATAAATCCTCCGTTATAATTAGGAGTATAACACAAATTTAAAAAAATGACAAATGATAGATAGGTGTATAGCACAACATTTTAAGTATTTTTTGTCGAATGTTCTAGTTGAAAGAATCAATATATACAAATTTTTATAATTGTTAGGAAAATCAACATTAACTATGCTAAAATATAAGCATAAGGAGGCTTTATGGAAAAACAACAAAAGAAGGTAAAAACAAAAGCTAAGATAAATTGGGGTTGGGATGCTCCAGAGGATAGAAATGGTAAAGCCACACGTTCAACTAAGAAAAAAACAACCAAACGTATAAACAAAGAGGTAAAAAAGATTGGATTTAAAGCAATCTTAATAATATTACTTGTAACGCTTATTGGTGGTGCTATTGGTTTGGGCGTATGCTGGATTGTATCACGTAAGGACTGTTTCCAACTTATTGGAATGGACGAAATAACTTTAACGCTTAGAGATGAGGACGTAACAGAATTTGGCTCTAACAATATCTATTATGATGAAGGTGTTAAGGTTGTATCATTTGGTAGAGATATTAGCAAGGATGTATATATCGAAACCGACCTAAAACAGCATTCTGATGGTGGATATTATGCGGACGAAGTTGGAACATATTACATAATTTACAAAGTAAACGATATAAAGTATGGCAAAATTTTCACGGTGCAGCGTATAAGGCTTATAACATTTGTGGAAAGCACGCCAGATAGCGTAGTGGATTAGGGAGGTGAAATATGAAAAATAAAGCATTAGTAACATTTTTATCAATAATAATGTTTTGTGTGGGTATTATTGCTGGAATAGGCGGACTTACCTACTTTACACTTCCACATAATGAGGAATTAGTACATAATGATAATGTATTTTACTCATTATCAGGTGATGATACGACCGTTTCGGTTGCCGAAGGAGTTCAGCAGGCGGAACCTGGTGCTGTTGCGGTGCACTTTTTGGAATTGGGCAACAAGTACACAGGTGATTGCACTTACATCAAAGTTGGAGAAAATATAGATATTTTGATTGACTGTGGTTCTAAATCTAATAGCGTGGCAACAGTTAGCAATTATTCAAACAAATATGTAACAGATGGCGTGTTGGAATATGTTATTGTAACACACGCCCATCAAGACCACTATGCGGGGTTTGCAACAAGCGCAAAGGTAGATAGTATTTTTGATTTGTTTGAATGCGAAACAATTATTACGTTTTCGACCACTAATCAAAAGATGCCTACAACATATTTAGATGAAACCGTTTCAAATAAGGAGCATATTTCAAAGTTGGGTATTGTGTCTTATGCAGAAACAACAACTTCTACTAGCACCTTGTATGCTAACTTTAACAGGGAGTTAACTGCGGAATTAAATACTACGCTAATTAAGGGTGCGAGGGCCGGACAAAAACCGGTTCACTATACAGCGACTGAAGTGTTGCAAACATACACTGATGGTAAAATCGAGTTAGATGCGGCAAATAATATTAATTTACAAATATTGGATAATTATTACTATGCTAATGATGGTCACGAAAACGATTATTCGGTTTGTACACTTTTAAATCAGGGTAATAAATATTTCATATTTACAGGCGACCTTGAAATTGAAGGTGAGGAAAAGTTAATAGAGCAAGCCCAAAATCCCGTGCTACATAGTCAAAATTTTAGAGTAGAATTATACAAAGCGGGTCATCACGGCAGCAAAACATCTTCATCAATGGACTTTTTAAATATAATCAATCCTAAGATTGTTTGCGTATGCTGCTGCGCTGGAAGCAACGAGTATACCAATGCTGTAGCCAACCAATTTCCAACTAAGGAATTTATAAATAATGTATCGCAATTTACCACACAGGTTTATGTAACAACACTTTGCATTGATTATGATGCCGGAAAGTTTACATCATTTAATGGCAATATTGTTGTAATGGCTAAAAAGGAAGATACTGAAATGAGTGTTTACTGCAGTAATAATACATTAGTATTAAAAGACACCGAATGGTTTAAAACTAATAGGTTGGAAATGTGTAAACAAGCAGAAAGTGGCAAGCAGGTGCTAAATAATTCTTGGTATAGCCAATAGATATGGCAAATATAGCTATAAATTTAAAGGTATTTTAATAAATTTAAAAAATCTTTTGCGTTTTGGTAAAGATTATGGTATTATTTGAATAAGTAATATATGTAGAACATATAATTTTTTAGGAGGGGTATTATGGCAAAGAATAAAAAATTTGCTAAAAACAAAGGTAAAGTTCCTTTTAATGTTTTGAAAAAGGGAGCATTGTGTGCATTGTTGGGTACAGCAATGATTTCGGGCGGATTGTTAGTTGGTTGTGATACCGAAAGCGGTTCAATCCAGGCGCCAGCAGGCACAAGTTTTTACTATGGTGCTGAAAGTCCAAACAAGTTAGATAATCCAGGCAAAGTGGGCGATTTTTATATCGAAACTGATGACGGAAATGTGTGGCAACTAAACGAACAAGGCTGGATACGAGTTTCTAACATTAAGGGACCACAAGGCGCAGTAGGTCCACAAGGTCCTCAGGGCGACCAGGGAATTCAAGGTGAGCAAGGTATTCAAGGCGAAAAAGGTGACAAGGGTGACCAAGGAATTCAAGGTGAGCAAGGTGTTGGCATTGTAAATGTTTCTACCAAGTCATTCTGTGACGCGGATGAAAATGTATATATGGATATTACATTCCATTACTCAAACGATACAACTACAACCGAACGAGTTTACCTAGGACATACAATATATGTTGGTAGCGAAATGACCTTCGAAAAGGCGCTTGAGGTGGTTTCTGAGGGTGGCGAAATTATGCTTACAACTGACGTTGTGCTAGATAAGCAAATTGATATTTCTAAGAAGGTGGAAATTAACCTAGCTGGTAAGAAAATTTCAAACACTGAAGACCTTTGGAATGAAGATAACGACAAGTGGTCATTGTTATCGGTTGTTGATGGTGGCGAACTAATTGTTAGTGATTCATCTGAAAATGAAGATGGTATAATGATGGCTAAGGAAAACGATTGTTATGCTATTGATGTTAGAGAGGGCGGTAAGTGTACTATCGAGTCAGGAACTTTTGTTGGAAATATAAGTGCTGTATATGTGTATGAAGGCGACTTGGTAATTAACGGTGGCGCATTTGCAATACAACAACTAGATCCTAGAACAAAGGACTCTAGATACACAATAAATTGTTTGGACGCAAATTATACAAATGGCACATCAAACGTAGTTATTAACGGCGGTTATTTTGTAAACTTTAACCCTACAAACAACCTAAGTGAAGGTGTAAATACAAACTATGTATCTAATGATAAGATTGTTGTAGACTACGAACCTGAGCAAGGTGTAAGAGTTTATCAAGTTGTTGAAAAACAGCAAGCAATTGAAATGTTGTCATATATCCCTATGGATATAGATGTTACAGCAACATTGTCAAGTGATATGGTGCTAGACGCTCCACTAAGTATTACTTCAAAGCTAACCCTTGACTTAAATGGCCACACTATTAACAATGTGGATGGCATTTGGGACCCTGCTAATAGCCAATGGTCTTTAATTTCAGTTGATGGCGGAAATTTAACTATCAAAAACGGAACAGTTGATGCTAAGGAAGATGACTGCTATGCAATTGATATCCGTAATGGCGGAACATGTACAATCGAAAGTGGAACATATATAGGTAATGTGCATTCAGTATATGTTAAATTTGGAAGATTAATTGTAAAGGGCGGAACATTTGATATTAAACAACTATCAGAAGTTACTGGCGATAGTAGATATACTCTAAACTGTTTTGACGAATATTATCAAAATGGCAGAGCAACTATTGAAGTTTATGGTGGAACATTTGCTAACTACAATCCAGATGGTAGTACAAGCGAATATCCTACTGCAGACTTTGTTCCAGCAGGATATACCGTTGCGAAATCTGAAACTGATGCAAATGGCGATGTTTGGTATACTGTTACAACAAGTGCTAAAGACCTGTTTGCTAATAATGACGAAACTGTTGAAGTTCGTGTTGCCGTTGATATAGTTGAAACAAGCGAGAGTGCAGAGGCTAAGGCAATTATAACTCAAGATAAAGTTGTTTATTTTGGTGATAATACTATCAACTTAGATATCCCTAACGCAACAAGCGAAACTGCTAACTGGGCAGGAATAAATGTAAATGGTGGATACGTACAATTTAACGGTACCACTGGTGGTGTTATAACTGCTGCAAATGCAGAATTATATGCTGTGTGTGTTCGTAATGGTGCAAACTTGGAAATTAACGGTGGTAGATATGTTGGTGGTACTACTGCAATTAATGTAGTGGAAGGAACAGTTACAATTAATGGTGGTTTCTTTGAAAGTCAAACAGAAAACCAAACTTATGTAATTAACTGTATTGATGCAAATTATAGAAACGGTTCAGCAAACGTTGTTATTTATGGCGGAACATTTGTGAATTTTGATCCATCAAACAATGCTTCTGAAGGTCAAGGCACAAACTACGTTGCAGAAGGCTATACTGTAATTTCAGAAAAACAAGCAAATGGCGACATTTGGTATACAGTTGTTTATGATGAAAGTATATAATAACTTATTTAATATGGTTGGATATTAAATATAAAATAAAATTGTTAAAAAAAGAACATCTCAAAACGAGATGTTTCTTTTTATAATATTTAGATGTTTACTTTTTTTCAAGGGTTGTTGAAGAATTGTTGCTATAAAGTAATTTTGAAACACTATCGTATTTGTTCAATTTTGATTTATGTTCATCTAATATAGCACGCTTTTCAGCGTCTAATCTTTTAACTTTTGCATAGGTATCAAGCACTATACGATTTTTTTCATGTTGACAGAACTTTTCGGCATATTCTTGGTAATCTTTGCCGTACTTTTTAACCAAGAACTTAATCCAAAGGTCAGATAGGTCGTGCTCAACAGCAAATTCAATAACATCATCAATATCTGAATAATCAAAAGATTCCACATAAGTTGCAAAGTATATTGGGCTAGCTGCGATATTTATAATATTAGGGTTATTGCTACGGTCGATAGTGCGGATAGCAACAGGGTTGTTATTTTTAAATTTTAAATCGCCTAATTTAGTTGCAGGGATTCTGCCTTGTTCGGTAAGAACGGTTTTATCCCATTTTAATCCCGCTACCTTGCTTAAAAAATCTTGCACATCATCAATACTAATTTTAAATTTATCACTCATAAAATTTCTCCTACGTTATGCTTGCATTATAGCACATATTAATAATTTGTCAAGATTAAAAACAAAAATAGTTAGTGTTTAGCACTTGATTTTTGGTGTGGTTTGTAATATAATAAGGGTATGAAGAAGAATTATACAATTTTAGCAATAGAAAGTAGTTGTGATGAAACAAGTTGTGCTGTGGTGGTAGATGGCAGAACAGTTCTTTCCAACGTTGTTTCTAGCCAAATAGATATCCATACATTGTTTGGTGGTGTTGTGCCAGAAGTTGCATCACGTAACCACATAACCGCTATTGATAATGTGGTAAACGAAGCATTAAGTGTTGCGGGTAAAACTCTTGACGATATTGACGCTATTGCAGTAACCTATGGTGCTGGACTTGTTGGTTGCTTGTTGGTGGGTATTAGTTATGCTAAGGCATTATCATTTGCAACGGGCAAACCGCTTATTGCAGTTAATCATATTAACGGACACATTGCATCTAACTTTATTACATACCCTGACTTAAAACCACCATTTATGTGCCTACTAGTTAGTGGTGGACATACGGCAATTATTAGGGTTGATGAATATAATCAGCACACTGTTATTGGTAATACGCTTGATGATGCGGTTGGTGAAAGTTTTGACAAAGTCGCTCGTGTAATGGGACTAGGCTATCCTGGTGGGCCAAAGGTATCTAAGGCTGCTGAAACCGGTAAAGACGATATAGTGTTTGTAAAACCTAATGATAGTTTGGGTTACAACTTTAGTTTTAGCGGTAAAAAGACTGCGGTTATCAACTATATTCATAATTTAGAGCAAAAAGGCTTAACTGTTCCAGTTAGTGATATTTGTGCCAGCTTCCAAAGATGTGCAGTTGATGAACTTGTGGATAAAACCATTAAGGCAACTATTGAAAGCGGACTTGATAAAGTTGTTGTCGCTGGTGGCGTGTCAGCAAACAAACTTTTACGCCAAGAGTTATCAACAAAGTGTGCACAAAATGGTATAAAATGCTATCTTCCAGACCTAAAATACTGCACCGACAATGCTGCAATGATAGGAAGTAGTGCCTATTTTGATGTGCTACTAGGCAAACCATTTGCAGATGGAAGCCTTGCACCAAAAGCCAATTTGGAACTTTAATAGAGGATAAAAGTATGAGAGATTTTGAAAAAATTAGTTTTGAACAATTTAAAAAAGATGTAAAAAATGATATAAATTTGTATAATGAATATTTATTGCCTCAAAGGGATTCTGACGCTACTGCTGGATACGACATTTATTTGCTAGAAGACTTACATATTATGCCAAATGAAATTAAAAAATTACCTACTGGAATAAAGGCACATTTTCAAAAAGATGAAGTAATGTTTTTAATTGTGCGTAGCAGTACGGGATTTAAATATAATATTCGTTTGTGTAATCAAGTTGGTATTATTGATGCAGATTATTACAATAATAAAGATAATGAAGGTCATATTTGGGCTAAAATTCAAAATGAAAGTGACAAAGAAGTGTTTATACCAAAAGGACAATCAATTGTTCAAGGAATATTTTTAAAATATTTAACTACTGATACAGATGGAAATATAAATATCGAAAGAACTAGTTGGTATTAATATATTTTACAATAAATTAAAAGAATAAAATTTAATATAAAACTTATACTAAAAGATATGGAGTAAATATGAAGAAAGTTGTTTTCAGTTTATTTATCATATCTTTTTTTGTAATGGGATATTTTTATGTGGTGAAGCCTATTAATGAGGCTATCGACTATCCAAACAATATGTACGTAACAGCAGATGATATCCAGTTTATTAACGACAATAGCGACCTTGCGCCATTTATCAAGTTTGGTCTTACTGATACCATGGCGGTTAATGGTGAGGAAGTGACATCTACCACCATGCGTATTAAGTTGTTTGGATTTTTGCCACTAAAAAAAGTTAAGGTTAAACTTATTAATTCGCCTGAGGTATACGTCGGTGGAAATATTGTAGGGTTTAGTTTAAACACAGAAGGCGTTATAGTTGTGGGTTCAAATGCCGTTTTTACACGTGAGGGTAGTAAGGAACCAATACTGGATTCAGGACTTAGGGAAGGCGATAGTATCAAATCAATTGAAGGGCAGGAAATTAAGTCGATTTACGATATTGACAAGATTTTAAATAGTGTGGAATATGCTGGGCGTGATGTTGAAATTAGTGTTATTAGGGATAACAAGGAAATTAAATGTAATGTTACGCCAGCACTAGATGTATTTACGCAAAAATACAAGTTGGGCTTGTGGGTAAAAAATAGCACTAGTGGTGTTGGTACGTTGACCTATGTTAAGAAGAACGACAATCGTTTTGGCGCTGTCGGTCATTCGCTTACAGATGCAACTTTTGGCGATAATTATAAGGTGGCAGAAGGTGAAGTGTATCTATGCAATCTTTTAGGGATTAAAAAAGGCGAGCCAAATGCTCCGGGCGAAATCCGTAGCACTATGAAACTGTCAGATGATGCAATAGGCGTTGCGGATACCAATTGCAAGTATGGCGTGTATGGAAATATTTTAAATGTAAACAAACTTAATCTTATTGATGACTATTGCCTAGGTGGGCGTATGAGTATTAAGCCAGGCAAAGCGCAAATTTATGCTTGTATTGATGGCGAGGGCGTCAAGCCGTATGATATTAAAATTATCAAAACCAATCATCAAGATAATGCCGATGATAAGAGTATTGTGTTTAGGGTAACCGATAAGGAACTAATCGAAAAAACTGGCGGAATTATCCAGGGTATGAGTGGTTGCCCAATTATTCAAAACAACAAACTCGTGGGTGCGGTAACGCATGTATTCGTAAACGAACCAACTCAAGGCTTTGGCGTATATGTGGACTGGATGTACGATAATTAATATAAAATTTGACAAACCATAAAAAATATGCTATAATAATTTTATCAAGCAATAGGCACTGATGTACTGATTGCAATGCACCGTGTTAGTGTGCTTGGTGGAGAATAATCTCCACTTTTTTCTTTTATTGCAAAAATATTTTTTAAAAAGTGCTTGACATAGCCTTTTAAATAATATATAATATACTTGTTGCAAATGTAACATAGTTTAATATATGGAGAGTTGGCTGAGTGGTCGAAAGCGGCGGTCTTGAAAACCGTTGATGTGCAAGCATCCTGGGGTTCGAATCCCTAACTCTCCGCCAATCAAAACCTAAATCGAACACCATGTGTTTTGATTGGGTTTATTTTTTATTTTAGGGCGGGATTCGACACACAAAGGGTTCGGTCTGTCGACCCGGACCGCAACAAGTTGCTCCCGCTTTATGCTAAAAACTTGCCACTGGCAACTTTTCTTAACGCAGTCGCCTCTAACTCTCCGCCATAAAAAATCGCTCTGCTTAACAGCAGAGTTTTTTAATGATAAATGACTAATTAATAATGAAAAGTTAAGGTTTTGTTTATGATTTTCTAATTCTTCATTTTTCATTCTTCACTTTTCATTAAATTACATTCACATCAACGGTTTTTGGCACTAATGTATGATGTCTAACAAAATGTCTAACAGAAAAATCACACTTTTTTTCGTGTCTAATGAAATTTGTTAGAAAAATATTATACAAAACATTAGACAAATTTTAGAATTGGTATTGAAAAAATTTATATATTATGATATTATACTTACGAGGTTATTATATGAAAACTTTTAATGGACAACAATATAAAACAATTTCAATAATTGGCTCTTTCAGAAAACAAATGGAGGATATTCAGAGAGCAAAAGAAATATTTTTAAATAAAGGATTTAAAGTTTTGGTTCCTAAATCAACAACAATTTCAGGTTCAAAAGATGTCTCATTTGTTTTATTAGATACAGATAAATCTCAATCACCAAGAGAACTAGAAAAAGATTATTTAAAGGCGTTACTTGCTTCCGATGTTGTTTATTGCTGTAATAGCAATGGTTATATTGGCGGAACTGCAATGTTTGAACTAGGATATCTTATAGCAAAAGGACAAGAAGTCTATTTTCAAGAACAACCACAAGATGAACTTATTTCCAGTTTAATTACCGAAAAATTTAATATATGTTCACCAGAAAGATTGTGCGAAATTCTTATAATGGAAAATGAAATGTGGAATAGTCGTGAATGGTTTGATAAATACCATAAATATAAACCGGATTTTTCTTTTGAAAAATAACAAAACGACATAAATTGTCATTAAATTTTAGGGAGCAGGATAAGGAGCGGACTCAAAATTGAAATTTCAACGCTAAAAACCACTACAAAATAGTTGGTTTTTGGTGGTTCAGTTGAACATACCCCGAGATGCATTTTGAATCGCTCCCCAAATTATTAAGGCAAGGCAAAACAGAATTAAGTCAAAACAAATAAAGAGAATTGCTTTTATTCTTGCAACTGACTTAAAGAACTTTGCCGAAACTAACGGCAACTTTTCTAACCTATCAGCAAATGAAGTCTACACTCATTTGCAATCCAATCAATAAAACCCACGAGAAGAAGTAAAAAACTTCTTCTCTTTTTTGTCAGAATATATACAATTTTAAGAAATATGTGCTATACTTACTTTAATTATAAGGAGGACTAAAGATATGCCAGATTGGTTAGTGAATTTAATAATTGGTTTAGTAAGTTCTGTATTAGGTTTCATAGGTGGGTTTTTCACAAAAACATACAGTTTAAAAATTAAACAAAAAGCTAAAGGAAATAACAATAAACAACAAATTGGAGACATTAACAATGGATAATAGTTATGAACAAAAAATAAAGGGTAATAATAACGACCAAAGTATTAATAAAACGGAAAATAGTAATAATATAAATCATGAGACGAATACAGTAGTATGTATGGAAAACACATTTAATCAAATTTTTCAAATTACTGAAAATCCTAATATTGATGATTTAATAAAAGTTTGTACTTTATGCTTATCAGAAAGAGAATCTTTAATAATAGAAAAAGCTTCTCTCAAAGCAATGGAAAAAGTCAATTTCTTAGCCGACGAACTAAGAATTGTTTTAAAGGAGCAAACGATACAATCAGAGAAGATTAATGAATTGCTAGGAGATCCAAATTTTATTTACTTTTTAAAAAATATTCAAACATCGGCAATTAAAACTCATGACAACGACGGAATCAAAACATTGGCAGAATTAATTTCAATGAGATTAAAAACAAACAATCTCTCAATGTTAGAATTATCAATAGACGAGTCGGCAGAAGTCATTTCAAAACTATTGCCAATCCATTTCAAAATGTTAGGTATAGTGTATATATTAAAAGAGGTCCATTTAAATTCTTTAAATCTTGATGACTTATTAAATAAATATGAAAAGTTTATTGATTTGTTCTCCGAAATAAAAAATGAATATAAACAATCTGTTTATTTGCATTTAGAATATACAAAATGTGCGAGAATATCTTCTATTAAAGTTAATTCTAATTTAATTGATTCTATGTATTCTGAGTATTATGAACATATAAATAATGGCATATCTGTATTTAATATTCCTGAAGAACTTGAAATTCTCATGAAAAAATATAATATCTCATTTAATTTCAAAAACGATAACAATCAAAAGGTTTTAATAGACATAAGACAATTTAATAAAATCAAAAATAAAATCACACAAGAAGATATATCTATTTTTAATAAATATATAAATGATAATGTTTCAAAAGATGATTTTATAAAAAATATACAAGATAATCATTCTAAAATTTTTGAATTCTCAAAATGGTGGGATGAATCTATATTATCCAATATGTCTCTAACAAACGTGGGTCTAGCTATAGCAATTGCGTATTTAAATTCTACTACCGATTCGACTTTCCATTATGAAATTTGGATATAACTTTAATCCACTTAGCACCAATATATATTTTGGTGTTAGGATTGGATAACGGTCTTCCCGCCAAGCACAACCCAATCCGAACACCATGTGTTTTGATTGGGTTGTTTTTTATAACAGAATTTAAGCATCTGGATATCTTTAGTTTGCATAAATTTGCGATAATTGAAAACAATAATGGTAGGGAGGGGTTTATGATTATTGCAAATATTATAAGTTTAATCGTATTGTTCGTAGGTGGATTAAACTGGGGATTGGTAGGAATCTTTAATTTCAATCTTGTGGATTGGATTTTTGGCGGATATAATGCCGGTTCTATCATTATTTATATCCTAGTTTTATTAGCAACCATGTGGTTAAGTTTTGTTGTATTAACAAGGCAAGCAATATATGTTAGAAATATACAAAAATAAAATTTTATAATATAAACACTTTTGACTTATACGTCAAACGTGTTTTTTTATTAAAACATATTGAAATTGGAAGAGGTATGTGATATAATTTTAAGTAGTGGAGGTTGTATGGATATTAGAATAATGCGGCCGGCTAGGATTTCGCCATTTGCGAGCGCAAGGGTAATGATTGACCATTTTCCAACATCGGAAAACGAAGTTATGTTTAAGGATTTAGATGCAGACTGTCGTGAGTGGGCTATGGATGCTGGAGCACTTTGTTTGTATGCGGCAACATTGTTAACAATGGTTCATGAAAATAGAACTGCAGATATCGAGTATGAAGCCAGCGATAGAGAGCAAGCGCTTAAGGAAATGATTAAATCAAACCCTAAATACGCAAATTTTACAGATGAGCAAGCGTCAACCATGGCACACAACTTAATAATAAAGGATATACGCAATAGTTTTGCGCATGGCAATTTTGAAATTGACTATGATGTGTATTCCAAGCGTTTAAATTTTGTATTAAAGCCACAACGTAAAGAATTTATAGTAGATGAGCCAATTATAATATCCAAGGAAGCATTGTTTGATATAAACCGCCAACAACTTAAACGTAAGGCAATGCCGTACACATTTCTTACAACTGAGCAATTTTCATATAAGGTAAAAAGTAGCCACGGCGAGCAGGTAAAGGATTTCTTGCTGGCGGCGGATATGCTTAGGTTTGCAGAAAATTACCTTAACCCAAAGTTAAAGCACTACGAAAGGTTTAAAAACCCAGAAAACAGGGCGCTAATCAACTACTATGCATTGCTTGTAAGTCAAATGACATACGAGCAAAATGATTACTACAAATTGTTTAACCGAGATTCTAATGTGTTTGCTAAAATTGCGCATATACGAAATTCGATGGCGCATGGTGGGTACGACGTTAATATAGTGTTTGGCAAAAAAATCGAACCTACGGTAAGTCACCATGATAGGGCTGATATTGAAACGGAGCCGCTTAGCAAGATTGTCACAATGCTAAAAATTATACGTGAAAACAAGTGGCTTGTAGAATACATAAAAAGGAATAAGGACAATGACGAATATATCCAAAAACTTATAGGTGATCTAAAAACTGTTTTTGATGAGTTGTTTGTATATGGCGGATACGAACAGGGCGATTTGGAAGAATTGACTAAAAACTAATATAATAGATTTGATAATTAAATAATGGAGATAATCTAATGAAAATATTAATTACAGGTGGAGCGGGGTTTATAGGTAGTAATTTTTGTAAAATGGTGGTAGATAGGTATCCGCAAGATAACTTTATATGCTTAGACGCTTTGACTTATGCAGGTAGTATGGATAACCTTGTTGATATTGTGGATAAACCAAACTTTAAATTCATAAAGGGCAATATATGCAATGTTAAACTAGTTGACAAATTATTTAAACGTGAAGGGCTTGATGTTGTGATAAACTTTGCAGCCGAATCACATGTTGGAAAATCCATAGTAAAGCCGGATATTTTTACTAAAACCAACGTCAATGGTGTACAAGTTTTGCTAGATGCATGCAAAAAGTATGGAATAAAAAGATTTCATCAAGTATCAACCGACGAAGTATATGGTAGTCTGACTCCTAAACAAAAACCTTTTACTGAAAAGTCGCCACTTAACCCAACAACGCCATACAGCGCCTCAAAGGCGGCGGCAGATATGTTAACAATGGCTTACCACAAAACATATGGTTTGCCAGTAACAATTTCTAGAAGCACTAACAATTATGGGCCAAATCAATATCCCGAAAAACTAATTCCGCTTATGGTAAAAAATGCAAAACAAAACAAGGATTTAACCGTGCATGGTAATGGGCGGGCAATAAGGGATTGGGTGTATGTCGAAGATTGTTGCGAGGCAATTGATTTGATTGTAAGGCAAGGCAAGGCAGGGCAGATATACAATATTGGTGCAAATTGCGAAAAAACAAATCTTGAAATAATTAATCTTGTTTTAAAAAAGTTGAAAAAGCCTAAATCGCTTATTAAATTTGTACCTGATAGGTTGGGTCAGGACCAAAGATACTGCATTGACGCTAGCAAGATATTTAACGAACTTGGCTGGCAGCCAAAGTGTAAATTTACTACATATATAGGCAAAACGATATTATGGTACGATAAAAAGTTTTAAAGTTATGTAAAAGTATTTACATTTTGTTAATTTTAGTATAATATATTGAATAACAAAGGAGGATTTATGATAGAAAAAAATTCGGCGTATTACAGAGGGGTTGCAAGAGGTAACTTACAAAATAATTGGGGCACTGCAATATTGGTGGGCTTAATAATATTTGGTATTTCGTTCTTGGCGGGTTTGGCCAGTATTATCCCATTAGTAGGAAGTGTGGTATCAATAGTAATATCTGGTCCATTAATTGTTGCAGAATTTCGTTATTTCATTGCGTTAAACAAAAAGGAAAATCCAACAGTAGGCACCGCATTTACCAATTTTGGTAAGGATTTTTTAGGCAATGTGGGTGCATATATACTACAATCAATTTACACATTCCTATGGATGTTGTTATTTATAATCCCTGGAATTATTAAAACATATGCATATTCAATGACCTTATTCCTAAAATCTAAGAACCCTGAAATGAAAGCTGGTGAGGCTATCGATTTGTCACAAAAGATTATGGACGGTAAAAAGTGGAAATTATTCTGCCTTGAAATTAGTTTTATCGGTTGGGCACTTCTTTCAATACTTACACTAGGTATTGGTTTGCTATTCCTATTACCTTATATTAGTGCTAGCCACGTTGCGTTCTTTGAAGATGCTTATGTGGCTTATCAAGCAAAAACAGGCAATATTGTTGATGTGGAAGCTGTTCAAAACTCTAACGATAATCAAATAGAAGTTGAGTAAATTCACAATAACTAGCAGGATTTACTCAAGGCGCTAAAAAGCATTTTAACATTTAAATTTATGCAAAGAAAAAAGAACAACTGATGTTGCTCTTTTTTTTGAGATTTGTTGTAATTGATAAATTACTTTAACAAGCTCTTTAATGTTGCACTCATCTTGAAGGTAGGAACCTTACAAGCCTTAACAGTAATCTTCTTCTTAGTGAAAGGATTAACTTTTGTGCCACCAGCTTTTTTCTTTACGTCAAAAGTACCAAAGCCGATAAATTGAACTTTGTCACCCTTCTTTAAAGCGTCCTTAAGAACTTCTAAACCTGCGGTAAAGATAGCCTTAGTTTGAGCAATTGAAACACCAGTTTCTTCAGCAACTGCTCTGTAAAAATCGCCTGCGTTCATAGTTTTCATAAACAATTTCTCCTTTTCTTGTAATAGCCTTTGCTATAACTATTAAAATTTTATCAAATAATTTTTATAAAAGTCAACTAAATTTTATACAAAATTCAAAGTTTTTGCTTATTTATAGCACTTTTTAAGCCGTATTAGCCACTTTTATAATATCAAGTATACCCTATAATCTATCAATTAATCACAAAACTGACCAAATATGCGGCATATACAGGTGAATAAGTGGCGGTAAAAAATGCCAATATGCGTATTGACAACCGGCTTAACTGCTGTTATAATTAGTCAAGTTTAGTATAAGGATTAAATTGCGGTTATGGATAGAAAACAAGCATTTAAAAAGGCTAGGGGGTTAATAAACAAGGCAACTATTTTGTACGGGCTGAGGGATTATAACTTGAATGATGGAGTCGATTTTCCATTAGGCGACAGCATTGTTCAAATTATTAAAAGCAAGGAAAAGGATATAGTACAAAATACCGTAGTTGGCGCTTTTAGAGCTAAAAAGATTAGAGATTTAAATATTAAGTTAGGCATTGCAATTCGAGAACTGGATAATACAGAGATTCAGCAAGTTGCTAATTGTATTATGAGAATTTTTAAGGTGTCGGTAGTGGAAAAACTTAATGAAGTAGTTGCTGACGAAGGCCAAACCGCAAAGCAAAGCCGCATAAATACCATAGGCAAGACCAATAACGCGTGTATATATTTGTTGGAGAAGAGTTCTAAGGAGATTATCAAAAGGGCGCTTAATCAAGAAAATTATATTATAATAGAAGAGTTGTCTACCCGTATGTTAAATTATTTAACTGCAGTTATTAGAAGGGGTATGATTTCTCGTGGAATGGATTTGGAACTTAAACGTAATGAATTAAATCAATTAGATAGTTATAGTGATAGTTCTTTAAAAGAGGCTAATAAGTATTTAAAACTGTTGTCAAAAGTCAAAGGCTTGTTAAAAAGTAGAGGAACAAACCAAACCGAGCAACAAACAAAAGAAGCAGATGATAGCGTTAAAAAATTTATTCAAACAGGATATTCCAACATATTTTAACAATAAAAGCATAAGAGCTTCCAATTCTAACGGGAAGTTCTTTATTTTTAATAAAGATTTTTGTAAAAAAATAAAAAACTTTAGTAAAACCCCTATCATTTTTCAGCAATATATGTTAAACTATATATGCTATATATTATATTATGTGAGGAAAATTATGAAAAACATTAGAAATATTGCAATTATTGCCCACGTTGACCATGGTAAAACATCTTTGGTTAATGCTTTGCTAGTTCAAGGTGGTGTGTTTAGAGAAAATCAAGAAGTTCAGGACCGTGTTATGGATAGCAACGCTTTGGAACGTGAGCGTGGTATTACTATTCTTTCCAAGAACTGTTCGGCAATGTACAAGGATACTAAAATTAATATCGTTGACACACCAGGCCACGCAGACTTTGGTGGAGAGGTAGAACGTGTACTTAAAATGGTAGACGGTGTTTTGTTGGTAGTTGATGCATATGAAGGCCCAATGCCACAAACTCGTTTTGTACTTGAAAAGGCGCTTGAGTTAAACTTAAAGGTTATTATTGTTATCAACAAGATTGACCGTCCAGATGCTCGTCTTAACGAAGTTCCTGATGAAGTATTGGAATTGTTGTTTGACCTTAATGCTAATGATGAGCAACTTGATAGTCCAGTGCTATACTGTTCAGCACGTAATGGTGTTTGTACAAAGGACCCTAACGTAGAGGCTGTTAATATGGACCCATTGTTTGATGCAATTATCGAACATATTGACCCACCTAAGGGCGAAGATGAAAAACCTTTCCAAATGCTTGTTTCATCAGTTGAGCACAGCGATTACCTAGGCAAACTTGCTGTTGGTAAAATCGAAAATGGCAAGGTTAAGGCCAATCAAACAGTTTATGTAAAGAATTATTTTGACGAAAGCAAATCTTATACTGGTAAGGTTGTAAACATCTTTAACTTTGAGGGCTTAAAGCGTAACGCAATTGCTGAAGGCGGAGCAGGTGATGTTGTGCTTATCGCAGGTATCCCTGATATAACTATTGGTGATACTATTAGCGAAAGTGCCGAAATGCAAGCAATTCCTTTTGTAAAGATTAGCGAACCTAGCGTAGAAATGACATTTATGGTTAACGATAGCCCATTTGCAGGCAAGGAAGGCAAATTTGTAACTAGTCGTCATATTCGTGATAGATTGTATAAGGAAGCAATGAAGGACTTGTCATTAAAGGTGCGTGATGGCGAAACGGCCGAAAGTTTTAAGGTTAGTGGCCGTGGTGAAATGCATTTAAGTATTTTGATTGAAAATATGCGCCGTGATGGATACGAATTCCAAGTAAGCCGTCCACGTGTATTATATCGTACTATTGATGGTGTAAAGTGTGAACCTATCGATAAGGTTATACTTGACGTACCAGAAGATAGTGTTGGTAATATTATGACTGCTATGGGTAACCGTAAAGGTGAACTAGTAAGTATGCACCCAATTGGTAGCCGTATGAGATTGGAATTCTTAATTCCTTCTCGTGGATTGTTTGGATACAAATCACAAATGCTTACCGATACTCGTGGTGAAGGTATTATGAGTTCTGTGTTCCACGAATATCAACCATACAAGGGAGATATTTCTAGCCGTACATTTGGCTCACTTATCGCATACGAAACAGGTGATGCAATCACTTATGGATTATTTAACGCTCAAGGTCGTGGAAGATTGCTAGTGCGTGCCGGTGACCCTGTGTATATGGGTATGGTAGTAGGTGCTAACCCTAAGGGTGATGATATTGTGGTTAACGTATGTAAGAAAAAGCAACTTACCAATATGCGTACATCTGCTAGTGACGAAGCATTGCGTTTGACACCTATCCAAGATATGAGTTTGGAAATGGCTATCGAATTTATTGCAGATGATGAATATGTGGAAGTTACACCTAAGAGTATTCGTATCCGTAAAGCTATACTTGACCACCAATTACGTGCAAAAAGCCATAAGCCAACGGTGGTGGATTAATGAATAGAACTCAAAAAAATAACGTATCAAATATATCAAACGGGATTGTTAAACGTGTGGGTATTTGTATATTATGCTGTTTGCCTATTATGGTTTTGATAGGATTTTGGTTGCAAAATATAAATAGTGTAGCACGTGTTGCAATATTTACACTATTTATGTTAGTAGTGGTAGCAATTGAGGAGTATATACACCTAAAAGTTGCCGCAAAGAAGCAACTTATGAACAAAGTGTTACACAAAGATGAAGATGTATTTAAATAGATATGAAGGCGCTACGCTTGTCAAAGAATGAAGTTGGCTAACGCCTTATGCAGAGTGCTAATGCACATTTAGGAAAGTATTATAGGAGGAAAGTTATGGAAAAAGCACCAAGAATTTTACCACACAATTTAGAGGTTGAGCAAAGTTTGCTGGGCTGTTTGTTTTTAAATCAAAATGCTCAAAGTGAGTGTTTTGCCAAGATGCAAGCAACCGACTTTTATTCTACAGGACATCAAAAGATTTTTAAAGCAATGTACGAAAACTACGTTGGCAACAAGGGTGTTGACTATGTGACCGTTGCTAAAACTTTGGACGCAAAAGGTGAACTTGATGATGTTGGTGGTATCGAATATGTGGCAGATTTGACCAATGCTGTGCCTAGTGCATCAAACTACAAAAATTATATGGAAATTGTGCAAAATGATGCTACAATGCGTAGATTGATTGAGTTGTGTCAAGATGGAATTAATTTTTGTTTTGACAACACTAATTCAAAGCAAGCATTGCAATATATGGAAAAACAAATCTTCGATTTGTCTAAGGAAAAAGACATTAGCGAACTTGTGCAAATCAGTGATGGTGTAAACCAAGTTATTGACCGTATGGAAAAATTGTCGATTGATAAAAACGCATTCCGTGGTATCAAAACTGGATTTCCTACACTTGATAATTACACTAAGGGATTCCATAAGGGCGATTTGATATTGCTAGCAGCCCGTCCAGGTATTGGTAAAACATCACTTGCGCTTAATATTTGTAGCAATGCGGCGCTTTATGGTGGGGCAACTGTTGCAATATTCTCGCTAGAAATGCCTATTAGCCAAATTGCGCAAAGAACAATGTGTAGCGTGGGTAATATTAGTATGGAATATGCTACTAGCGGAACAACCGACTCACGTGTGTGGGAAAGTGTTATGCAAACCAAAGATGAGTTAAATAATGCTCAACTATATGTTGACGACTCATCACTTACAACTCCTACACAAATTTTATCAAAGTGTCGCAGACTTAAGGCTGAAAAAGGGCTTGACCTTGTAATGATTGACTACTTGCAACTTATGAAAGGTGACAATACTGGCAAGCGTGATAGTGGCAACCGTCAACAAGAAGTGGCTGACCTTACTCGTAGCCTAAAGATTGCTGCACGTGAACTTGAATGTCCCATTATTGTGTTATCACAGTTATCGCGTGATATCGAAAAACGTACCGACCACAAGCCTCAACTTAGCGACTTGCGTGAATCGGGCGCAATCGAGCAAGATGCCGATATCGTTATGTTTATTGACCGTGCTAATGACCCTAATCAAGAACCTGATGAAGATGTTGAAATGGCAGACACCAATATTGATGATGGCGAACTTTGCAAACTTATTATTGCAAAACACCGTAACGGTTCGTTGGGTTCAATCCTACTTAAATGGTATGGTAAGTACACACGTTTTGAGGAACCTAAAGCTAACCGCCTAAGCGAAGCACCAGTGCACAATGTATCAAACGATACCGAAGAATTAATACCAGTAGCAAATGACGACTTTGATGGTGCGTTTTAATAAAGTATGAAGCCGCAAATAGACTTGCCTATTGTGGAAAAATTAAATAAATTAAAGGATGAATATGGATTTTGAATTAAAGCAAATAACCAAAAGTAGTTTAAATATTCTTGAAAACCTATTTCAACTGTATATTCACGATATTTCAAGGGAACTTCCTTGGGATTGCGATGACAATGGAACATTTGAGGCATATTCGTTAAGTGAGTGGATAGAAAATAAAGATAATTTTGGACATCTAATATATGTTGATGACAAGATTGCTGGGTTTGTGATGGTTGATAAGGAATTTAAAGTTCTTGAAAATAAACCAAACAACTATGATTTATCGGAAATATTTATTTTAAACAATTATAAAGGTAAAGGATTAGCATCTAGTGTTGTTAAGCAAGTATTTGATATGCATAAGGGGAATTGGGAATGTAGACCTGTACCTAGAAGTATATCCGCATTAGCATTTTGGGAAAAGGTGTTTGCCAACAATTTTAAATACAATGTAACAAAACACGAGTGGAAAGAAAATCGATTTGCTTTTACTTTTAGAAATATATAGAAATTATAAGGAGATTAATTATGATTATTGACGAAATCAAAAAGGACAATGTCCAAGCAATGAAGGACAAAAACACTATTGCACGTACAATTTATGGTGTGGTAGTTAATAAGCATATGCTTCAAAGCATTGAAAAACGTAAAACTGGTGGCGAGTTGACTGATGCCGATATGGTTGCAATTCTTCAAAAGACTATTAAGGAATTAACCGAAGAGGCTGAAAACTATGCAAAAGTAGGCAATACTGCACAAGTGGAAGAAATTAATGCTCAAAAGGCAATCCTTGAAAAATATTTACCTCAAATGATGAGTGAAGATGAAATCCGTAACATTATTGCAGGTATTGATGATAAATCAATGCCAAGCATTATGAAGCATTTTAAAGCAAACTATGCTGGCAAAGTTGATATGCAACTTGTAAACAAAATTGCACGTGGATAATTAAATCATAAAGTTACAAACGGAAATATATGGAAAAGATATTAACTTTTATTGCAAAAGATAAGAAATTATTGTTACTACTGGGTAGTGACCAAGACCCGCAATTTCACAAATCTTTTTGGTACGTGGTAACTGGCGGTTGTGAAAAGGAAGACAAAACCCTGGAAGATACCGTTAAACGTGAGACAATGGAAGAAACAGGTTTAAGTTTAACTAAGATTATTGATTTGGACTGGGTGTTTGAATATGAGTCGCTAGGTGAATATTGTATTGAACACGCATTTATATCATTTACCGATAGTGACAACGTGATATTAAACGAAGAAAGCGTTGATTATAAATGGTGCGATATTGATGAATTTATCAATCTTATCGAGTGGTATGGCGATAAACAAGAATTAAGGCAAAAATTGACTAAACATTTAAATTAGGTATTAGGAGAATACGATGGAAAGGGAAATCAAGATTGGCAGAATTTATAAGCATTTTAAGGGCGATTATTATTTGGTGGAAGATATTGTAATAGACTCGGAAACCAAGGGTAAGATGGTGTTATACCGTGCATTATATGGTGACGGCAAGAGATACGTGCGACCTTATGAAATGTTTGCATCTCCTGTAGATAAGGTAAAATATCCTAACGTTGAACAAAAATTTAGATTTGAGTTGCAAGAAATTGAAACATTAAACAAATAAGGAAAGAGTATGAAAATAGTAATTCAAAGAGTACATAAAGCAAGATTGGAAGTGGATAGCCAAGTTGTAAGTGAAATTGGACATGGTTACAATGTGTTTGTGGGCGTTACACGTGACGACACAATGGACACAGTTAAGCGTGTGGCAAGGCGCATCGCAACTGTGCGACTTTTTAAAGACGAAAATGATAAGTTAAACAATAATATCGCTCAGGTTGGTGGCGAAATATTGCTTGTATCTAACTTTACATTATGTGACCGTAAAGGCGGTGGCGGAGCACGTCCTGACTTTACATTAAGTGCACCAAAGGACAAGGCAATTGAGTTATATCAAGCACTTCAAGCAGAACTTATCAATGAATATGGCTTGACTGTAAAAATGGGACGCTTTGCCGAACATATGGAAATCTACACAGTTCTAGATGGGCCAATTAACCTAGTACAAGAGTACTAATTGAGCAAATAATAAATTTAAGGAGAAAAATTATGGAAAATAAAGAAAAATTTTATATTACAACTGCTATTGCATATACTTCGGGAAAACCTCATATTGGAAATACATATGAGATTATCTTGTCGGATGTTATTGCTAGAAGTAAGCGAATGCAAGGGTATGATGTTTTCTTTATGACAGGAACGGACGAGCATGGCGAAAAGATTGAAACTAAGGCTAAGGAAAAGGGATTAACACCTAAGGCTTTTGTTGACAATATTGCGGGAGATATAAAGGAACTTTGGGACTTTATGAATATTTCATACGATAAATTTATTCGCACCACTGATGCGGACCACGAAAAATGTGTGCAAAAGATATTTAAAAAGTTTTATGACCAAGGCGATATTTACAAAGGTCATTATGAGGGTATGTACTGCACTCCATGTGAAAGTTTTTGGACTGAAAGTCAGTTGATTGACGGCAAGTGTCCAGATTGTGGCCGTGAAGTAAAACCTAGTCAGGAAGAAGCATATTTCTTTAAGATGAGCAACTATGCAAACAGACTTTTAAAGCATATAATCACTCACCCAGAATTTATGACTCCTACTAGCCGTAAAAATGAAATGTTAAACAACTTCCTACTAGATGAGGAATTTATTGGCAAGAGTGATGAAGAGTTGCTTGCGGCTATCGAAAATGGTACTATCAAGACTAAACTTCAAGACTTGTGCGTAAGCCGTAGCACATTCACATGGGGTATACCTGTTGACTTTGATAGCAAACACGTGGTTTATGTATGGCTTGATGCGTTAAACAACTATATTACAGGTATTGGTTATGATACCGAAAATCCAAGCGACCAATACAAAAAATTATGGCCAGCAGATGTACACGTTGTAGGTAAGGATATTGTGCGTTTCCATACTATTTATTGGCCAATTTTCTTGATGGCTATGGGCGAACCATTACCTAAGCAAGTGCTAGGTCATCCTTGGCTACTTCAAGGTGGCGAAAAGATGAGCAAATCCAAGGGAAATGTGCTTTACTTTGACGACTTGGCATCAATTTTTGGCGTGGATAGTGTGCGTTATTATGTATTACGTGAAATGCCTTTCCTATCTGATGGTACAATCACTTGGGAACTGCTAACCGAAAAGAATAATGCTGACCTAAGCAATGTGATGGGTAATCTTGTTAGACGTACCCTTGCAATGAGCAATCAATATTTTGCAGGAAAAGTTAAAAATTATAATATTGCAGATACTATGGACGAAGACTTAAAGGCTATTGTTGTTGGCGCTAAGGAAAAAGTATTTGCTAAGATTAACGAATATAAGGTAGCAGATGCATTGGAAGAATTGTGGACATTGTTTAGACGTGCCAATAAGTACATCGACGAAACTGAACCTTGGAATTTAAACAAGGACGAAAGTAAACGTGAACGTCTTTCAACGGTATTATTTAACTTGCTTGAAACTATTAATATTGGTGCAAATTTACTTGCTCCATTTATGCCAGAAACTGCTAATAAAATCTTTAATGAGTTAGGTGTAAAGGCACGTGATTTTGCGGATATTGATAACTTTGGATTAACACATGAATTTAGCATTACAAGCAATCCACAAATACTATTTAACCGTATCAAATTTGATGACATTAAACCCACAATTGATGAGATTGTGGCTAAACAAAAGGCTGAAAATGCACCTGTAATCGAGTTTAAGGAAGTTGAGCCTATTACTATTGATGATTTTGCAAAAGTGCAATTAAAAATCGGTCAAGTATTGGCTTGTGAGGCTGTGCCAAAATCAAAACTATTACACTCAACTGTAAGGGTTGGAACTAAAACGCTTTCAATACTAAGCGGTATTGCAAAAGCATATACACCTGAGCAAATGGTTGGCAAAAAAGTAGTGGTTGTAACTAATCTTCCACCACGTGAAATGAAGGGATATTTAAGTGAGGGTATGATTGTGTGTGCCGAAGATGAAATTGGAAATATTTCACTACTTAGCCCTGAAAAAGACATTATTGCAGACGGTAGCGGATGCTGTTAATTACTTAAAAAGTAAGTAAAATATTACACAAATAATTTTATCCACAAATTGATTGCAAGTTGTGGATATTTTTATTATGGGTATTTACAAAGTAAAGTTAATGTGCTAAAATATAAATATAAGAGGATAAAGTATGGAATTTAATAAATTTATTGATAGGAATAGGTTGCGTAGAGAGTCATTAAAGAATAAACAAAACAAATTTCAAAATAGAGGCAAAAAGTCGTTAAGTAAACGCATTATTGCTGAGCGTGTTGATGGTATAACCAGCCAAAACATAGAGGCGGAGTTTGATAGGTTGGCAGAAGCAGTTTTAACAGATGAAACCACTGCAACAATTATGTATCATATAAAGTTTGCTAGAGATGCTAGACCTGCAACATTTAATGATGACGTTATTAAGGAGATTTTTGATAGAATTAAGGATTTGCAAGTTAAATTTAATACTGGAACAATAACTGCTAAAGAACAACTTGAAATTCTTAAAGATATAGATGCAGAGATTATGAGCAGGATAGATAACTGGGATAAAACTAAATAAATTCAACTTATCCACAAAGTAGTGATATTTTGTGGATTTTTTATTGATATTTTGCAAACTTTTTGGCGCAAAAGGCTTTGCTTATATTAATAAATATGCTATAATATATTATATACTATAGGTAAATTGTTTTAAGTTTTATTTAATTAGGTTATAATAGTTCTATAGGGCTAAACTGATTGATTAATTTAGCGGTTTATCTTGATATTTTTAGGAGTAAATTATGGCAGAAGAATTAAGTAAAGTTACTAGTTATGATGAGAGCAACATTCAAGTATTGGAAGGCTTGGAGCCAGTACGTAAACGTCCTGGTATGTACATTGGTTCTACTGATGAACGTGGACTTCATCATTTGGTAACTGAAATTGTAGATAACAGTATTGACGAGGCATTGGCTGGATATTGTACCGAGATTAGCGTTACAATCCTTAAAGATGGTTCGGTGCAAGTAATTGACAATGGGCGTGGTATCCCAACAGGTATTCACCCTAAGGAAGGTGTTAGTGCGGCAGAACTAGTGTTAACCAAATTACACGCCGGTGGTAAGTTTGGTGGTGGCGGATACAAGATATCTGGTGGTTTGCACGGTGTTGGTTTGTCAGTTGTTAACGCATTGTCTAGCACATTGCTACTTGACATTTTCCAAAAGGGCGAACACTATCATCAAGAATATCACCGTGGTAGACCAACTGGCCGACTTGAAGTGGTTGGAAAGATTGAAAAAACTGGTACAAGCGTAACCTTTATGCCAGATGACCAAATATTTGATACAACCATATTTAACTACGATACACTTAAGGTGCGTTTGCGTGAACTTGCGTTCCTAAACAAAGGTTTAAAGATTCGCATTGAAGATATGCGTGAAGGTCAAGAGCAAGAGGATAATTATGTGTTCGAAGGCGGTATCAACGAGTTTGTTGGTGAATTAACTGCAACTAAGGAAAAAGTGTTTGATGCACCAATTTACGTTGATAAGATTTATTCATACAAACGTAAAAACGAAAATGGTGAAATGGTGCCAGCACAATGCGAAATCGAGGCAAGTTTCCAATACATTGATAGTTATAGCGAAAATATCCATACCTATGCCAACAATATCCGCACTGAAGAAGGTGGTAAACACTTTGAAGGCTTTAAGGCAGCGGTGGCTAAAACTGTTAACGATTATGCTATTGCAAATAAACTTGTAAAGGACACTCAAAAACTAAGTGGTGAAGATACACGTGAAGGTCTTGTTGCCGTTGTCAGCGTTAAGGTAGAAGAACCTCAATTTGAAGGTCAAACCAAAACCAAGTTAGGTAATGATGAAATTAGAACATATACCACAAAGGCTGTAACTGAAGCGCTTGAAATATATTTGGAAGAACACCCACGTCAAGCCAAGGAATTAATTAACAAATGTTTGTTAAGCCAAAAGGCTAGGGAAGCGGCTCGTAATGCTAGGGAAGCAACTCGTCGTAAGTCAGTGCTTGAAAATACAGCATTGCCCGGCAAACTTGCCGATTGTAGCGAAAAAGACCCAAGCGTATGTGAAATATTCATAGTCGAGGGTGATTCTGCGGGCGGAAGTGCTAAACAAGGCCGTGACCGTCGTTTCCAAGCAATTTTGCCACTTCGTGGTAAGATATTAAACGTTGAAAAAGTGCGTGAAGCCAAGGCTCTTGAAAATGCCGAAATTCAAGCAATGATTACAGCGTTTGGTTGTGGTATTGGTCAAACTTGTGATTTATCTAAACTAAGATATGACAAAATCGTATGTATGACAGATGCGGACGTCGATGGCGCACATATTAGAATATTGCTACTAACCTTCTTCTTCCGCTTTATGCGTCCACTAGTTGAAGGTGGTCATATATACATTGCTCAACCACCTCTATACAAAGTTCAACGTGGTAAGAAAGCAACATATTGCTATAGTGATGAAGAATTAAATAGAGATTTGGAACTTAATGGCAGCAAGGGTGCCGAAGTGCAACGTTATAAAGGTCTTGGTGAAATGGACCCAGACCAACTTTGGGAAACTACTATGGACCCTCAAACTCGTACGCTTCTTCAAGTTAAAATTGATGATGCTATTGAGGCAAACGAAATATTTGATATGTTAATGGGTGAGCGTCCAGAATTAAGACGTGAATTTATTAACGAAAATGCTGACAAAGTTAAAAATCTTGATATATAGGAAAGATGAGATATGAAGAAAAGTGAAATATTTGAAAAAATTGATAATACTAGATATTTGGAGCGTAACCTTGAACACGAAATGAAAGAGTCGTTTATGGATTACGCAATGGCGGTTAACGTGTCACGTGCTATCCCCGATGTGCGTGACGGCTTAAAGCCAGTACATCGCCGTATTTTGTATGCTATGAGCGAGGAAGGTTTGTGGAGTGATAAACCATTTAGAAAATGTGCTAAAATCGTCGGTGACGTGTTAGGACGTTATCATCCACACGGTGATAGTTCAGTTTATGATGCGCTTGTTCGTTTGGCACAAAACTTCTCAATTAACGAATTGTTGGTTGAGGGTCATGGTAACTTTGGTTCTGTGGACGGCGATAAGGCTGCAGCATATCGTTATACCGAAGCACGTTTAAGTAAAATTGCTAACGAATTACTTCGTGATATCGATAAAAATACTGTAGATTTCTATCCAAACTTTGATAACACACGTATGCAACCGGTGGTTATCCCTAGCCGTTTCCCTAATTTGTTAGTAAATGGTAGTGATGGTATTGCTGTTGGTATGGCAACTAACATTCCACCACACAACTTAGGCGAAACTATTGATGGTGTAGTAGCGCTTATCGATAACCCTGATATTACAGTTGATGAGCTTATGCAAGTTATTCCTGCACCAGATTTCCCAACAGGTGGTTTAGTATTAGGTATGAGCGCAATTAAGGAAGCATATCGCACCGGACGTGGTGGATACATTATTCGTTCACGTGCCGAAATTGAAACATACGGCGACGGCAAGCGTTATCGCATTGTGGTAACCGAAATCCCTTATCAAGTAAATAAGGCAAAATTGATTATGCAAATTGCTGACCTTGTAAAAGATAAACGCATCGAAGGTATTAGTGATATCCGTGATGAAAGTGACAAGGACGGTCTTCGTATTGTAATCGAAATCAAGAAAGATGCAAATGCACAAATTGTATTAAACCAACTATACAAGATGTCACAATTGCAAGTTTCTAACGGTATTATATTGTTGTGCTTGTCAAAGCAAAAACCACAACTACTAAACCTAAAGCAAATATTGGAAGAATATTTAAATTTCCAAAAGGAAGTTATTACTCGCAGAACCAGTTATGACCTTGAAAAGGCAAAGGAACGTGAGCATATTATTGAAGGTCTTGTTATTGCGGTTAGAAATATTGATGAAGTTATTGCAATTATCAAAAAGTCTAAGGATAAGCAAGATGCAATGCAAAAGTTGCAAGATAAGTTTGAACTAAGCGAAAAGCAATCTAATGCTATCCTAGAAATGAAATTGTCAAGATTAACAGGTTTGGAAGTTGAAAAACTTAATGCCGAACTTGAAGAATTGTGTGCAACAATCAAGGAATTGAGCGATATACTAGCATCACCAGCACGAATTGCTGCAATTGTAAGGGAAGAAATATTACAAATTAAGGATAAGTATGCACGCCCTCGTAAGAGTGAAGTGTCATTAGAATATGACGACATTGATATTGGCGATTTAATTGCAAAACACGAAGTTGTAATTTCATTAACTGACGAAGGTTACATTAAGCGTATGCCTGCAAGCGAATATAAGAGTCAAAATCGTGGCGGAAAGGGCGTTGTGGGACATAAGGCTAAGGATACTGATGTTGTTGTTAATATGATTAGTTGTAATAGTCATGATGATTTAATGTTCTTTACCAATCTTGGCAAAGTGTATCGTATGAAAGCCTATACAATTCCTGAGGCAACAAAAACATCTAAAGGCCGTGCAATTGTTAACTTAATGATGTTGCAAGGCGACGAAAAGATTACTGCAATTGTTGCAGATGCTAAAGATAAGGCAGCATTATTTATGGCAACCGAAAAGGGCTTTATTAAAAAGACCAAGATGGAAGAATTTGATTTAGTTCGTAAGAATGGAAAAATTGCAATCAAACTTATGGAAGATGACCAATTGGTAAGTGTTAAGGCTGTAAATGAGGGTGACGAATTATTAATTGCTTCTAACAACGGTAAATGTGTAAGATTTAGCGAAAAAGATGTTCGTAGCCTAGGCCGTAGTTCTCGTGGTGTTAAGGGTATGAAGATTGATAACAGCGAAAGAATTATTGATATGATTGTTCTTGACCCTAATAAAGATATTTTAACAGTTACCGAACTAGGTTTTGCAAAGCGTACCAGGGTTGAAGATTACAGATTACAATCTCGCCGTGGTAAAGGAACAAAAGCTGGTAAGTTCAACGATAAAACTGGCGAAATTGTGGCAATCAAGCCAATTACTGAGGACCAAGATATTCTAGCAATTACATCAAATGGCATTGTTATTCGTACACATGCTGAGCAGATTAATGAGGTTGGACGTACTGCTCTTGGCGTGAGACTGATGAATACTTCTGGTTGCAAGATTGTTGGCGTGTCAATTGTGGAACGTCAAGGAGATGATGAAGATGTAGAGCAAGACGAAACCGAGCAAGAAAACCAAACCAACGAATAAGAGGTGGCTATGGAGCAAAAGAAAAAACAAATGCACAAAGGTCACCGTCAGCGCCTTAAGGATAAAGCACGTGAAATAGGTATCGAGTCATGGCCGTATCACGAAATTTTGGAATTGGCGCTAACATATTCGGTGCCATACAAAGATGTTAATCCGCTAGCACACGAATTGATTGATACATTTGGAACATTTAGTGGTGTGCTAGATGCTGGATATGAGCAATTGATGAAGGTTAATGGTATAGGCAAGGAAACGGCATTATTTCTATCCTTATTGCCAGATATGTTTGCTAAATATAACGCATCAAAAAATGTGGGAGCAATCCTGCTAGATGATTCACATAAATGCGTTAGATATTTTAGGGAAGTGGATAGGGTTGGCGATAATGAAACATTTTATGTGTTTTGCCTAAATGCTAAAAAGGAACTTGTTAAACGTGTAAAGTTTAATAGCAACTTTCCGTCCGTTATTAACTTTCCAATGTCATGGTTTACCGAAAAGATTGTTTCGATTCCTACAAAGTCAATTATTGTAATGCATAGCCACCCTAACGGAATTTGCGACCCTACTGATGCAGATGTTGAAGCTACAAGTAAATTAATTCAAGCAGCATTAACACTTGGCATTAAGTTTGATGACCATGTAATAGTTGCCGATAGGACATACTACTCATTTTCCAATAGTGGACTTTTAAGAAGTTTAAAGGACAAAATTAAAAGTATGGGATTTAACGACCCGCTTTTAGAGGATTAAAAAGATGAAAAAATCACGATTATCTCGTGATTTTTTTGTATTTAAATATTAAACTGTAACAGCAACTGCATCTATTTGGCAAATTTGTAATGTTGCTCTAGCAATTGCTTGAGCCTTGGCTTCCATATCCTTATTTTCTGTTGCAGCTATAATTGGGTCAAGATATTCGGCACCTAAGTAATCGGATTGAACGGCATATGCAACAACCGAGATTGTAACACAGCAATTTTGCAATGCGTTATCCCATTCGGTAGGAATTTCGATTGAATTAGGTTGAAGGATATTTACGGTTACGCCGTCATTAGTTGTCATTGGTTCAAAGGGATTAAGCCCAACTAAACAGGTGAATGTAGAATTAATTTTTTCACATTTATATGAAATAGGTTTCCAAACTTCAGGGTTAACAGCATTATCCTTAAATGAAATTGCAGGCATATTGGTTAAACGATCGGACACATCTTCCTTAGTGTCGTCATTTTTAAATGCGCTAAGCGAGTATACAACCACCATATATGTAGATTGAGTGCACTTGTTAATCAAATTAAGTTCCACATTATTAAGTTTGTTGCCTGGAACTAAAAATTCTTCACCAAATGGTGCAGAAATTGAAAATTCGCTGGTTTGACCAAAACTACTTTGACCAAACAATCTAATAGAAAGATTTGCCGTGGTAATAGTACCCTTAATTAAATTGGATTTACCATTGTAATACGAATATGTAACGCCAAACGCGATTGATATAAGTAGCAGTATGCTAAGAATTGCAATCACAAAGTTTTGCGAATTCGACTTCTTTTTTATCATTTATTCCCCCTAAGAATTTCAAATTAAAGTATAATTATCCATTCTAATAAATCAATATATAAATATTTTAGCAATATATAATCAACAAGTCAAACAAAAATATATACAAATTATAACAAAAAAGCCAGGATTTCTACATCCTAGCCATTTGACTGTGTGTATTTATAGCGTTTAAATAACAATCTCAACAATAAATAGTGACTATTTTTTCGCAAAATTTGTAAAATTCGCACCTCTCAATAATTTTGAGTAAGTTTAACAGCCGTTGGGTGCTATTTTATATTTTGGGTGCCAAACGGGTGCCTTTTTACAAACACTCAAACCTTTCTCAAATTCGGGTGCCTTTTTTGTGAATTTATATTGAATTTTAAATCAAATTGATTGGTTTATGTTCAAAAAATGCTTCAATACTATCTATACATAGATTTATTCGGTTATTTTCACTTTCATTTGTATCGTATGCTCTATGATATGTGCAAATAACATTATCATGCATAAGTAGTTCTGCAGGAACTTGTTGTTGGTCAACATCATCAAGACCTATACCAAATAATTGATTAGATTTTAAAAATTCATTCAGTTCATCAAGATTGATAATTCCACCAGTTGTTGAAGTCAATATTGCTGTTGGTTTCATAAGCTTTAATTCTTTCATTCCAATCATATCTCTCGTTTGTGGTGTAAGTTTACAAGTATTGCAAATAATATCACAAGTTGAAAGCAGTGCTGTTAAGTCGACATCTTTAATATTTGGAAGACTTTTTGGAGTTCTATTATATGCAAAAATCTCTACTCCAAATATTGATAATAAATTAGCAAGCTTTTGTCCTATATTGCCAAGACCTATAATTCCAACTTTCTTCCCTTGTAATTCCAAACCACGATTAAATCCAACCTTTTCACCAGATTTATATATATTGTTAAAACTTGTAACATGTTTTGCACAATCTAAAATTAATGCCAAATGATGTTCCGCAACTGCATTTGTTGAATAATTAGGAGTATTAGAAATTATAACACCATTAGACTTTGCAATTTGCAAATTAGCAACCCAATCATATCCTGTATAAGGCAAACAGATAAATTGTCCTTTCTTCATATTTACTAAAATAGGATTCGGATCTAACCAGTCAAGCAAAATGACATCGGCATTATTTACTGCATCTTTAATTTCTTCTTTATTTGCTTTCTGATAATATACTACTTCTCCCAAAGATTTAAGTCTATTCATTTGTTCTGGCGTAAAATCAAAGTGCTCTAAAACATAAATTTTTCTCATATAATCTCCTAATCTCATAGTTATAATTTGGTGCGAGTGGAGGAGCTCGAATCCCCAACCCTCAGTTCCGAAGACTGATGCTCTATCCAGTTGAGCTACACTCGCATATAGTGCATTTAACACTTTAAAAGTGGGTGCCTTTTGGGTGCTAAATGCTGTTTTAAATTTTTGAATTATAATGTTTTGTATGCTTGCAAATCATTTAAGCCAGATATTATTTGTTCACAGATATTTGTGATTTCTGCTTTGTTTTTAAGTTTTTCTTTTTCCAAATATTCACGAGCGTCTGCAAGTTTACGTTGGCGTAGGTAATCTGTGCTAGAAGGGTAGAATAGTTCGTTAGCAGGCATAACAAGGTCGGTATCCATAAAGTCGTCTAATGATGAATGAATCATTTTTTCAGCGTCTAGTTCGCCATCTTCTGGGATACGAGTAATAATATCAGGACCTGGCAATAGCAAAATAGATTGCATTGATGCTACCGTATCATTCATTTGTTTTTCGGTATGTGTTGGGCGCATATTAAGGTTGCGTTGTAGTAAAATTTTAGTATCTAGACTTAGATGCTTAACAAACTGCCAACCATAACACCCAGGTGCGTCAATAATTACAGGTTGGTCTAATTTGCTAAGGATTATTTCGATCATTATATTTGAAACTTCTGCAAGTGATGCGATTAGATAATCGACGTTTACATAATCTAAATCAAGCGTATTAATGTGTTTGTCAACAGCCTTATAAAAGCATTTTAAATCTCCAAATTGTGCACGCATATTGTTGTAAATATCAACTAGATTTTGAAGAAGTTTTTCCTGTGTGCCGATATATTGAGGGTCAGTTAACAACTTTCTGGAATGAGGAAATTCAAGTATTTGTTCACGCAAATCTTGGATAAATGCCCTTTGAGAGGATTTTGATGGACCGATTTTATGTTCACGTTCCTCAACCAGCATAAGTAGCATATCATCTATATTAAATACCGGCATGTTTAACTTTTCGCCTAGGTGTGAGGCAATTAAACTTTTGCCCACACATGGTGGTCCGGTTAGGATTATTGATTTTTGCAAATTTTCTGGACTCATATATACTCCTTTAAAGTATTATAACAAACTTTAAAGTTTTGTACAAGTAGTTGGCTAAAAATAATTAGTAAACCAACACAATTATATAGTTTTTTAACACAAAAAATACTAATGCTTGAATAATTAATTCTACAATAATAAAAATCAGGATTGGAGTGCAGCTAACTAATGATGTTTTAAAGTATTGGTAACTAGTTTGACATTCTAGGCAAATCAAAAATAAATGTAGCATTAAAAATATTGTTATGCACATAAATATCAGCATACAAAATGCAATTGCCAAAGTGTTGATTATCCCGTACTGTAAAATAAAGGCAATTAACACTAATATTTGTACATACACATAGTAGCAGTAAAAGAATATGCCTATGCTAATAGAGTATTTTTTACATGAGGACAATATAATGATGGCACAGAATATCAGCACGCTAAAAATGCTGGTAAATATCAAACCGCCCATACCTGAACTTCCTCGCAAAAACTTAACAACTGTAACATTATTAAAACTAATTATCAAGGTGCTGTTATTAAATTTGATACCTGCCATTACAGCGCAAAAAATGCATACACATACAAGTGTAAGCATTAGCCAAACAAATGAGCGGTGGCGTTTAATAGGTTCTATAAACGAATATGAAATTCTTGGTGAGATTTTCATATATTATCTATATTAATAAAATATTAAATTAATTTCCTTGTAACAAGAATTTGTCGAAAATTATTAGTTTTTGTTGTCAAAATCCGGGATAAATGCTTCGCTTGCGCTAGATAATTCCTGTACAAAGCCGTTTTCAAATCCCAATTTGTTAAGATGATTAACTACACGCTTGTACTCAATAGGTTTAAGTGGCCGGTTGTATTTAGGCATGGCTTTTGCCAAATGATAAGGAGTGTATTGTCCCATAAGGCTTACGTAGGTTTGATTGCCCATATTAGAATGTATCCAGTTCAGAACATCAAAACTATTCTGCACTTCATTGGGTAGTACTAGGTGGCGGACTATAACGCCTTTTTTCATAATCCCATTTTTGATAATATCCTTAGGCTGGTTTTTGCGCATTTGAATTATGGCTTGCTGGCAAACCTGTGGATAATCTTTAGCTTTGGATAATGTTAAAGCCAAATCGCTATCCATATATTTCATATCAACTAGATATATATCAACAATGCCCTTAAGGCGTCTGATTGTTTCAACGCTTTCATAGCCATTGCTATTCCATACAATTGGAATGCTAGGCTTATATATTTCAAATGCAGATATTATTTGTTCGGTGTAATGAGAGGGTGTTACAAGATTAATGTTATGCACGCCTAAATTTTCCAACTGCTTTACAATATCCACAAACTGTTCAACCGAGAAATATTTACCTTCACCATAATGGCTGATTTGCGCATTTTGGCAATACACACATTTTAAATTGCAGTGCGAAAAAAATATTGCGCCACTGCCATGAGTGCCGGATATAATAGGTTCCTCCCAAAAGTGAGGCATATATTTTGCAATTTTTATATCATTGCTAGCGTTACAAAATCCAAGATTAACGCTGCGATTGACATTGCATTTTCGTGGACACATGTTACAATTCATACATACAAGTGTATCAACTTTAATAGGATTTGTCAATTACTAATACATTGTGAAAATTGTAAAAAATATGGTAATTTAAAACAAACCTTATATTTTCATTTGATATTATATTAAAATTAGTTTATCATATAACCATGAAAAAGATTTGTCGAAATTTGTCGATTGTGGCAATGGTTATTATAATTATAACTGCAATAATACTAGTAGTTAAAGCCATTAACAAGCCAAGAGATAAGGAAATTTATGCAACTAGTGTAAAATTTAAAACCACTGCCGGAGCGGTAGAGATTTATAGCCAAAACAAGATTGTGCTTAGCAAGGATTTGGTAACCATTAAGCCTGCCGACTGCACATTGGTGCCAGAATTTTGGTTTAAAAGGTACGGTCAAAGTGGAGAAACTCAAATCAGTGAAACAACTCACAAGTTTGAAGATGAGGGTAAGTATATTTTGATATGTAGAGTTAAGTCGGGTGATACGTATTATAACGAAGACCGCTTAACTATTGATGTGGTAGATACTCCAAGAGAAACAACTAGCTTTTATATTCAAAAATTAAATGTTAGCAACTTGTATATAGACGAGGACATAGCGCTGGATAAAATAGTAGGAATCAAGAAAAGTGCCAATAGTAGTATTACGGTAGAGTGTGATGAAAACTTGAAGTACAATAATGGGATTATAACGCCACTTAAGCAAGGTGATACTAAGATAACCATTGTATTAAAAGATAATGACATAACAATTTGTCAGGAAATATCGCTTAAGATAAATCCAAGCGTTGTAAACGCCAAAGTGGAACTAAAATTGACTTTAGGCGGTCAGGTTTTAAGCGATAACGTTGTAGAAAAGAAATATTCTCAATACAACTTTGACATTGGATACACATTGGTAAATCTAGATAGAAACCAAGCGATTGATTGCTGGACCGATGGTGATGTGGTTGAGGTTATAAAATTCAACTCGCCAACCATTACAATAAAGGCATTGCGTAAAGGAACTACAACATTATATGTCGTACCGCTTGAGCGCCCTGACTTAACATTTGAAATTATTGTTAGCATTATTTGACAAAAGTAAACAAAATTGATAATATATATGTAACAAGGAGAAATATTATGAAGGTAAACAAAGATAAATGTTTAGGCTGCGGAGCATGTGCTTCAATGTGCCCAGTAGGCGCTATTGCAATGAAGGGCGGCAAGGCTCAAATTGATAACAAAAAATGCATTAAATGTGGTACTTGCATGTCAATCTGCCCAGTAGGCGCTATTGATAACAACTAATAATTAAAGGTGTGTCAAAATATTATTTGGCACATTTTTTATTGAACCTAAACTTTATAATATTTAATACGGTTTACACGCTTTATTTAAGGGTTAATATTTATTGACTATAAAATCATTTTGTGATAATATATTATAAATATTTTTAAGTAATATGTAGAGGGCAGTATGATTTTACAAGCAAAATCTAATCAATCACTTTATTATCTATTAATTGCGTATGCTTTTTTTGCATTTTTAATGCCTTTAACTACAGGGCTTGTAGCGGTTTTGGGTTTACTATCATTCCTTGCAGTACTGCTATTAAATGACAGCGATTTATTATGTTTTTTAGCCTTTTCGGTATGTTTTACAGGTGCTAGTGGGCTAACTGCGTTGTTCTTGTCAATATATGCAGCGGTTTTGGCATTAATTATTCTAAAATATCTAGTTTTATCAATAAAGGGTAAGGATAAAAAAAGAGTTAAATTTATTTACGCAACCGTTTGCTTATTGGCAATTTTAACATTGTACGGCTTGATTTTAACAAAATTTCATTTTTATAAACTTGGTCAAAGCATAGGTTTAATTCTAACAATTGCTGTGGTATATTTAGTTGAAAAAGTAGATTTTAAAAAGTTGGTTTTAATATTAAGTTTAGGATTAATATCATCAACAATACTATCCTTGATTGCTTATTTTTGTGGTGTTGCAACCTATCCACCATTCATATCAGATGCCAGCACTAGGTTTAGATTTGGAGGATACTTCTCTAACATAAATGCTTTGGCAATGTATTGCTCATTGTGCCAGACATTTATATTAGCATTAATGTTGTTAAAGAAATTAAATATTAAAAGATATTTGCCAATATTGCTTATAATAACACTTATCGGACTTTTAACATTTTCAAAGACCTTTATATTGCTTACAATGTTATCATATATGTTGGCTGTAATAATTGGTTTTGCAAAAAGTAACAACAAAAAGCAATACATAAAATTTTTGATGATTGGCGTAATAGGCTTAGCAATATTAACAGTTGTTTTTAGAGGGTACATTATAGCAATTATCAAACGATTTTTAGATGATTCGTCTTATTCGGGTGGAGTGCTAAATGTGGCAACAACAGGCCGTGTAGATATATGGAAATCATATATCGATAAATGGACAAGTTCGCCACTATATATGTTGTTTGGGTGCGGAATTACTGCGGACAATATAAACGAACGCACAACACACAATATATATTTATCAATATTATATAAGTTTGGTATAGTTGGAACTATTTTACTAGTTGGATGCGTGATTTGGATATTAAAAAGCAAACGATTTTCACGAAACATTGCCACATATCTACCTATTATTTTGATTATGACTAACGGTTTGTCTGAAGATATTACATGTAGTTTATACACATCGTTGCCGATATTAATTTCATTATTATTTATTGTTTGCAGCGGTGAAAAAAAGTCAACGGAGGATAAATAATGGAATTTATAAATAAAGTCGATTATTTCTTTGCAGAATTATTCCATAAATTGTACTTATGGGGTGGTGAATTTACCAATGTGGTAATGAAAATAATCAGTTATATTGGCGAATATGGAGCATTGTTTTTATTAATTGGATTTGGTCTTGCACTATTTAAACGTACAAGGAAAGTTGGTGGAACAATAATCTTGTCAATCGCAATAGGTTTTGTGGTAAGCAATTTATTATTAAAGAATATAGCACAGCGTGTTAGGCCATTTCAGGCAAGTTCACAGTTTGAATTGTGGTGGGCGGGCTCCAATGGTAAGTTTGAAAGTGGATATTCATTCCCTTCAGGACACGTTACGGCGGCGATGGCTTTTTCAATGGCTGTGATGTTGACCACTAACAAAAAGCACAACTGGCCAATAATGTTTTTACCGCTAATAATGGCAAGTAGCCGAATTTATTTAATGGTTCATTACTTTAGCGATTGCCTAGGTGGTATTGCCGTAGGATTGGTTGGTGGTGTGATAGCGTACTTGTTGTTAAATTGGGTGTACAAGAGCAAAATCAAACTATTTGTGTGGATTAGAAATGTGGAATTTTTTAAAGGTAGATCTACAGCAAACACAAAATCCGCACCAGCTCAAAACTCTGAGGCAACTAGTCAGCCAGTAGTGCCTGAAGTGTATGTACCGCAAGGTGAGGAACCTGAAGAGCCTACACTTATCAAACAAATGACTCATGAGATTGAATCGCAGGAAAATACCAATAATAAATAATGTAAAAATAAAGACCTTTTAAGGTTTTTATTTTTTTTCTTTGACATTTAAGGTATGTTTTTATATACTTTATATAAAGGCGGAGGGGCTTATGAATATTGAAAACATTGAACAAGAAATTGGCGAATTGATTGAAAAATTTGAACTTACCAAAACGTGTTTAAACCTAAAGCAGCAATCTTTAAGATTGGCAGATTTGCTAAAAGAGCGTGAGTCTATGTCGTTTTGGTCCAATGTTGATTTTGCTATGAACACCAACAAGGAAATTAAAAGTTTGCAAACATTGTTTGACAAGGTTAATAATTTGCAAAATCGCCTTGCCGGCTTAACTGAATTAAAGCAAATGATGGAGCAAAGTCAGGATTTGTCCGGATTAAATGAAATATATTGTGAAATTGTAAACCTAAGTGATGAGATTGAAGGCCTTAGCGTTAGAACACTTATGGACGGTAAATATGATACATGCAATGCAATTATAACCATTCATTCAGGCGCCGGTGGAACTGAGTCGCAAGATTGGGTTAGTATGTTGTACCGAATGTATAACATGTACTGCGCTAGCAACAATATTGACACGGTTGTTGTGGATAGTGTTGATGGTGGTGGCGTTGGTTTAAAGAGCATAACATTTATAGCCAAAGGCGAGTATGCGTATGGCAAGCTTAATAGCGAAAAGGGAGTTCACAGACTGGTTAGAATTTCGCCATTTGATTCATCTAAACGTAGGCACACAACCTTTGCTAGTGTGGAAGTTTCGCCAGAGCTTACCAGCGAATCGGAAATAGCGGTTAGCAGTGATGAGTTGAAGGTTGACACATATCGAAGTTCAGGCGCTGGCGGTCAGCACGTTAATACCACCGATTCGGCGGTGCGAATAACTCACTTGCCAACAGGTATTGTGGTAACTTGCCAAAACGAACGTAGTCAATTGCAAAATCGTGAAAATGCGCTTAGAATTTTAAAAAGTAAATTACTAGCAATGAAAATAGAGCAAGAACAACAAAAGTTAAAGGAAATTAAAGGTGAATTAAAAAAGATTGAGTGGGGTAGCCAAATACGAAGTTATGTGTTCCAGCCTTACACTATGGTAAAAGACCATCGTACAGATTATGAAACAAGTGACGTGCAAGATGTTATGGACGGCAATTTGCAACCTCTAATTAATGAATATTTAAAAAAGTCGCATACAAAGTAAATATAATTAATTTATAAATTGATACAAAAAAATCTCACGTAATGTGAGATTTTTATATTATTCTTCTCGGTTAGAAGCATTAGGATTTGCTCGTTGAGGTCTTGCCTGCTGAGCTTGTTGCATTAAACGAGTTTGGGCGTAAGTGCTATTCAAAGCGCCATTTGTAGAGCCTTTAAACACTTCGTTTTTGCGTTTACGCTTACTAATCAACTCTGCACGGCATGCTACCTTAAAGTTTTCGATATCCTCAATGCTGTACACGCTGTCGCCTTGGTCGATTGCCATACGATAAAATTCTTGATATAGTTTTGGTGAACTTAATACACAAAGTAATCCGTTATAGGCTTGTTTAGCACGTTGAATAAATTGTGGACTATTTTTAATATTAGCACCATTTTGAGCAACCAAATCAAGACAGTTAAAAGCTTCGTGCAAACATTCCTTTTTTATTTCAAAATTTTTGTCGTACATCACAACATCTCGGTCAAGTAATTCAATAATATTGTTTCTGGTAAGGTACAATATAACCATTGAAAATATCGCAATAACAATTGCCGCAATTCCAATCCATAGTTGCATAATAAAATCCCCCTAACATTTATAAAATGTAACAAAATTTAGTTAACTATATTTAGTATAGCACACAAGGTTGACAAAATTCAAATGATTTATATTATTTTATAACACTTATTTTAAAATATTTGTTTTAGTATGCTAATAAATTCATTTTGCCCTCCAGGCACAATAAATCTAACCTTGCCAATAATAGCTTTTTGTTTGATTGGCCCTACAGTTGCGCTATCCTTGGAAACGTTCCAGTTGTCGCCCAGCACAAACACTTCGCCCTGATTAATTTTTACGCCATATTCGCCATTATCCAATTTTACAACCCTAGATGATTGATACATATGCTCCTTAGTATAATTGCCAAACGATAAATAGGTGTTAAGTCCGTCACTAAATGATTTGGTGTACACCAATTGACCATTTACTTTTAGTGCATAATAATCATCATTTTCAATTGTAATGCTAACCACATCTCCAGCAGTAGCAATAAGTCGTTTGATTGTAAAATTTCCAAACTCAGGATTGTCACGCAAATCCATTACAACAATATCGTTTTTATGAAATTTGCTAAAATTGCTAACGTAAATCACATCATGTTTATTGGTTGTGGATAACTCTTTATTTAGTGTTGGATACATAGATAAACCATTTACAGGCGCCCTAGTATACATTATGTTAAATCCTGCAACAAATGTCCAAAATAACGCAAAAGGAACTATAACCAATGTTATAATTCTAAATAGTATTAATCGTTTGGCAGGAATTTTGTACATACAATTATTATAATATATTGTTTTGGTTTTTACAATAAAATTTTACATGTTTTATATTTACGTGGCGGGTTAATTAGTATTAAACAATTAAAATATTAGGTTAAAATCAAAATAATTAGTAGTATTTCGTGTTTTATTATTGATTAATATTTGGATATGTGATAAAATGTTTAACATGAAAACGTGTGAATTAATTATAAACAAATCACGGTTTATAGGCATTATGCAGCCGCTTACATGCGAACAAGATATTGCCAATACTTTAGCGCAATTAAAATTAGAACACAAAAAAGCCACACATATATGTTATGCGTATGTGTATAGTGTGGACAAAGTTCTTGAAAAGTGTAGTGATGATGGTGAACCCAAAGGTACTGCCGGCGCACCTATAATGAATGTTATTAAAAAGCGTGGTGCTAAAAATGTGTTAATAGCGGTGGTTAGGTATTTTGGCGGAATCAAGTTAGGTGCAGGTGGTTTGGTGCGTGCATATAGCAAGGCAGCCGGAAGTCTGTTTAATTAAGGAGGAATTATGAATTTAAAACAAGAAGTATACAATGTTTTAGCACAGTTAAAAGATTATGGCGAATTAAATAATCTAGTTATTGATAGTATTGATGCGAGCAAAGGTGATTTTTGCTTACCGTGTTTTGCTTTGGCTAAAACGTTGCGCAAATCTCCTATGGCCATTGCTGAAGAAATTGCTAGCGTATTAAATCTTCAAAATACAAATATTGAAAAAGTTGAATGCGTGGCTGGATATGTAAACTTTTTCCTAAATAAGGGTGAAGTTAGTAAAAATGTTTTAAATAATTATAAATTACCAGTATGTCAATCAAACGATAAGGTGGTTTGTATTGACTATTGTTCGGTTAACCTTGCTAAGTATATGCATATAGGGCACCTAAAAAATATTTTTGTAGGCGAAAGTTTGGCAAGGCTTTTCGAAAACTTTGGATATAAGGTTGTGCGAATTAACTATATTGGCGATTATGGTACTCCTTATGGCAAAATTATTGCCGGTCTTCAAATGTGGGGAACGGATGCGGATATTGAAGATCGTGGTATTGATGCATTACAAGAATATTATGTTAAATTCTGTGCAGCCGAAGCGGAAGATGAAAAACTTCAACAGCTTGCACGTGATATATTTAAAAAGATAGAAGATGAAGACCCTGAAATTTATCCAATATATCAACGAGTTATTGATGTTGCTCGTAAGGAAGCTGAACGTTTACTAGATATATTGGGTGTTTACTTTGATTCGTGGAAAGGCGAAGCAAGTTATGCGCCAGAACTTGATAATGTTATTAAATTTTTGGATAGCAAGGGATTGCTTACAGTTAGCCAAGGCGCTACAGTTGTTGATTTATCCAAGTTTGATATGCCACCATGTTTAGTAAAGCGTAGTGACGGAGCAAGCTTGTATGCAACTCGTGATATTGCTGCCGCTATTGATAGATATAATGATTATAAATATGATATTATGTTATATCTAACAGGAACCGAGCAAAAATTACACTTTGCACAATTCTTTAAGGTGCTAGAACTTGCAGGTATGCCATTTAGTGGTGGGTTGGAACATATTGCCTATGGTAGATTTAGTTTGCCAGATGGGAAGATTTCATCACGTCGTGGTAAACAGGCGGTACTTGTAGATTTGATGGACTACGTGTTAAATAAGGCCAACGATGTAATCAAAAACCGTACATTTAGTATCGAAAACCCTAAAGATGTTGCATTAAAGGTTGCAAAAGGTGTGTTAAGTTTTAATGCACTAAATATCGAACGTAACAAGGATGCAATTTTTGATATCGAACGTGCGTTTAGTTTTGAGGGCGAAACCGCACCATATATGCAATACACCTATACACGTGTTATGAGTATATTGCGTAAGGCTAAAGATTTGGATTTGAGCAAAGTTCAATGTGACTATAATTGCCTAGACCAAGTTCAAGCATTTGAATTAATCAAAATGTGCTGCAATCTTGAAAATACATTAAAAATTGCCCTTGATAAACGTGACCCAAGTGTTGTGCTAAAATATTGTATGGAAATGTGCAAAACGGTTAACAAGTACTACACTGTGTGTAAAATTTTGGACGAAAACTTACATCAGGTTAAAGCAAAATTGCAACTATTAAATTTGGTTAAAGAAGTGCTATCTAAAGCATTTAACTTAATTTGTGTTGAAACAATGGAAGAAATGTAACAAAGAACTCCCTATTTGATTAGGGAGTTTTTACTATTTCACAAAGCGGGAGAAATCAAAGATTTCGGTCCGACCGACAGGGCGAACCCTTTATGGGTCGAATCTCTTACAAATAAAAATAAACAGTACATAAAATAAAAAAAGCTTAGAACTAACTAAGCTTATTATATGGTGCGTCGTAAGAGGCGACTGCGTTAAACAAAGTTGCCAGTGGCAAGTTTGTAGCACAAAGCGGGAGAAATCAAAGATTTCGGTCCGACCGACAGGGCGAACCCTTTATGGGTCGAATCTCTTACAAATAAAGATAAACAGCACATAAAATAAAAAAAAGCTTAGAACCAACTAAGCTTATTATATGGTGCGTCGTAAGAGATTCGAACTCCTGGCCTTTGGTTCCGTAGACCAACGCTCTATCCAGCTGAGCTAACGACGCATATATATTAAATTGTAAGTAAACAATGTGCTTACTCACAATGCTTCCAATATTATATATCATTTTAATTAGGTTGTCAACTGGTTTTTAAAAAATATTTTAATTTAACCTAATTTAATATATAGATGATGTAACAAAACAAGTCTTTATTTACAAATTTTAGCATATAAATTGGTATGAAAAAAGTAAGATTTGTAACAAATAGTGTTATTGTATTAATTTTTATCGCATTGATTGCGGTGGCAATCCCATTTAGTTCAAGTGTTAGCACCAGCGTCAACCCGGATGTGATTTACAGCGGCGACACAACGCAAAACAAAGTAAGTTTTATGATAAATGTATATTGGGGAACTGAGTATATTGAAGATATGTTAGATGTGCTAGATGTTTACAATGTTAAAACAACGTTTTTTGTAGGTGGCAGTTGGTTTGCTAAAAATGTGGATATGGCAAAGGAGATTTACAAGCGTGGGCATGAAATAGGAAATCATGGATATAATCATAAGGACCACGATAAAATAACCGAGCAACAAAACTATGACGAGATACATAAAACACATTTGCTTGTTAAGGGTAATTTGGGCGTTGAAATGAATTTGTTTGCACCACCATCTGGAGCATTTAATGATACAACTATTAACATTGCAAAATCTCTAGATTACAAAACAATTATGTGGACACATGATACAATTGATTGGCGTGACAAGGATACTGATTTAATTGTAAAACGTGCTACAAAAAACCTAACAAACGGCGACCTTATATTAATGCACCCAACTCAAAACACTTTGGAGGCGTTGCCGCTAATTTTGGCATATAGTCAAAACAACGGATTTGAAGCCACTACTGTTACTAAAACGTTGGGTTTGGAAATTTAGGAATAGTGTTAAAATTTGCAACAAACTATCCTGCAAACAAAAATTAATCGGCGTTATGTCTTTCAAAAAGATGGAATCGGCATAAAATTAAGCAAACAATTAATTAAATTGTTTTGAAAAATTGTAAAAAGGTTGTATAATATTTACAAAAGGGGAAGGACTGTGTCAATATATAAATCAACATTAAATACTTCAAAACAGAAGAAACAGAAAAAGGAAAAGCCACCTAAAATAAAAACCAAACAACCCAATATAATTAAATTATCAAAATATATTATGATTGCTGTGCTGTTGGTTAGTGTGGTAAGCTTTGTTAGTCTGTGTTTGCCTAGCAACTTTGCTAAAAACTTTTTGTTGGGCTTGCTAGGAATTTCGGCTTACCCAATTACGCTACTTAGTGCATTTTTGTGTGCGGTAGGATTGGGTAAAACTAAGTATGATGTTAACAAGAAATATTTAATATTTTTAAGTTGTGCATTGTTTTTCGTGCTAATGATAATCCACTTAATTTTAACAACAAAAATACCTACTAAAAGTTATGGTCAATATTTAGCCGACACTTACAAATTAAAAACTAGTGGTGCGGGACTAATCATGAGCCTTTTAACCTACCCAATGAAAAAGTATTTAACGGTGGTTGGTGCATATATCTTATCAATAATTTTATTAACTGTGAGTATTGGATTGATATTAGATGCTAGACAAGTAGATAAAACTCCAGAGGAAACGAAGCCTGTTAAAAGCAAGTTTGATTTTAGCGGAATGATTGAAGGTAATACGGTAGAAGAAGAAAATCCAGAGGTTGAGATTACCTTAAAACACAAACAAGAAGACTTAAAAAAGAAGATTGCAAAACAAAAATTAGGTATGGAGCAAGGTAGCTCTACAATTATTAGTTCAAGCATGCGTGTGGACGAAATTCCGGACACTCCAAATAAATACAAAAGCAAGCGAGAATATATTTTAACGCCGCCAGAGATTGTTATTCCGGAATACGAAAAGCCTAAAGCCGAGCCGGTTCAGCGTAGGCAGGAACCTGTTTTTAAGCCTGAAGAAATTACAAAAACAGAAATAAAACCTAACAAACAATTGTTTGATAAGGTTGATTTAAATAGCGACCTATTTGTAAGTGATGCTGATGAGTTTTATAAGGATGCCAAGGTTATCGAGGGCAGAAAAATGCCAGAAGAAAGTAAAATTCAAGAACCAACACAAGTTAACCCTGCACAACAAACCTCAACACCATCTAGTGTACAAAATAGTTATAATACACTAAACACGGAAAAACAAAATCCTACTGGGATTGAGAGCGCTCAATCAAATTGGCAGCAAAATGTTAAACAAATGTTTAATAACGCTACTCAAGATGAGGACGATGGTGAAGAAGAAGATGGCATGACTATCGAAGACTTTGATGACAATGCAGAAGATTTTGTCACAAGCAATTCTAGTGGTTATGCAAATACTAACGTTGTTAAATCAGAACCAAAGGAGCAGGAAATTAAGTTGCCTTCAGCAAATCCTAGCGAAGTGGTTCGTAGTGCAACATTTACAACTAAGCCAGAGGTATTCACACGTGAAGTTGTGGAGGAGAAAAAGGAAAATCTGCTTGGACGACCTAAGCGCCACCATGCCGAATATATTAAACCTCCAACAAGTTTGTTAGAGTATTTGGAAAATGTTGAAGTCGTTTCGGAAGAAGAGTGCAATGAGAATATTGAAAAGCTCGAAACAGTACTGCAAGATTTTAAAATTAATGCAAAAGTGAAGGCTGTTCAAGTTGGACCTGCGGTAACAAGATATGAAATCGGCATGCCACAAGGTGTAAGTGTTAAAAAGGTTCAATTCCATGCTGACGATATTGCCATGGCATTAGCATCCAACGGTAGCATCCGTATCGAGGCACCAATTCCTGGTAAAAATGCAGTAGGTATCGAGGTTCCAAATCGAACAGTTATGGGTGTTAGTTTGCGTGAAATGATTGAAAGTTTGGACTATCAAAAGCGTATGAACCCAATGTCATTTGTGTTAGGTAAGGATATTAACGGAAGTGTGCAATTCTGTAATCTTGACAAGATGCCACACCTATTGGTTGCCGGTTCTACTGGTTCGGGTAAGTCGGTGTGCTTAAATACTATGTTGATAAGTATGATTTACAAATCTAGTCCTGAAGATTTAAGACTAATACTTATTGACCCTAAAACTGTGGAATTTTCAACTTATGCAAACCTCCCACATCTATTAACTCCGGAAATTATTACAACCAAGGAACAAACCATCAATGCGCTTAACTGGGCAATCAAGGAAATGGAAGAGCGTTATGCATTATTGCAACGAAATCAAGTGGTAAATATTAAGGAGTACAATGCTCTTGATATTGTTAAGAATAACGAAGTTGAAAAACTGCCTTATGTGGTTATTGTAATTGATGAGTTGGGTGACCTTATGATTGATGCTAAGCGTGAAATGGAAGAGCGTATTATGAAATTGGCTCAAAAATCTCGTGCAGCAGGAATACATTTGGTGATTGCTACACAACGTCCATCTGTTGACGTTATTACTGGTACAATTAAAGCCAACTTGCCTAGTCGTATTGCATTTGCGCTTACCAACTTTGCCGATAGTAAAACAGTGCTTGATATGGGTGGAGCCGAAAAATTGCTTGGTAAGGGTGATATGTTGTTTAAGCCAAGCGATTTGCCAGAGCCAAGGCGTGTACAAGGTGCGTTTATATCTAGCCGTGAAGTTGCTGCTGTTGTTAAGTTTATTAAGGAAAATAATAGTGCCGATTTTGACGAGTCAGCACAAAAGGATATCAACCAAACCGCTTCCGTTTCAGCGCAAAGCGCAGATGGAGATATAATCAACTTTGACCCAGTGTTAAAAGATGCGTTGCGATTCTTTATCCAGGCAAACCAAGCATCAATTACAATGATACAACGTCGATTTGGTGTAGGCTATGCACGTGCGGCACGTATTATTGACCAGATGGAACAAAACGGATTTATATCACCAGCCGAAGGCAGTAAGCCTAGACAAGTGTTAATCTCGCTAGAAGAATATAATTTAATATTCAATAGTTAATTTTTAAAAGTCCTATTGCATAAATAGGACTTTTTTTGTAACTTAATAAGGTTTACCGGTTGACATTGGCTTGTTTTGTTGATATACTAAGGGTATGAAATTTTTTGGTAAAGATATTAAGGAAGTTAACAGAGGTTACTTCGGCGTAAGGCGTTGCACAATATGTAAGGACGAATTAAGAGATGTGAATTTGGTGGAGTTGCATGTCACCAATTATTTTTGCTTTATTCCAATCAAAAGCGAAATCGCTAAACGTATTTTAGTATGCTCACATTGCAATGCGTATATGGAAATTAATAATAAATTATGGGACTATTATCAGTCATATTATAACAACAGGTTTAGCAAAAACACAACAGATAATATATTGGGCATATTAACCAAGATGTCCAAGGAAATGGAGCAAAAGGGTGTTAAACTTAGTTTAAATGATGAATCATCAGGCAAATCGCTGGATATGATATTTAATGGATTAATAAATAAATATGGCGTTGAGCAAAATGTGGAAGAAATTATAAGCGTATTTTTTAAACAATAAAAATTAAACAATAAAATAAATTAAATAAATATCAAATTAATAATTAATTACGCAAAATAACACAACTACCTATTTTAAAGTACTAAAAACAATCAAATTTAATAAAAATATTTAATAAAAAGGTTTTAAAATTAAATCTTTTTATTTTTTTTATAAATATTTTTTAATTTAATACAAAAGATATTGTTAGAGGTGAATTGTGAAAAGAATTAATAGAAGTATTGCGTATTTAGGATTATCGTTAATTATGTTATTTGCAATATGTGCCAATATTAATGTAACGTATGCTGCAACATATGTACCACAGGTAAACACTAAAGCATCAATATTAATAGATTTGGATACGGGGACAGAATTGCATTCTAACAATGCAACCGAGCGTATGCCTGTGGCAAGCATTGTAAAACTTATGACAATAATGCTAACCTTTGAAAATATAGATAAAGGTTCTATATCGCTAGATGATAAAGTTACGGTCAGCGAAAATGCGTCCGGTATGGGCGGGTCACAAATATTCTTAGATGCGAATTGTGAATATCAGTTAGGCGAGTTGCTAAAGAGTGTGATAGTTTGTAGCGCTAATGACTCGTCGGTGGCTTTGGCAGAGTATATCGCTGGTAGCGAAACAAGTTTTGTTGAAATAATGAACAATCGTGCCAAGGAGATGGGGCTTGACAATACTAATTATGTCAACTGCACAGGTCTACCGGCGGACAATCAATATTCGTGCGCTGTGGATGTTGCTCAAATATTGAAGAATGTTTTAAAATATGATAAGTATCACGAATATTCTAGTATTTGGTTGGAGGATTTTCAACACCCAAGTGGACGTACTACCGAAATGACCAATACCAATAGATTGTCAAGATATTACGAGGGTTGTATTGGCGGAAAAACTGGTTCTACGCAAGAAGCGGGATATTGCTTGGCAGTCGGTGCAAAGCGTGGCGATTTAAGTTTGATATCCGTTGTGCTTGGAGCAAGCTCTACTAAGGACCGTTTTAAAAGCGCAAGTGATTTGTTGAACTATGGATTTGCAAATTACGAAAATCATACATTTGACATAAGTGGGCTTATAAATGTTTCGTGTAAAGATGAAAGAAGGGTTGATGTTAAGGTAGAAGGTTGCAATACAATTTTAACTAAAAAGGGAGAAACTCCAGAATATGAAACACGCTGCTATTTACCTAACACAATTTCTAGTTGCGATATAGGTCAGGAACTTGGATATGTTGAGATTGTAATTGATGGACAGGTTTATTCTACATTGAAGGTAATTGCTAATGAAAATATTAAAGCGCCAGGATTTGTGGATAATTTAAAAGATATTTACAAGGATTTTATTTAATATTAAAATAAATGATTAAAAATAATAAAAAATAAGGACAAAATCCTTATTTTTCTTATATTAAAATAGGTGTATGATATTTTTATTGTATAAATAATAAATATTAATAAATAACAAATAATAAATATTAAATAATTAATTTTTTTAATAATTAAAACAAACTTTCATTATCTTCAGGCAGTGCATTTATTTGCTGAGAAAGGCTATTAATTATAAAATTTAAATCATCACTAGAAAGTTCTGGTTTGGTAAATGCTGCTGCCGGCTTGTGTCCGCCTCCGCCAAAGTGTTGGGCTAGCACACTAACATCAATGTCGCCACGGCTTCTAAAACTTACATGGGCTTGACCATTGCGTGGTGTTATTAGTAGCGCCGCTTTTGCGTGTTTCATACAAAATGCTTGGTTGATAATTGGGTTTAAATCTTCCTGAGTTCCTCCCGCAGCATTTAACTGGTCGGTGGTTATACGCATTACCATAATAGTGTTGTTGTTATAAAATTGAGCGCCGTTCATAGCCATGGATAACAATCTGTATTGAGGCATGCTATTGCCGCCCATAAAGAATTTGATAATTTTGTAATAATTTATACCTTTATTGATTAGGTCCATTGCTGCCTTATATGTATTGGCGGTCACCATATTGGTTGAAAGGTTGTTGGTATCGGTCACAATACCGGCAAACAATTTACCAGCCGTTTTTTTGCTTATTTCAAAATTATCTTCATGCAACATGTTGTAGATATTTTCACAGTTAGATGAAATTGTGTTGATAATATTAATATCTGCAAAACCCTTATTAGTGGCGTGGTGGTCAATGCATACAGTGTTTTTGGAGTTGTTAAACACGTCCATATATTTTCCTAGTCGGCCAATATCTGCAGCGTCCACGCATATACATAAATCGTAATTATCTAGAGGTTGCGGATTAAAATTAATATCCTCAGTAAATGGTTTAAATTCTTCTGCAATAGTTTCGCATTGAGCAAAGCAATGTATTAAGCAATCGTGTTTGGTGGATATATAATCGTTTACAGCGCTAATAGAGCCAAAGCAATCTCCATCCGGATTAATGTGTCCAATAATGGCAATATTTTTTGCTGATGATAGCAATCTATTTATTTGGGGGTTCATAAAATCTCCTAACTAAAATGTTTAATTTTGACTATTGTATTATACCAATATTAAATGGTTTTGTCAAAGCAAAAATAACCATTTTGACATATAAAATATTTAGATTACAAAAAGGTTGTTTTTAATACATAAAGCAACAAAAAATTGATATGTGAATATGTGTGGACAAACCACAAAAGTTATCCACAATTTACAACTTACTGTGTGGATAACTTTTTTAACACATCTATTTTTAAGTGGTTTATGGTATGTGTTGACATGTGGATAACTTGTGGATTGTGTGTGGATAACTGTGTTAAAATATAGGTCTAGTTTCAAATTTTATATGCGAAATAAGGGTAGTATTTAGTGAGATAAATATATGGCATTAGTGCATATTTAGGTCGTGTACAAGCATATTGTAGTGTATGAGTAAAATGGTTCATAAAAGAAAATATTTAGTATACATTATACCGCTGTTGGTGGCAACTATTTTGGTGGGATTTGCGGTGGCTGTGCCATATATAGCGGCAGGCTCAAGACCTAAAGCTCAACACACGATTGTAATTGATGCTGGTCATGGCGGCAGAGATGGTGGAAGTATTGGAGTTGATGGCAGTGTGGAAAAGGATTTAAACCTTGAGTATGCTAAAAGTTTACAAAAACTATTAACCAATGCCGGAATAAAAGTGGTAATGACAAGGTCTGGCGATACTGGGCTGTATGATGATGGTGCTGATAACAAAAAACTTAGTGATATGCGCAAACGTAGAGAGATTATCAACAATTCCACACCAGATTTGGTGATAAGTGTGCATATGAATAGTTTTCCATTGGATAGTTGTAAGGGTGCTAAAACTTTTTATCAAATAGGTAGCGATACTAGCTTTGATGCAGCAAAAAAAATTCAAGGTTGTTTAAGTTATTATATGGGCAATACTTCTAAAACCGTAAGCGGTGGAGATTATTATATATTAAACTGCACCAATTACACTTCGGTGTTGGTAGAATGTGGATTTGTGTCATCACCGGAGGAGGTAAAACTATTAAACAGCAAGGATTATCGTGAAAAGTTTACTTATAGTATATATCGTGGTATTATGATGTACTTAGGGATTTAAAAAAAAGCAAAGTTAAATCTTTGCTTTTATGAACCGAACTGGCTGTTGAATAGTTGGGTGTAAAATCCATTTTTGGCAAGTAGTTCCTGATGTGTTCCTTGCTCGATTATTCTACCTTTGTTCATAACCAGTATTGTATCGGCATTTATAATAGTTGATAAGCGGTGTGCGACTATAAAGCACGTACGGCCTTCCATTATATAATCAAATGCTTGTTGAATATTCATTTCGGTACGAGTGTCAATGTTGCTAGTTGCCTCATCAAGTATTAACATTGGTGGCTTGGTTAACATTATACGTGCAATACATATAAGTTGTTTTTGACCTGCTGACACGTTATCGGCATTTTCGGTAATAATTGTGTTATAACCATCAGGCAACTTTTCGATAAATGTATGCGCATGTGCCAATTTGCTGGCTTCGATAATTTCGTCCATTGTTGCGTCTGGCTTGCCATAAGCGATATTGTCACGGATTGAGGCGTTGTATAGCCAACTTTCCTGTAACACCATACCATAGCAGTTTCGCAAACTTTTACGAGTAACATTTTTGATATCACGATTATTTACCATAATCTTTCCACTGTTCACATCATAAAAGCGCATTAATAGGTTGATAATTGTAGATTTTCCGCAACCGGTAGGGCCGACAATCGCAACTGTTTTACCTTTTCCTACGGATACATTAAGATTTTCAATTAACTTAGACTGAGGTGTGTATGAGAAACACACATCTTTTAATTTTACTTCGCCATTACAATTTACAATATTTATACTGTTGTCATCACTTACTTCGTCATTGCTTTCCAACAATTCAAACACTCGGTTAGCGCTGGCTACTGCGACCTGAATATCTGCCACAATACTAGCGATTTCATTAAATGGTTCGGTATAGTGTCCAACGTAACTTAAAAATGTGGAAATTTGACCAATACTTATATGACCACCGATACAAATAAATGCTCCACACACTGCAACGATAGCATATAATGTTCCGTTTATAAATCTTGTACAAGGTCCTGCAAGCGAGGAGTAGAATGCTGCCTTTTCAGAAGATACGGCAAGGTCTTTATTGATTTTACAAAAGTTCTCGATATTAGTTTGCTCATTATTAAAAGCTTTGATAACCTTTATATTGCCTAACATTTCTTCGCTATATCCACTGATTTCACCAAGTTTATCAACCTGTTTTTTGTACATTTTTTTAGATTTCTTTGTTATATATACTGATACTAACAAGCTTAGAGGAGCAAGTACAATTACCACGAGTGCCATAGCTAAATTGATAGTGACCATAAATATAATTACGCTTAATACAGTTACTATGCCTGAAACAATTGATTTAAAGCTTGACAGGAATCCATCGGTTACATTTTCAATATCATTAATAATAGTGTTCATGATATCGCCATGTGGGACGTTATCTACATATTTTAGTGGTACACTTTTGATTTTGTCAAAACATTTATTTCGCATACTTTGAGCGGTACGGTTGGTTAGTATGTTTTCAAAGAATACTTCAAACCATTCAAGTGTAGCACTAACTACCGCAATTACGCCTATAAGTATTAGCAGTTTTGTTAGTTTTGCAAAGTTTACTGCGCCTGCTCCAACAACGCAGTCGATAGCCCAACCTAGCGTTACAGGAACAAACATATTTAAACCAATTGCTGATATTGCAAATATTATAGATAAGTAGAAATAAGCCTTATGCGGTCTGGCATAAGCAACAACTTTTTTTATTGTTTGCATAAAAGGTTTGTTAGCTGGTTTCATTATTCCTCTCTTTGTGTTTGTGAATGATATGTTTCACGATAAATTGCACAATTTTTAATCAAATCTTTATGTGTACCCATACCTACCACATCTCCGTGGTCAAGTACTATAATAAGGTCGGAGTTTTTGATGGTGGTTGTACGTTGTGATATAAGTATTGTTGCACAATTTAGGTCTTTTTTAAGTGCTTTGCGTAGGTTTAAATCGGTTAGGAAATCCAATGCGCTAGCACTGTCGTCCAAAATCAATAGTTTAGGATTTCCAATTAAACTTCTAGCAATAGTAAGTCGTTGCATTTGTCCACCGGACACGTTTTTACCGCCTGCCATTATTTTGTAGTCCAATTGATTAGGTAAGTCCTTTACAAAATCCCATGCTTGAGAAGTTTTAAGCGCAGATATAATTTCCTCATCTGTAGCATCAGATTTTCGTATTTGCATATTTTCGCGTAAACTACCTGAAAATAGGGTAGAACGTTGTTGAGTTATGCTTACGATATCGCGTAGTTGAGATAGAGAATATTCTTTAATATCTTTACCATATAACAATATTTGACCTGAATTGCAGTCGTAGAATCTTGTTACAAGATTCGCAAGCGTTGTTTTTCCTGCCCCTGTACTTCCAATTATACCAACAGTCTGGTTGGGCATAAGTGAAAATGTTAAATCTTTAATGAACATACGTTCAGGGTCTTTTTCGGTTATGTCATATGAAAAGCCCACGTTTTTAAACTCAAGAATTGGGGCGCTCTCATCCAATTCATATTTAACAGAGTCTGTATTAAAATTAACAGATGGCTCAGTATGAAGAACCTCATTGATGCGGTGAGCACTTGCGGTAGACCTTACTAGTCTTACATATATTCTTGAAGCAGATAGTAGCGCTCCAGATAATGTTGTTAGGTAGTTACAAAAGGCAATTAGTTCACCCTGACTCATAAATCCTAGATTGATTTCGATTCCGCCAAACCATAACACCGCAATAATTGCAAAGTCTACAATTAGGAAAATTAATGGATTAAGTAATGCAGATATTTGGCTAACGCCGATTTGGGTTTTAACAAGTTTTTCGTTAGCATCATAAAATCTTTCACCTTCACGGTTTTGCTGATTAAATGCGCGTACTACTCTAATACCTGATAGATTTTCACGTGTTATGCGGGAAACCCCATCTAACTTTTGTCTAACGAGTTTATAAAAAGGCATTGACTTTTTGGTAAAAAGTATCAGCACTACCAGTAATATAGGAATTACAATAAGGAACACCAATGATAATTTTATATTTATCAATAATGATAATACTATTGAGCCAACAAGCAAGCAAGGAACACGCACCATTACACGGATTAGCATACTTACGGTATTTTCAATTTGAGTTACATCATTGGTAAGTCTTGTAAGTAGGGAAGATGTTCCAAAGCTATCTAATTCTGCATGTGAAAAAGTATTTATTTTACTATACATATCTTCACGTATTTTAGATGCGACTCCTACACTGGCAATTGATGCACATTTTTGGCAAATCACTGCGAACACGAAACCGATTATATTTAATGCAATAACGTATATGCCATATTTAAAAATGTAGCCTGTGTCACCCATGGCTATACCTGTATCAATAATTTTTGCCACCAGCAATGGGCAATACAGTTCCAATATTGCTTCAATTAGTTTAAAAATAGGTCCAAGTATAACTTGGAGTTTGTAATATTTAAGATATTTTGCTAAGTTTTTCATCAAAGATATTATATCACTTTAGAATATTTAATACAAACAAATTTCAATTTTGTTTTAAGAATGTATAAAATAATTTATTATATAGGTGAGTAAAATAAGCAAATTTGCACATTATATATATGGAGGTGCTATATGAGCGAAAGTAAAAAATGGACCCCTGGTGAGATTGTTCCAAAATCTGCCACATACTCAGCTTACAGCCGAGATGGTGAAAATGGCGGAAGTTTGTATTTGGAAAAGGGTAAAAGATTTCCAGCAACTCAGCATTCGGGTAGTTACTATGTTCAAGTAGACTAGTACAGCCAAACAAAAAAACACTCTCTAAATCAAGGAGAGTGTTTTTTAATTACAAATCCTATTGTTTTTTATCCTGATTGTTAAAATATTTCAAGCATACTTTGCGTAAACTTACAAGCAATACTGATGATACGCTAGCAAATATTAAAATTTGCCAAACAATAAACAATCCTGGTGCAAGTGCAACAACTAACAACGTTACTAATCCGCCAGCAGCAAACCAAATTGTTACAAGGTGTGAAGTTAAAAATTCTGCAATCAAGGCAATAGCCGTAACTATGCCCCAAACCCAAAGCCATATCATATAAATTTTTCTCCTAAGCAAATATTATCAATATATAAAAAAAATGTCAAACAATATCGAATTGTTTGGACATTTTGTATACATATTTATTCTTGCTCGGCTTTTTTTCTCTTTTTTTCGCCTTCAGTTAATCTGCCTTTATTGGCAATGATAGCACATGTTATATATATGGCAGAAACTCCGACCAGAGTATATACAATACGACTAAATATGTTTGCCTGTGTGCCAAATATTCCTGCAACAAAATCATATTGCAGCATGCCAATTGCAAGCCAATTAATTCCGCCGACAATGGTTATAATAAATGCAACTATTTTTAACATAACAATCTCCTAATTGATATTATTAGATTGTGTGAAAGGCTTGCTTTTATGCATTATTTTTTATTACGGTTTGATTTTTTTATCATTTTGTCAATAGATTTGTATCTAAATGGTGTTTTTGCTTGTACTATTTTGTAAGGGCAGATATCAACGCACTTAAAGCAACTTATGCATTTTGTATAGTCAACTTTTGCGAATTTGCCAAATTTCCCATTTTCCATACTAACGGCTTTCATTGGGCAATTTGTAACACACACATTGCAGCCCTTGCATAGTTTCGGCGAAATGGTAGGTCGCTTCTGTAATGAGTTATATCTAAATTTAGCAACGGCTGGTGAGGTTTTGCTTATGTTGGTAGTAGATTGAGTGTAATTAAAGTCCCAGCAAACTAGGCTTTCAAAGTTGTCGCCCAATATGTCAAACTCAGGCTTAAATTTGTTTCTTCTAACCGCTTCGTTTAATATTATATTGCCGTCTAATTTTTGATTGATAATTTTTAAAGCAACAGCATCAACTGCAAAAGGATTTTCGCCAACAATAATGCTATTTAGGATTCGTGGGTCGTTGTTACATTCACAACCAACCACAGAGTCCAGTACATTGATTACTATTTTATTTTCAAGTGTTTCGTATAAGTCTATCATATAATTGCAATAAGACTGCATTGTGTTGCAACGAGTTGTTACTAATGATTTGAATTTCCCAGGTACAAGTCCAAATAGATTTTGAGCGCAACCAATAAGCCCTAAGTGCTTGTCACATCTAAGTTTACCAACATTAATTATAACATCTGCATCATTAACTGCGTCCATTATATAAATATCTCGGCTTTGCTCGCCATCGGGATTACAAATAGAGGATACACCATCATTTGTGTTAAGTGTTGCGTTGCCTTCGTTGCTGGCTTGCAACATCTGTGTTTTTATGTAGGCTTTGTCTAGGGTTGATTGTGTAAAATTTCCCTTTGGAGAATCTGCAATAGTGCATCTTGCGCCAATTTTTGCAATCTGTTCTGCTAAGGCGCCAATAATATTAGGGTGGCTAGTTTTGGCAATGTTTGGCTCGGTTACACAATACAAATCGGGCTTGATTAGCACCTTGTGGCTAGGTTTGATAATGCTATTTAATCCGCCAAGCAAATCAAAGCATTGTTGCAATGCTAGGTTTACTATATTGGGCGTATATTCTACGCAGGTTTTTAAAGCAACAGTTGTGTTTCGCATAAAATCTCCTAAATATAATGTTAATATATTCGTTTCTTAATATATTCGAGTCTTAATACATTTGTTTAATATATAGTTAGAATATAATATTTATTGAAATAAGTCAAATATATTTGATTTTTTTTAAATTTTGGTATAGTATAATATGTATGATTAATATCTGGGGCAAGATTTTTGTTAACGAAAAGATAGTTAAGCATTTTACTGTTAGCGTACAACCAAGTGAGTGTACATTTTTTGACATGATTAAAAGTTTGTGCGAAGGATTAGATATTCCTACACCTGTTTTGTTAAACAAACATATAAGTGACTTTAACAAGTTTTCAATGACATTATTTAAGCCGGTGGATTTTATTGAGAGTGTTAATTTTGACAAGTTTATCGTAGAATATTTGCCGGAAGATTAAAAATGTGAATAGGGTTTGAAACCTTAGCATATAATTATATGATATGTTAAATATCATAAATTGGGACGTGCAAAAATTTTTTGATAAATTGGTTGACATTTAACATATTTGGCGCTATAATCTACTTACGTAGAAGTTAAAAGCCAACTTTTATTGGTAGGTGTGTTTGTATAGGTGCACAAACTAGGAGCCTAATTCAGTTTGACTAAACTGATTTTTTTAATTGATAAAAGGAGAATTATTATGGATGAAAAAGTTTTTATAAGTGCTGAAGGATTGGAGGAAGTAAAGGAAAGATTGGCATACCTAAAGGGTACTAGAAGAAAGGAAGTTGCCGATAAAATTGCTGAGGCACGTAGTTATGGTGATTTGAGCGAAAATAGTGAATACGACATTGCTCGTGAGGAACAAGCAACTGTAGAGGCAGAAATTTTTGAGTTGGAAAATAAGGTTAAAAATGCTGTTATTATTGACCCTAGCAAGATTAACACATCTAAGGTTAACGTTGGTTGTACTGTAGAAGTTTTAAATGTTAAACTTAATCGCAAGTTTACTTACAAGATTGTAGGTGATACCGAATCTGACCCAATCAACGGAATTATTAGCAATATTAGCCCTGTTGGTGCTGGCTTAATGGGTAAAAAGGCTGGCGAAGTTGTTTCCATCAAAACTCCAGGCGGCGTAGTTGAATTAAAGGTTGTGAAGATTACAGCGTAGATGTATTAAAGGCGAGTGTGATAAATGCTTGCCTTTTTTGTGTATAGATAAAAAATTATGTTGACAAGTGCAAAACTTTGACATATAATAAATGTATGACTAGCGGAACGTTTTTACTACTATATGTAATGTTTGTAAGTATATTTTTACCTAAGTTATTGTAAGGCTTTGGTGTTGTTTCCAGGGCATAATTTAATAATTGATATAACAATTTCACTTTTGCGACAGCGCAAATTACAATATCAGAAAAAGAGAGGGCATTTCGGCATCCAACCGATATGCTCTCTCTTTCTGTTTGTATAAGGTTTTAGGCTTAGTCCGTAGTGCGTTTGACTAGTCAAATGTGATGCTCGCACTTGTATTTTCAAATTTTCATTTAGGAAGTTTAGCCTTTAATGTGCCTTGTTTTTATGCAGCCTCCTCATCGGCTGTTTCAAATATCAAATCGCTAAATATAAATGGGTTAGAGGATTCGTAAGTGATATACATTATATTTGTACATGATGGAATCCAAGTGTAAAATTCAGTCCCGTCTTCTGTGGTTTGTTTTTGGAAGAAAGTAGAATAATCCTTTCCTTCTTTTGAACCCAGCCTTAAGGCCTCAAATAGAGATACTCCTCTAGTAAATGCTTCAGTGTTAGCCGTGTCAATACTTGTAAATTCAAATATTTCAATGCTTGAATTGTCAACCGAATCGAGAACAAGCTTTCCGTCATCACTAGCGGTGGTTCCAGAACTGCTAAATAAGATATTTTCACCATTTTTGGCAATGCATTCAGCTTTTACAGGATTTTCAGGTGTGGTTGTTGTAATTGCAGTGGAAAGTGCTGTAACCGTTATATCCTTATTAGGCATATATATGCTGCCTACATAGATAAGTTCATTAACATCTTTAACGCCCATTTCATCTGCAATATGGTCGCGTATCATAACTTTTTCACAAAGATTATTAATATATGTTAATTTTTCAGTGGCAGTGTCAACCAATTCTGCAACTGTTGAGCCGGATTCACCAGTATCTACAATAGAATAATCTGTCAAATAGTTGGTGATAAAATCATTTACATATTCAACTTCTGTTTCAGTTAACCCAAAGTAATCTATTTCCGGATAAAGTAGGTCAAAGTCGCTTATAGTATCTGAAACACTTTTTCCGGCTGCGATTTTTGCAACGCCTAGGGACATTTTTTCAATATCCTCTCCAACAAGGGTGTCATTTACTAAAGGTTTATCTTCAGACACCTCTGGAAGTGTTATTGTTATGGAAATGCTTTGAGTGTTGTCAATATCTTCCAATACATCAATAACATATTGTTTATAACTTAGTTCCAGGGCATCGGATAATATGGTTTCATCAATATATGCTGTTCGTATGCCATAAAAATGCTCACTCGTTATACTAAAGTTCTCGGTCATATACTCCGGCTCCGTTGAGGCGGTTGCACCAGCAACAGCACTTGAAATGGCTATTACAATTGCTAAGAAGATTAAGAAGTAGATAATATACATAACTATAGCTGCAGTTATTGCCCAAGCGTAAGGAGCTACGGGTGCGGTTGTGTATAATTTCTTCAGAGCCTCTCTTATGGCCTTTAGTACGGTTTGGAAAACTGTATGAACCGCACCTGTTTTTGCGGTTTCAACTGTAACCTCTTTAATAGTTTCTTCTTTTTCTTCTGGCTTTAGTACATTGTTTTTTAATGCTTTTTGAGAGGAATCTTTAATCGTCTTTCCAGTTTCTTTTAATGAGGTTTGAATATCTGCTGGTATTTTAGATGCAGGATTCATAAAGGTTGCGGTAATTTTAGGAATTAACTTTTTCTTAGACTCATCTTTAAGTTGCTTTTTAATTTGCTCGGCTTTTGCTTTTCGCTTCTTTTCCTTGGCTTCCTTTTTGGCTTCCTTTTTCGCTTCGGAGTCTTTTCCATCACCGTCATTGCCAGAATCTTCGCCGTCATCATCACCTTCGCCACCGTCTTCGCCGCCATCATCGGTTTGTTCGCTCTGTTCTGAACCTTGTGACTTTCCTTGTTCTTCGCCTACAGAATTTCCTGATTGGCTTTGGGTGTTTTCAGAACTGTTTTCTTCGCTGTTGCTGCTTTCAGCAGTTTCTTCACCTGAATCTTCATCTTCTAAAAATGCTTGCACAGCCTCCGCAATTGCTGAGGACGCAGGAATATCGTTTTCGTCTTCAACTATTGGCATTTCATCTAATTCATCATCCATGCGTACCCCTCCTTGCATACTATTTAATTATATTGTACAAATTTTTAATAAAAATCGCAAATAAAATTGCTTTGTTTGTATCAAAACGGTTAAAAATTTTCACACCCAATACAAAATTAATAAATATTTTACTTAAATTTTATATACTTTTTAAAAAGTTTGTGATATAATGGAGTTGTTTTAAGGAGAGATTATGCAAGAAAATATTTTTACAACTACCATTGGCGGTAGAGAAGTTAGTGTGCAAATTGGCAAGTATTGTGGCCAAGCTAACGGTTCTTGTTTTGTAACTTGTGGCGACACTGTTGTTATGGTTAATGCAACAATGAATAAAGAACCTCGCCCAGGACAAGACTTTTTCCCACTAAGTGTGGATTATGAAGAAAAATTATACACAATAGGTAAAATCCCTGGTGGATTTAAAAAGCGTGAAGGACGCCCTTCAGATGTGGCTATTTTAAAAAGTCGTTTAATCGACAGACCTTTACGTCCATTATTCCCTAAGGGTTTCTATAATGATGTGTCAATTGTGGCAACACCACTTTCAGTTGATACAGATATTCAGCCAGAACCTTTGGCAATGCTAGGAAGCTCAATCGCTTTATCTATTTCAGATATTCCATTTGAAGGCCCTACAGGTTCGGTTAACATTGGTTGTGTTGATGGTAAGTTTATTATTAACCCAACAGTTGAGCAAAGTGAGCGTAGCGTTATGGATTTAACCGTAAGTGGAACTAAGGAAGCAGTTCTTATGGTTGAAGCAGGTGCGAAAGAAGTTACCGAAGAATTAATGCTTGATGCAATTATGTTTGCTCATGAGGAAATTAAAAAGCAATGTGAATTTATCGAAAAGATTGCTGCTGAAGTTGGCAAAGCTAAAACTGATAAAATAGTTTATGATGAAATTCCAGAAGATTTAGATAAAGCTGTTCGTGAATATGCTGACGCTAAGTTGGATGTTGTTCTTGAAGAATTTGATCGTCATGTGCGTGAAGCTAAGGAAGAAGTTTTCAACGAAGATGTGTTTAGTCATTTTGCTGAAATTTTCCCTGATGGCGCAAAATGGATTGGATTGTCATTATATAATTTAAAGAAAGAAAAAGTTCGTCGCAAGATTTTGGATAAGGGTGTTCGTCCAGACGGAAGAACATTAACACAAATCCGTCCAATTTGGTGCGAGGCTGGCGTGTTGCCACGTGTTCATGGTAGCGGTGTGTTTACTCGTGGTGAAACTCAAGTGTTAACAACTCTAACATTGGGAATGCTTAACGAGGCACAATCTCTTGAAGGTCTTGATGAAGAAGAATACAAGAGATATATGCATCACTACAATTTCCCAGGATATTCAACAGGTGAAGCGAAGGGTATCCGTAGTCCAGGTCGCCGTGAAATTGGTCATGGTGCTTTGGCAGAACGTGCACTACTTCCAGTATTGCCAAGTGAGGAAGAATTCCCTTACGCAATTCGTACAGTAAGTGAAGTGTTGTCATCAAATGGTTCTACATCTCAAGCGAGCGTGTGTGGTAGCACATTAGCGCTTATGGATGGTGGCGTACCAATCTCTAGCCCAGTTGCAGGTATTGCTATGGGGCTTATCAAGGATAAGGAAAGTGACCGTGTTGCAATCTTAACGGATATTCAAGGTCTTGAAGATTTCCTAGGAGATATGGACTTTAAGGTTGCCGGTACCGAAAAGGGTATTACAGCAATCCAAATGGATATTAAGATTCATGGTATTGACCGTAACATTTTAAAAACAGCATTAGAGCAAGCTCGTGTTGGTCGTCTTGAAATTATGCAAAAGATGTTAAGTGTAATTCCTGAACCAAGAAAGAATTTGTCAAAGTTTGCTCCAAAGATTATCTCGTTCAAGATTAACCCAGATAAGATTCGTGAAGTTATTGGAACTGGCGGAAAAGTTATCAATCAAATCATTGACGAAACCGGTGTTAAAATTGATATCAAGGATGAGGGTGATGTATTTATCTCATCTAGCGATAGTGCAATGATAGAACGTGCAAAAGAAATTATCCTTACAATTGCAGAAGATTTGGAATTAAATCGTGAATACGAGGGTAAGGTTGTTCGTATCATGCAATTTGGTGCGTTTGTAGAAGTCGCTCCTGGTAAAGATGGTATGATTCATATTTCAAAACTCGCAAAAGAACGTGTTGAAAAAGTTGAAGACGTTGTTAAAATTGGAGATATGGTAAAAGTTAAAACAATTAATATTGACGAAAAAGGTCGTGTTGATTTTAAATTGGTTGAAAAATTAAATAAATAATTATTTAAAATAAAAATGGTTGGAAATTTTAAATAAAAACAAAAACACCTTATTTCAAGGTGTTTTTTTGATGTATGTAAATAAATGTTTTAATTTAAAAGTAATTACTCAAATATTTTTATAATTTATTTTTAATTATTTTTTAAATTAATATGTATTTTCAATTATTGAAATTTATTTAATTAATTTAATCATTGTCTTGGCTGTTGTTTGTGTTGCTGTTTGTGTTTTGTTGTAGTTGTTCTATATTTTTTCGTACGTTTTTTCTATGTTTTATTATTGCAATAATACACAATATTATGCATGTGGCCAATCCTGCTGTTAGGCACGTTCCAATCCATGCTGCACGGTTTGCGGAAATTGTGTAAAATGTTATAATCTTATTTGGATTATCTGGTGACACGTTCCATGTGTGAATGTAGTTTCCGTTTGAATCTAGTGTTACGTGGTTAGCGTCACTGTGCATTCTTCTTGTGTTAACCGAATAACTGTATGTGAGGGTTGTGTTTTGTGGTGATATGGTTGCAAACCTTGAGTTTGCGTAGTAATTATATATTCTATAAAAAATACTATAATCTCCAAAGTTTGTTGTTCCTCGATAATATGTTTTGGTGTAGAAAAACTTTTCTACTCTTTCTGGTTCGGCACTGCTGAATGTGCTGTTGTTAACAAGTTCGTAATATTTTTTATACACTGCAGAACTTGTATATGAGAATCCGATAACATATTTGTAATCCTGCCAATCTTGCTCCGTAATTTTTACGCCGCTAAATAGTTCGGTGTATTCGTTATTGCTTATCTTGCCGAGTGTGAGTTCTGTAGATAGTTTGTTGTGATAAAAATCCAGTAATATATCCGCCTCGGTATAGGAGTCTGTTTTTATTTCCATCATAACCCGTTCTGGATTGTATCCGTGTTTCAGCAAAGCTTCAGGATTGATAGTTAGCTCTATATACTCATCAATTGAACCGTCCGCATTATTGTATGTAACAAAGTTAACTTCAGCACATCCGCAAAGCGTAACGGCTGTTGCGATAAAAATAAATAATAATGCAAATAATTTAAAATTATTTTTCATAAAATTTCTCCAAATAAAAAATATTTAAAATAATTCAAAATATTTAATAAAACGCTATTAAGATGGCAAATTATTAACAATTTTACAAATTTTATAATATTTTCAATATTAACCAATATAGCACAAAATTCAAATAGTTAAAAATGATTTAAATAAATTAATTAAAATAAATTCAAAATTATACAAAAAGTTACACAATCGCTTTGTTTTTTTGCCAAAATAGTATATTATATAAATATACTAGAAAACTGAAGGCATGAAAATTCTACGCATATAAAGTTAAGAAGACGTGATTCGTTACTTATTGTGGAAGATATCGAACTGGAAGAATGAAAGCGTAAAAGTGTGAGAACACGAGGGCGCTTCATTTATGAAAGTGTGGTGGTTACTTCGTGGTTTGAGTTGGATGATGTCTTTAGGCGTTAGATTTGTAATTTCTTTATAGGGGGAATGGAGTTATGAAAAACTTTAAGATGAAAAATGTAATATTAGGGGTGTTGATTGCGGTTATGTCAATCGCTTGTTTCGCTGTGGTTGGCGTAACATTAAACAATGTTCCAAAGTATGAAAGGGAACAGGGTATACATATCGCTGGTCTTGAGTTTGAAGACGGCTGGAACCTGATTAGCGATGCCGAGGATTATGATTTGATGGCTGAAGCAGTTAATAGTGGTAAAGGTAATACTGCTAAATATAGATTGGCTGGAGATATTGACCTTAGCCAAACAACTAAGGGCATAGATGTTTTTTCAGGCACTCTTGATGGTGCTGGATTTGAATTAACTATGGGAGAAAATCAATACAATACCAAGGCAAAAAACACTACTGCACCTATTGATAATAACCTAACTTACCAAGAAGAAGCTAATACAAAATTAGCCTCCGGATATTCTAAAGCTATTGTTTCAACGTATTATGGATATAATCTTGCAGCTAGTTCAGACGGAGCCGAAGCGGAGTCTAAAAAATTAATATTTCTTGCTCAGGGATTAGGATCCAACGATGATGGGTATAACTCAATGACGCAAATGAATGTAACTTTAAGTGGTGAGTTAAAATATCAATTCGATAATGGTGGTCTTGATGATAATAAGACGTATGTTGTAGGATATATTGGAGCATTTAGAAGCGCGACCGTATCAAATGTGTATTTAAAATTTGATTCTAAGGTGTCTGTGTGTGGTGATCATGGTTGGGCTGGAGTAAATCACTGCAACTCTGTGTGGGCTGGAGGTTTATGCGGGTATTCATATAATACTTCATTTTCAAATTGTGTAGTTAGGTATTCGTCTGGAGCATTTATAAAAGTGACAGGGGGAGATCAAGGTTCAAGTGGTTTAAAAAAATCTCAAAGCAGAGTAGGTGGAATGATTGGACAAATGAAAGGAGGGTCTATCAAAAACTGCCTTGTAATAAAGTCCTCCTCAAATGTGGCAACCGACTGGACTGGAGCTTCGGCTGCGGCGGATTGTATGATCGCGGACGTTTGTCCAGCATTTGGAGGTGCTACTAATAGTGGTCTATATTCAGCTTCTTTGTCGCAAGCAAAAAGTTTGGATTCGATGTGCGAAATATTAGGAGTTGATAATATTGCGACTGGATGGGTTGAGTATTGGGAAAAATCGTCTGCAATATGGTTTATGGAAACTGATAATTATGATTATTCTGGAGGGTATGATTGGTTTAGAACTATTGTAAATAGTGGCGAAATTGTTTTAAGGGGTAATGTTTATCTTACCAAAACGTCGGTAACATACAAAGGTGGAGGTGGCACGTTTAGTGACGGATCGACATCTACAACTAAGCAAGTTTATCCAGGTAAAAATGGCTCGCTTACTATTCAAGGATTAAGTCGTACTGGATATACGCAAAAAGGGTGGAAATGGACAAACTATATCTCATCAACTTTAACAGGCGAGTTTAAAAATTGGCATAAATATTCTACAACAGCAACAGCTGAGTGGGCCCCTATTACCTACACAGTTAAATTTAATCCCAATGGCGGAAGCGGGACCATGAGTGATCAATTGCATACCTATGATTCGTCACGTACATTAAGTCCCAATAATTTCTCTAGATCGGGATACTCATTTACAGGTTGGGCTACATCGTCTGGAGGTAATGTGGTTTATAATGACGAGCAGTCTGTAAGTAATTTAGCGTCTACTCAAGATGCCGTAGTAAATTTATACGCAAAATGGACTCCAGTGCAATACACTATAACATACCATGAAAATGGCGGCACTGATGTTGCGAATAGAACGTACACAATTTTGGATGAGTTTGATCTTCCATCAACAAGCCGTGAGCAATATCATTTTGCTGGATGGTATGAGTCCGCAAATTTTGATGGCGAGCCGGTAACTGGTATTGAAAAGGGAACGATAGGACATAAAAATTTCTATGCGCGATGGAAGAAATCGGTAAAAGCAACACTAGATTACAATTATAAGGAATCGCCTGACGGTCCTGATAGAACAGGCGAGATAAAGAAGTTGCAGTATGGAGAGGATTACGATAAACCATTAACTACTGCTACTACTACTAAATCGGGATATAATTTCCTCGGTTGGACAAGTGATTATTTGGATGTGTCTAGTTTTATTTGGTGGTATTATGCCGATGAAGGTGCTGGCAAAGTTAGTTCTACTACCAAGCCATATGTTACAGATAGTGGTTGGTTGTGTCTAAGCGGCCCAATGGCTTGGGATGGTACGAAACATTGGGGATACCCTATATATCTTCCTAACGGCAAATATCAATTATCGGCAATTGCTCAAGGGTCTAAAGATGATCAATATGGATTTGGTGGTTCGCTTTTGATGGTGGAATGTGACGCGGACTATACTGTGCCTGGAAATATTTCCGGACGGCAGCAGTTTAGAATTACTGTTGATGAAACTGGACCAACTGATAATGTGGAAAAGAGTGGTGTATATACCGTTAATGATGAATCTGGAGGAATTCAATTTTGCTTGTTCCACTCATATAATACAGGAAACAATGTATATTACAAAGATATCCGTATTACAAGACTAAATGATGACGGAACCGAGGCTAAATATCAGGGGACATACAACAGACCGAATGAATTAAGAATAATTGATGCTGGTAGTGCAGTTATTGCTCCATACGACCACACCTTATATGCTAACTGGTCGGATGAATTGAATGTTATTGAATTTGACACCGGCGACGGAATAATTGCATCAATGTTACATAGCAATGAGGGTGTGGAATTTGATGGTGAAAATTACTACATAAACCTTGGACGTAAATATATGTTTAAGGATAGCTTATATGTATCAGTTGATGCATATATGGATAATTGGTCTACGCTTGGCAAGGGAACACTTATTTCATGTACCGAATATGCTGGATGGAGAATAGCTGGTGATGATGACAATATGGGGAAGATTGAATTTGAACTGCGTACCAGCAATAATGATGGATATATAACTGTTAACTCAAAGAATTTGGCAAGCGAACTTTCGCCTGGCTGGCACACATTTACGGCTATGTATGATGGTGCTAAAATGGCATTGTATATTGACAATATTTTACAGGCAGAAATGGGTCTAACTGGTAAAATAGTTTATAATGGTACAAACTCTATATTAGTGGGCGGTGAAGCAACTAGTATTCCATCTGCTCCAAGCCTAGGAGACTGGGGATTTAAGGGTAAGATGCGAAACCTATATATAGCCAACACACCGATGGTTCGAAGTTATTACCATAAAGATGTAATTAAATTTGATGGCGTGGATGACTACGTTGACCTTGGTACGCAATATCAATTTACAGACAGCTTATATATTTCATTTATGGCATATATGGAAGATTGGGATGAGTATAAGAGTATGCATTTTATGTCTTGTAACGCAGATGATGGTGCTTTGGGATGGGAGTTTATCATTGATGATCAAGATAAAATAAGTTTCTTAGTATATCATTCTCAAGGATCAATAATAATACGAGCTAAAAAATCCATTTCTGACTTTTTGGATAAAACATGGTATAAATTTAAGGTGGTCTGGGATGGATCTAAGGTATATTATTATATAAATGAAGAATTACAAAATGATAGTGAAGTAACGTTGTCTGAAATAGCATATTCTAGCCATATTAGTATTTGTTTAGGTCGTGAAGGTCTAGGGGGAGGATTTTTCAAAGGTGCATTAAGTAATATCTACATATCAAATGGTAAGGGTTGTGCTCAGATATATTATGATAGTTCTACTGCAGGCGGTACAACATATCAACGTTTCCCAGCGCTTGTACATAGTGGCGAAAGGAAATTTATTGGATGGGCGTTAGATAATAGTAATAATGCGTTAGACCTTGAAGGTAATATGCTTGGAGATACAATAACATTCTTTAACGGTATTGGATTTAAGGCGTATGGTAATGAGGGTTATGATGGTCAAATATTATTAGGCTTTAATCCAGGTTTAAGTAGTGGTGCTGCAAGATTGATTGCTAAGTATGATGACGCGACAACACCTACTCCTGACGATTGGCCAAATCCTGGCGGTGACCCTATTGACCCTGAGCCTGGTGATAATGAAATCCAAGATCCTCAGCCAGATTTAAATATTACAATGTTTACAATAGAGTTGCAGTATGAAGATGCAAATATAAACTACAATCCTAGCAGTGAAAAGGCCTCGTTTGATGGAATATATATAATATACTTTGACGGGCACGAAGGATTTGCTTTGCCAAATTCAAGTCAGGTTACAAGATATGGGTATAAGTTTGATAAATGGCAAGTAATCAGCTCAGATTATTCTGAATGGCCTAGCGGAGCAAACCCAGAAGCAGTGTCTAGCGGTGTCAACATAAATGCTAAACTTAAAGCGGTATGGATAGAAAATGTATATAAGGTGGAAATTCATTCGAATGTACCAGATAATAATACAACACATGAGAAAACAATATACAATCATGGTGAAAACATTAAACTATCTTTGAACGAGTTGTTTGGCTTACAATATAACATAGTTGGATCAGGTGGTGTGGGAGGATATCGTTTTGTAGGCTGGACAGTAAGTTATAAAAATAACGAATTCGTCTACAATTATAATAAATTTAGCGATAAACATAGCAACCTTGGATATGCTGAGATTAATGCTAGATATAATCCAAATGCAACACCTGGCGGAGAGAACGGAGATTCTAGTGTGAGCGGAATTACATGTAATCAGTTCGCTCAGCTATTTACAAATTGGGGTATAGTGTCTGTGGATAATACTTATTACCCTATAATTTTCAAAGATATTACGGAGGTGTCAGAACTAATCCACGGATATACTGATAACGAATTGGCGGAGAGTGGATATTGTATAGATATCTACGCTGTATGGACTCCTGTATATACAGTAACTATAAAGGCTAATATGCTTGATAAAGATAATAATTCACAACATAAATGCGGACATGCTGATGGTGAATGTAAATGCGGTATATATGATAGTGGGAAGAAGACAACAGCAATATCTGGAGATGGTTCCGCATATATCGTTCCTCAAGATGAGCAGTATGATTTTGGTGAAAGTACTGTAACTCAAACTATAAAAACACAGCATTACTTTAAAGGATATGAAATTCCTGGTTTTGATTTCGAACATGTGTTTAACGTGCCTACTAATGGTTTTGGTTTACACTATTACGGACATGAAATTTATGGATGGATTGTGCAAGCGAATGGCGATACATATAAATTAGATTATATAAAGGATGCTAATGGAGATTATATAAAGGATGCTAATGGAAATTACATTCTAGAAGATGGTGGAGATATAACCGATTGGATAAAAGGTAGCGATACTGATATAATGCCATCAGGTATTAATCTTAAATATCTACAAGGTGATATTATACTTACACCTCAATGGCGACCAGTTGTGTTTGATGTTGAATTTAAAACTGCTAATGGACAAGGATATAAGCCAAACGATAATAGAGGAATTGTATCGCAGGTTCAGTTTAATAATGCATATGTAATATCAGAGAATGCTTCTAGCACAGAGTCTACAGTTATTAATGCTAAAACTATACCAGGCTATACAGTAATATATGCACACCCATATAATGGTAACAGTGTTGATAGTAGTAAATACATCACAACTACTGGAACATGGGACTATATGTTAGAATATAAAACATATTCTGGAGGAAAAGTTTCTCCATATGGTAATAAGTTCTATATAGAAATTGAAGGATACTATGCACCAGATTTATACAGGGTGAAGATTGACCTGGATTTACCATATAGTAAGGATGATATTACTGTAAACAATATTAACAATGAGAGCTTTGATAAGGGCTTTGATTATGGTGATAGCCTTGGTGATAGAAGAATATACACAATGTCGCCACTGGATAGAGAAGGTAATGCAGTTGAGGGTACTAATTATGATACCTATCAACACAAACTAATCAAGGTAACGGAAGATGGTAAGGATGTATACTACATTTACCTACTACAAGACCAGGTGGTTGGTTATGATGAAAATCAGAAATGTGCATATATTGAAAATGCTTACTATAACGGTAAAAATGCAGAACCTGGCCAGGTGGCTAAAAAATATTTACCTACATTTGAAATAGATTATTATGAAATGCAGTACTATTATGCAATAGGTACTGGAAATGATGAAAACAATAAATATACATTGATTAATAAGTATCAAACAGCAGAATTGGAAGAGTATCATAAAACTCTTTCCGATCAAAAGCTTAAAGAAAAGTACGGTAGTGATGTAACAGTTGATGAAAAGCTAGATTGGAAGTACACATATAACATACCGGCAGATAATACACAAATTTCAGATTATGAATCGGGTAACGTAGTTTCTACCATATATATCTATTGGTATAGAAACATACTAAATTTAGATATATACAATATGATAAATCCAAACGATTCAAACACTGCTAAGGACCAAACCACAGTTGGATATGTGTTAGTAACTGAAACTGAGCAAGTAACAAGCAATTTGATAGACCATAAACAATATCACTTAGTAATATACGCATACAACAACGGTCAACTTGGTTATGTAGTATATGAGTTTAATAATATTAGTGTTTTAGAAAATTCAGATTTGTATAAATATATACAACTATTAGGTGAAAGTGATGATTACTCAACACTGGAAGAACTTAATGATGATGAGCTAACACTTAACACAGATGTTAAAATTCTTGCAGCTAATGACATATATAGAAATGATAAATATATACCAATCTACTTTGGTAATAGTGTAACAATAGAGGCTGTAGACCAAAGCAAGGACCAAAGCCTAAATGAATTTATTGGTTATAGGTTTAGGAACTTTAAATATGATGTTACAGACTCTGAAAGAACAAATATTAGCGAGTTAAACGGCAACAATTACGATAATGATGAGAGCAAATATATAGGTTCTGAAGATGGAAGGTACACAAGAAGTGTCTCAATTGATTTGCAAAAATATGAATACGGCAAGGACTTTACAGAAGATGAAAAGGATAATCCAAATATAACAAATTACTTTAAAGACCAAGACCTGTTAACTATTAAGGCTCACTTTGAACCAATTAAGTATAAGTTTAATTATCAAACGGTTAACGAAAGTTATGAATATTATCCACAGGCAGGAAATATCCAGTTGAATTATGAAGGAACAAGCGTAAATGGAATGGGAACTGAAACGGTATCAAGTAGGTTTGCATACTATGTCAATGTAAATGCTGTTGGAAATAACACCAGTATATGCAACTATATGAACATTGAGCTTGGTTATGAGCATTTGAATTGGTATATATACAAGAATGAGTACAGCCAAGAAGATACGACCAATGTGTTAATCAAGACTGGCGATACACAAGAATTTATATTTAAGGTTGATGCAGAATTTTTAAGGACATATTATGAGGGCAATTACACAACTGATTTAGTTCAAGATTTATATGGATATTCAGAGTGTAAATTAATGGAATTTAACATACAAGTCCATGTAATAGATGTTAGTACAGGTGCCGATGTGCGAGACCCATACGAACTATCTACAAGTGGCGAGTTGTTTACAATGGATAGATACCCATTAACATTAAATGATAAAACACCAAGCAACAACAATTACACAATCACAATGCTTAAAGGTGCCGATGGATATACATTTGTAACATATGTTTATGGCGGTAAAGCATACATATTACAAGAATTGTACATAAAGACTGCTGGTAGTTCGATAACTATTAAAGACTTTATGACTATGTATCCTGCTAAGGATTTAGGACAATATAACATTAATGTAACAAGCGGTTTGTTAGACCAAGCCATTACTTATTCTCAGTACGTGGAATTGGTAGAAGATGATAGAGTGCTACATTTCTATGTAGATGTTGCGCCTGTAGTAACAATGGAATTTGAAGTTGTTGATTCGGGCGACCAAAACCTAAGCGATAGAGTGCTTATGATAGGTAGCGAAACAATTGCTAAGGGTTTAAAGGATGAAGAGTTTAAAGTAGAAGTTACAAGCGATGGAAAGGAAAGTACGTATGTCGGCTATTGGGGTCAAGACATATTGTTAACCTTTATTGCGGGCAACCATTACAGAAGCATAGACTTTGAAATAGAGTATGTAGATGAAAGCCAAAAGGAAAAGATAGACCAATTATCAATTATCCCTGGCAACAACAAGATATATACGTTAAAAGGTGACTCAACTGCAAAAATAAAGATAGTGCCTAATACGTATGATTTAACAGCATATATTACATACAATGACACTCATTACGAGATAGGTGAGTATGACCTTATTAAGAATGCTGTTGGAGATAACATATTTGAATTAGTTGCCGTAAGTGCTCATGGTGATAATATATCAGCAGCAGGCATGTACTACACAGGCGATAAGTTTGACATTCTATACCAACTAAATCCAGAAGTATTAAAAGATATTACTGTGGAAGTGCTTGAAAATGGCGACTCTGTGGATATGTATGATGACGACAGAGATGGAGTTGCAGATGGTATTATAGAGTTTAGCAATGTGGGTATCGAGTTGGAGATACGAGTTCAGGACAAAGGGCAAGCAGTGAAATTAAAGAGCAATTATCAAGATAAGTATGCAGCTGATATACAGGCTAAGGTAAACAACAATGCTAATTGGATAGTAGTTCAAGATAAAACAGGCATAAAAAATGTGGTATTTAACTTGGTAAGAGGAGATGTATTAACTGTTTACATCAAAGAACAAGTAGGCTTTAGATTTAATAAAACATATTCATACGGATTTGCTGGTGGAACAGTAGACGCGGAAGAAGTTGACGGAGGCTGGATGTTTACACTATTTGCAGATGGTGGCTTTACAGCAGACGATTATGGAACATATACTTTAAACTTTACGCAAATCCCATTTGAAGTAGAGTTTAAACATTATTTAACAACAGAGGCTCGTGAGTTGGAGGGTTCCGAAATACCGGCAGAATGTATAGCGGTAAAAGATATGACCGACAACGAGAGATATATTCAATCTGGAAGTAAGGTTAAACTAAGCAAGAGTACGGACAAAACTGGATATAGATTTAATGGATATACTTACGTGGCTCCTCAAGGTCAAGAGTCGGCAATAGAGTTGGATGACGAATTTATAGTAGATGAAACAATGTTGCAGCACTTGGCAACAGTTGGAACTAATGAAAAGGGAAATGTTCCAATTGTGATATATCTAAACTATGTAAAACAATACACATTCAACATTAGTGCAAAGGGAGCGTCGGTACAAATACTAGATAATGGCAACAAAGAGATAAATCCTAGCAAGTATTATGACTTTGGTACCGAATTTAAGGTAAAAGCAAAAGCAAATGACAGCGAGCATTATCAAATTAAAGCAAGCATAAATGGTACTGAAGTAAGTGAAGAATACCGAGATGATGTATCAATTCCAGAAAATACAAATCTAGGCAATCTATCCGGCTTTACAACGGTAAATTATACGTTAAACAACAACTATACGATATTAGTAGAGGTTGTAGCAGAGAAGTACTCAATTAAGTTAAACCAAAAACTAAACAATGGTGCAGGTATAGAAGAAGATGACGAAACATTAGCTACTCAAAGTACATGGTTTAATTTGAGCGATAACGTATACTATCAAGCGTTAGGAACGTTTGGATACAATACAGAAGTGGAGATACACATATTTGTAGCAAATCCACAAGTAGACGAAAGCACATACTATGTACTAAACAAAGTGTTAGTAGATGGACGTGAAGTAAGTGTAAAAGCAGGCAATCAATCAACAGTGGACGGAAAACAAGGTGTAATGTATACAGTAAAACACACCGTACTTGGAGAGCCACTGGTGGCGGATAGTGCGATAACGTCAGAAATAACTGTAACATTTAATGCATTGTATTATGTAACGGTTATACAATAGAGTAAAGGAGTGAAATATATGTACGATACTATAATAGTAGGAGGTGGAGTAGCAGGGCTAACTGCAGCAATGTATTTAGCCCGTGCTAATGCTCCTTGCGTGATATTGGAATCCAAATTTTGGGGCGGACAAACTGCGTTGCTAAATAAGGTTAGCAACTATCCAGCAGTTAGCGAAACTTCGGGATACGATATTTCAAACACATTGTGTCAACAAGTTAAGTCACTTAATGTGGATATGAAAAATGAAATTGTTACAAAATTAAAACAATTAAAGTCAGGATATCAAGTAACTACTAACAAGGGTAAATATATTTCACACAATGTAATCATTGCAACTGGAGCCAAAACGGCGCAGTTGGGATTACAGGAAGAACAAAAGTTTGTAGGGCGAGGTGTAAGTTATTGTGCAACTTGTGACGGAAACTTTTTCAAAAACCAGCCGGTAGCGGTGTACGGGTTAAGCGCTGCAACGGTTGAGGACATTAAATATTTGCAAAACGTGGCAAGCAAGGTTTATTGGTTAGTGCCAAACAAAACTTTGCCTGCTAGCGTGTTGCAACAAGTTCACCATATAAAAAATTTAACTATACAATATTCTTGCGAAGTGCTAAATTTGGTTGGAGATATAGCACTTCAAGAGGTTGTTGTATTAAACAAATCAACCCATAGGCAAGCAAATTTGCAGGTGGCAGGCCTATTTGTGTCATTGGGCAGAAATCCGGACCTATCATGGGTTGAGGTTGATATTAAAACAAACAAAAAAGGCTATGTGCTGGTAGATAAAAACTGCCAGACCAGTCTCAAAGGAATATTTGCGTGCGGAGATATTACTTCACGAGAACTAAAGCAAATAGTTACCGCATGTAGTGATGGGGCAATTGCTGCTAGCTACATTATTAAAAACAGATAAATTTATAAGGAGTAACTTATGAAAAATAAATTTAAAATTTTAGGAGTATTGATTGTTATGGCAATTGCACTATGCGGTGCATTTAGTTTAAACGTGCCTAAATATGTTTTTGCCGACGAAACATCAGTGCAGGAGACAACTCCTTTAATCAATGCGGCGGGAACTTTTGAAGGCGTTGGAGAGTACGAAGCAGGGCAAACAGCCACATTAACGGCAACATTAAATGTTGGATACGACTTCTATTGGCTAGCCACATACAAAGATGGCACAACCGAAGTCCTAGGCAGTGACTGTGAATATTCTTTTGAGGCTGCAAAGGCTACAACCATTTCAGTTGTTACTAAAAAGGCTGGTACGTTCACAGTAGAAGGTGCGCATGCAACGGCTGAAGGAGCGTCATTCTTTATTGTTGGCGAAAGTGCAACATTAAAGGCGGTAATGGAGCCTGGTTTTAAGTTTGATAAATGGATTGCAACTGATATCGAAGGTAATTCTATAACATTACCAGGAGATGCAAGCACCGAAACTTACAATCTTCAAATTACGCAAAATATTAAAGTTACACCTACATGGGTAAAGCAAGAGTATACAGTTACCCTTGCAAATGGATTAAGTGATTATTTTGATATGGATGTTATCAATACCACACAAGCAACAGGTGTTAATTATTACGAAGACACAATGCAACTAACAATAAGCCTTGCTAAAGAAGATTTGTATGTAAAGGACTTGGCTGTACAAAATATTAAAGTAAACGGCGTAGATTTGTATACAATTGTTAACAATAATCCAATGAATGTGCAAGCAGAAAAAATCACTAATGGTGCTTTAGGATTTGAAAATGCAGTAATCAAGTTAGATATCAAACAAGATGTGGAAATTAGTATTGATTACACCAAAATGTTTAAATTGTCAATCGCTTCAGGAAATGAAATCCCTGTTGGTGACATAATTAAGTTTGTTAAACCAATCGAAGCAAATCCAGGAACTGAGTATTATAGCAAAATTGATGATTATACATATCTACTTTACAACAACACAGCAATGAGTTTATCATTTGGCGCAGGAGATGCCATTTACAAACTTGAATCATATAAGTTAGACGAAATGCCAGAAGTAACCAACAGTTATTCTGCATCAATTAAAATAGACAAAGCAAAAACAATTACAGTCAAATATTCAATTAAGGATTATACAATTACTTTTGTACCATATATAATCAATCTAAATGGAAGTCTTGACAAGTTTACTGAATATCATAGTGAAATTAAGCAAATCGTTAAACCTGGCGAAACAATTTCATATAATTGTGCTACAGGCGATATTGTTAATATAGTTAAAGATAGTGGTACACAAACCTTCGCACCAACGGCAGGTGTTTACGGATACAAATTTAAACAATTTGAAGTTGAGGGACAAACTAGTTCACAATATAGCATGAGTGGTGTAAATCCGGAAAATGCTGAAGTAAAAATGGTGTTTGAATATGTTGAATATTCATTTGCTGTAAACTATGTAGATAATTATTTTGCTGATGATGTTGAATTAAGCGTAACAGCCGATAAAGGCCTAACTGCGGATACGGCGCCAAATCAATACAAGTTGATTAAGGGTGCTAATGTTACAATCAAAGCAACAACTACCCAATATCAAATAAATGGTTGGTCAGCAACTAATATCGAATTGGAAGATGGTAATGCAAGTGACTTGTTGGCAGCAGGATATACATTTGCCTTTGAACCAAACACTGCAACTGACTATGCAATTACTATAAATGTTGGATACAAGTATACCACAGCTAAATTTTCGTTAGACGCAAAGGGTTGTGTATATGATGAGTATAATACACAACATTCAGCAAAACTTCAAATCTCACATATTGAGGAAGTAAAGATTAACTTGCTTGAAAGTAACGCTAAAGCAAGTGTAACACTTAGTGGTACAATTTACACATTAGATACCCAGATTGCTGCTGATATTGCTACCTTTGAAAGCAATGTAGAAAAGGTGGAAGATGGCAAATATAAACTAACCTATCAAGGGTACACAATTTATTTATACATGGCTGGCGACAGCATTGCTGCTAACGATAAGATAAGTTTACCAAATATAACATCTATAGCCGACTCAAAGTTTTATACAACCGATTTTGTATACAACGGAACAAGTTTTGTATTGCAAAACGCAACAATAAATACTCCAGAAGCTGTAATTGCTAATATGGTTAAAGATGAAAGCAATTGCTATATTGAACTTAACAATATGTTGCCAAATGCAATATTGGTATATAGCGCAACAACAACTTCCGCTGACCAATACACATTCTCTAAGTTCGTGCGTAGCGCAACGGAATATCCATTAGGAAGTTTTAAAACTACTAATGCATCAGACGTAGAATACAATCACCATTTATCACCTATAACAATGTGCAACAATGTTAGTGTTAGATACTACAAATTGCAAAGCAAAATAATGCTTACAATTAACAATACTAATGCATATAGCTATGATGATATCATAGTAGAAGGCGCAACAATGCCTGATGCGGGTAATCCGGACGAAGCCAACCAAAACGCTGAGCCAATTACAGTTATCGAATTTGATGTTACCGAAGGTCAAACTTTTACTATCAAGGTAGATAAGGACAAAATACAAAAAGGTTACAAATTTGATGGATATTCATATAATTTTGCGCAAATTATACAGGAAGATGCTTACGTGTTGTCGTTTACAATGGACCGTAACAAACATCAAAACCAATTGATAACACTTAATTTTAGCGAAATTGAATATACTGTCAAAATAAGCAATCAAGGCGGTGAGGGCTTTGTACAAATTGGTAATTCGCAGGACAATGCAACTGTGGTAGTAACAGGACAATACACAATTTCTGCTATTGCTGTAGAAGGATATTATGTAAGCGAAGCATATATCGCAAATATCAGTTTACCCGACTTGGTTGGCAGTAATACAAGTGATATCCAAAATACAAGTCTTATTTTAAGTAGTGATAATTTTGAAAACTTAATTATTAATAATGCTGATGAATCCAATATAGTTACACTATCCATAAAGTTTACACGTCGTTCCTATACGGTTAAGGCGTATTTAACGATGGGCGTAAATGAAGGTTTGTACGAATATCCATTAGTATCAATCAACGATGAACTATTAAACACTCAAGTTGATGGCGTTACAAGATACGTTATGCTAGATGCTATCGAACACGGCAACAGTGTTAAAATAGCAATTGATAAATCCTCATTTAGAGAAGGTACAATGTTTGATTGCATTAAGGATTCAAACAATCAATCGTTAAAGGTTAGCGAGGTGGCTGGACAAGATGGCAAACAGTATATCGTGTACACTCTTGCTCAAATTTCCAAAGACAGCGAATATACAATTAAATTAAAATACATTGAGTATAATGCTATATTTAAATCTGTAGATGCAGATGAAAAGGAACAATCTCTGTTTGGTAACGGAAGTGTTGCTGCAGGTCAAATAATTACATTAGGCTCAAGATTTGTTTATAACACTCATGCTAACTCTGGATATGCATTAAAAGAAACTTACTATTATAATCGTGAAAGTCAAAAAATGACAATAAGTCAAGGTTATGTTGATTTTGACCCATTAAATTTTAACATTGATTTTGATGGCAAAAATTATTTCTTTACAATCTACCTAGTGTTTGATTACAAGGTTATTAATTTAAAGGTTGAAAATAACGGCCTACCTACAGGAATGTATGATGGCATGACTGCTAGCGACTTGGCAACCTACAAGGTAGAAATTATCCGTGGCGAATCTGACTGGGTTGATATAACCGAGCAAGATGTTTATAGTGTTCGCAAAGATGATAAGTTAAGGCTTACGGTTACTCCTATTTCAATAGGTGTGGCACTTAGAACTTTATCATTAGGTGACAATCATGTATATAGTAATCTAACTCCTAGCCAATTTAGTGTTGAATCAGTATATGAAGATGGTAACATTGTAGGAGTTTATTATGTGATTAATATTAACTTTGGCGTAGATATGATTGACGCCTTAGCTAATGAATTAACACTAGAAAATAATTATATACAAATAACAAACAATTTAGAGGTAAGGGAATATGAGATTAATTATTCCTATAACTACATCAATTACAAATTTGGTGTTCAACTAAGCATAACTGTTGGCACATTAGTTGCATCAGGAGCGGCGGATAACAATATTACACAAAATGTACCATTTGGTTCAACTGTGCAGTTAACTTATACATATAGCGGAAAGGATACCGCAACCGACCCGTTTATAGTTAAAGGCTTTAGAGTAGAGGATGCCGAGTTTGAAGGACAGCCATTTACACAGAGCAATCTAGAAGATTTATGGACTTCGCTAGCATTGAATAAGTACAAATCAAGTGGCAATGTGATTAATGTTCAGTTAGTATTAACACCACGAATTTTCTTGAAAAATTGTGACAAGGATTCACCAGAAGGAGAATATCGATATACCACAATATACAATGCAAATTATCAAGGTTTAAATATCGTGCCAGGACAACCAGATGTTTCTGTTGGTGGTAACTTTAATGTTATTATCGAATATTCGCATGATGGCGGTAGCACATATACTGATAGAAAACCTAAAAATGCAGGCAACTATCCTGTTAGATTAACTGCAGAAATCAAAACTGAGGACTCGCAACCGGTAAATATTGTATATAACGAAAAAGTTTGGTACCGCATTAAACCTGTATCCTTAGTGCTAACACTAAAAGATTATACTCAGGCAAATCCAATTGTTAAGGAATACAACGGTCTAACATCACTAACCTTGCCTGCAACCCTAGTTGAACATATTAAACTAGATGGATTGTATGAAGTTGACAAAAATAGTGTTAAGTTAGATGCTAGTAAGATTAGAGCAGACTTTTCGGGCTCTACAGTAAATAGTGAGTCATCACTATATAATTTGATATTAACAAATATTCAGCTTGTACAAACAGGCGAAAACTACGTTATTGATAGTGATACTAAAACATTTGAAAAAGTGGGCAAAATTAATCCATTGCCATTAAAGATTGTGGGATTTGTTGCTTACGACAAAGTAAATGATGGAAGTACCGAGGTTGCTGTAAATATTGACAATCTAAAACTTGATGGTAAATTGGAGTTTGATAGCACTGAAATTATAAAGGAAAATTTAAAGTTCTATCACGAAAAAGTAGACCCTAAATTTAAAGGACCTAAGGAAGTTATTATCGATTATAGTGAAGCAATTAATGGTGTGGATAGTATTAACTATACATTTGAGTATGACCCAATAGTTATCAATATTCACCCATACGAGTTAGATGTTTACGTAAACGGGGTTGGAACGTTTAAAATTGTGGACGTTGACAAGAAGTGTTTAATTCCACTAGATTGTAAACTTATTGCAAGAGCTTACACTAAAGGAAGCAGTAATTACAATAGTATTTTAGGTTTAGTAGAAACTCAAATTCTAAAAAGTGAAAATTTACACATAGGCTACGAAGTTGTCGTGCAAATAAATGGAATAAATCAATTAGTTCCTGAAGGTTTGTATATATACATGCCTACCACAAACAAGGTTACCAAAGTTTTCCAAAATGCTGGTAATGATAAGACTGAAAATGTAGAATATGTTGTACAAGATGGATTTATTGTAGTTAAGGCGCATAAAGGCAAAGCTATATTTGGCGTGGTTGTAAAAACCACATATCTACCATTATGGTTAATTATACTAATTGTTGCAAGTTCATTAGCAGTTGTAGGGTTAATAGTATTATTATTCATTATTATTCGTAGAAGAAGCAAGCGCAAATATCAACGCTTTGACAAAATTTAATAACTAAAAGTCAAGGAATTTAAACTCCTTGACTTTTTTAATAATCTACATTATAATTTGATTAAATGGAGAAATTATGAAACAAAACATTAGTTCACAATTTAATTACACAGTTGATTTAGGTTTGGACGCAATGCGTGCCGTATTTAAATTACGTAAAACTAAAAAAGATATTATTATGAATGTGCTATTATTAGTTTTTATTGGTATTTTTGCCGCTATGGTGGTGTTTAATATCATTAAGGATAATAGTTTTGTATTGGACTTGATAATATTAATAGTTTTGATTGCTATGGAAGTGTTTAGCCTAATTATGCCGCTGATAATAGTGCACAATCAAAAGAAATTTTTAAAGGAATTAAAAATTGAGGAAATGGATTATACCACCACCGAAATAAGCAAAGAAAAATGCATTGAAACCTATTATAAGGATAATAAAGTTTCAATGCAGAATGTATGCAATATGAATAAATTAATGGCTTATAAGCAGCAGGATAATTACATCTTTGCGGTATTTAGTAACTTTGCATGCGCAATATTTGATACAAATACATTAACCATTGATAAAGACGAGTTAATCCGCCTATTTGATACAACAATTCAACGTAACAAATCTAATAAGACGTTAAAGCGTTAGCGATAAACAATTATTTTTTCACCACCGGCATAAGTTGTCGGTGTTTCTTTATTATGTTCGCATAGTTGCTCGTTGGTTATATGTAACCTTTTACACAATTCCCACGAACTTTCACCTGAGCGTGCAAGATAAATTTGAAAGGCAATGTCATTGTAATTAAATTCTTCACCCAATTTAACATCTTCAATCATTGAAACAGAACTTTTGGTGTATATGGTTCCCGAAACGCAAACTTCATAATCCACCATCAAAGTATTGCCACGTTTAATTTTGCATTTGCAAGCGGTTGGTACCACATTTAATCTAGCGGCACAAACCTCATTTATAATATCCTGTTTAAGACTTATAGAGTAAGGTAGTTGAGTAGATAGATGTTTAATATCACGATTTTCATCAAGGTATAGTAAATTTCCGTTAATAACACCTTCAATTAAAACCACATTGTCATTTACCACGTATTGAGTAACGCTTGCACTAGTGTTTACCATGCCCAAAATCTCATCAATATTAATTTCCTCAGCCAGCGATAATTCAAGGTCCACATTTTCTGTAGTTTTTAGGTAAGGTACTCGTTCACATATATCATAAGTTGTGTTAACAAGTTCGATAGCCGATTCCAAACTGTACGCATCCTGAATAACATCAAGATTAATATTTTTATAAACATATCCACTGGTAACAATACTATATTCCAAATCAAATTTTGTATAGTTTTCTTCAATTTCGGTAGAGATTTGAGTATTGTTCATATTTATATAACTACTTAAATCTGCCACGCAATCCGTATCGCACGAAGAGGCTTCTACTTCACATTTGAAAGGAGTGGTGTTAGAATATAATTTGATATAATTTGGCTCACCATCAATCTCGCATGTGATATTGTTAATTATTTGACCGGAGATTACAATATATCCATCATAGCACTTTGAATCATCAAGTGTTAGTTTGCTTTCGCACGATAGCATTTTGTTTATTTTGCCGTCTAATTTAAAACCAAAGTTGTAGCTAGAGGATTTATCCAATTTTTCCACACAACTCCACGCCGGTAAAGATATTTGCTTGGTGACTAAATTGCTGTTAAAATTGTTAAAACAGTTTAGTTCACTATTCAAATTGCAGAAACATTCAAGGTTTCCTTCCAAATTTATTTTTAAAGACCTATCATCATTATAAAAGTCGGTTATAAACTGGCTATTAGTAATTGTTATTTGGCAACTGTTGCTTAATTTATCATTACTAAGTGTTTCGGTAAAATTGATTGTGTCCGATAGGGTGTTAAACATATTGTCATAGTCCACATAAATTACTTTTACACCAATAACGCCTTTTACAACAGCCTTTCCGTTCATTGATTCTGCCTGTGATTCAATTAAACATGCTTCGATATTAACAACTTGCTTGATAGGACTGTTAGAATCTATATTCATAGTTAGTTGCGACTTTATATTTAGTACTGGCAAATTTGCTGTATTGGTAATTTTTATTACATTATTTTGATTCATAATGCCTCCTTACAAATTAATATATAGGCGTTAAAATCAAATTATGCTTTATGTTTAAAATTTTTACAAATTTGTAAATGTATTACCAAAAAAAGTTAACTATTTTCAAAGTTTTTGTGCGGTTTCGACAAAAAGTTGAATAAATGTTTAAAATAAGAATAATTTTGCACAAAAAAATTATCGTTCTTTTTTGAAATTGTAAAATATTTTGATATTATTGGGTTACACTGTGTTTTAAGTGGAAATAGTTAATAAGAAAGGAGATATTATGAAGAATGCTGTTAATTTAATAATGGCGGATGAAGACAAGAGTGTGATAGAAGCTTTTGTAAAAAAAATACCAAACGATAAATTTAATATGGTGGCAACTGCCAGCAATGGAGCAGAGCTACTTAATCTAATTAAGGAACATAAACCAGACGTTGTCATAACCGAGTTAGTGCTTCCTGAGATGGACGGATTTGCGGTTATGGAAAAACTAAAGGACGAGAATATAAATACCAATATAATTGTTCACACGGGATTATCTTTGAATGGATTTGTTAACAAAGCTATTAACCTTGGCGCTAAATATTACGCAATCAAACCGTTTAGCCCGGAAATATTGATGGAAAGGATTAGCGAAGTGGTTTCTGCAAATGTTCAGACAAATGTAATCCATAATCCAATAATGGGCAAAATGGAGGAAAAAATAACAAATATATTTATAACAGTAGGGATACCTGCCCATATTAAGGGATATCAGTTTTTGCGTGAGGCAATCAAGTTGGCAATTGCAAATCCAGAAATTATCAATAGTATTACCAAACGTTTGTATCCAACAATTGCTCAAAAGTATAGCACTAGCGCAAGCAAGGTAGAGCGTGCTATTAGGCATGCAATCGAAGTTGCCTGGAACAGAGGTAAAATTGAAAATATCAACAACGTATTTGGCTTAAAAATTTATTCTAGCAACGAAAAACCAACTAACGGAGAATTTATTGCATTGGTTGCAGATAAAATGCTTATAGAAGGAGCAATATAGATAATACAAAATCAAAAATTAAAATATTTTAAAAAGTGTTTAAATTTAGTAGACAAATAAAATGTAAAGAATTATAATATACTAACGTAAACATAGGGGGAGTATATTATGCCAAAAACAACAAAACCTGTATATATTAG